>JAZUNG010000057.1:0-2455 GCA_045604025.1 Lachnospiraceae bacterium | reverse complement strand
GAATCCATCACTGAGCTGAGGTTCACTGCAGAGAACTTATCAGAAACGATCCCTGCATACCTCTGCATCCTGGCAATGCCGCTGTTCTACAGCATTTCAGAAGGTATCTGCTTCGGAGTTATTTCATACGTAGTACTGAATCTGGTAACTGGCAAGAAAAAGAACATAGCACCACTCATGTACATCCTTGCAATCTTATTCGTATTAAAGTACATTTTCTTATAGCATAAATGCGTTTATGAAATAGTATCGACTATGCGGTTTCCGCACGAGCAGAAACAATCATAAACGAAACGAGAATAAAGAATAGAAAAACCTCAGGAACTGTCTGAGCCTTATAGGCGAGTTTTCCTGAGGTTCTATTCTTTTTGAGTAAGTTTATATGATTGCCTGCGAGGAGGACTTAGCAAAGGCGATACTATCTCATAATCACGACTTCCATGCTGTACAGCCCCGGTGCTTTTCCTGCCATGAACTCTACTGCATCGCATGCTCCTTCTGCGTAGCATCTCCAGTCATATGCATCGTGGGATATCTCCATCTTTTCGCCCATGCATCCGAATATCACTCTATGTGTGCTAGGTGTGTTTCCTGCTCTTATTGAGTGGAATGCGATATCTTCATAAGACTTATCCTGCGCAGCTTCAGCCATTTCTTCTGCCATCTCTATAGCAGTACCGCTCGGTGCATCCAGCTTAGTTTCACTGTGCATCTCAATGATTTCGATCTTGCATTTGTCTCCCAGCATCGCAGCCGCCTGTCCCAGCAGTTTTCTCATAACATTTACTACATAAGATGTATTTGCCGCCTTCATCATAGGGATCTTATCTCCCGCCGCAAGAAGAGCTGCTGTCTGTTCTTCACTGAATCCTGTAGTCCCACAGATCAGTGCCTTATTATGTGCGAGGCATGCATCCAGTACTTTCATAGAAAGTTCCACTCTTGAAAAGTCCACTACCAGATCACATTGATCTATGATTTCTTCAATATCATCATATACAAGTGCACCTACCTCAAAACCAAGTCCTGCTGCGATACCGATATCCTTACCGATATAATCTCTTCCGGGAGCACCGATACCACCTACTATCTTGATGTCTGCACGCTTTGCAGCAGCTTCTACGATAAGCTTATCCATATTGCCTCTAGGGGCAGTTATTACTATATTTATCATTTCGCATTCCTTTCTCTCTAATGAGTCAATGCTTCTTAATTCAGTTTACGACCTGCCACAGCTGTCTGCAAAAATCTCTCTATCGCCTGCAGCGGATCTTCCTTTCCTACAGTCAGTCTGATGTACGGTTCTTTACCCCCGTTTATCATCATCTTTTCACCATATTCTCCGATAAGACCTGCCATAGTTTCCTGTGACAGTTTGACGTTTTCCCAAAGGCTGAATATCACCTTATATCCTTGCTGCAGTATTTCCGTTACGCCCAGCTTCCCTGCCATGGCTCTGATCTTTGATATCTTGATCAGATTCATTGTATCGCGCGGGATATCACCGAATCTGTCGATCAGTTCATCTACGATCTCGGCTTCGTCTTCATCATTTTCTAACATCGCGATCTTCTTATACATCTGCAGACGCAGCACTTCGTTCTCTATATATCTTACCGGGATTATAGCCGGTATCGGCAGGCTGAATGCTGTCTCTTCAGGTTCAGGTAGTTTCTCGATACCGTTCAATTCACCGACAGCTTCTTCGAGCATCTTGCAGTAAAGCTCATATCCTATGCTGAGCATATGACCTGATTGTTCCGTGCCCAGCAGATTACCTGCTCCTCTAAGTTCCAGGTCCTTCATGGCGATCTTGAATCCTGAACCGAACTCGGTGAATTCACGAATTGCTTTTAGCCTCTTCTCGGCGATTTCAGAGAGCACCTTATCCCTCTTATACATCAGGTATGCATATGCCATACGATCCGATCTGCCTACACGTCCTCGAAGCTGATAAAGCTGCGCTAATCCGAATTTATCGGCATCCAGCACTATCATCGTGTTTACATTCGGGATATCCATTCCCGACTCTATGATGGTAGTAGACACAAATACATTGTATTCACCTTCAGAGAAATCTACTATGATCTCTTCCAGTTTATTCGAAGCCATCTTGCCGTGCCCCACCACTACCGAAGCTTCAGGCACCAATCGCTCTATATCGCTTGCTACACGCTCGATGGACTCCACTCTGTTATACAGCACATACACCTGTCCGCCGCGAGCCAGTTCTTTCTCGATGGCATCTCGTATCACGAAATCATCCTGTTCCATATCGTATGTCTGAACAGGATATCTGTCTTCAGGCGGTTCATCAAGAGTGCTCATATCCTTGATCCCTGATAGGGACATATGCAAAGTGCGGGGTATCGGAGTTGCTGACAGAGTCAGCACGTCTACGTTTTCTTTCAGCTGCTTGAGCTTTTCCTTATGCTTCACTCCAAAGCGCTGCTCT
>JAZUNG010000056.1:0-13242 GCA_045604025.1 Lachnospiraceae bacterium | reverse complement strand
CCTTCCGGCGAAGGCAAGACAACGATGATCCGCCTGATCCTCGGTCTGGTCAAACCGCAGGAGGGCAGTGTGCTCATCAAGGCTGCGGGCGGCCAGACTATCGAGGCCAATGCCGACTCGCGCCACCTCTTCTCATATGTCCCGCAGGGCAATACTATCATTTCCGGCACTATCGCTGAGAATCTGCGCATGGTGAAAGAAGATGCCACCGATGAAGAGATCATCGAAGCGCTGAAGATCGCGTGCGCGTGGAGTTTTGTGGAGAAAATGCCCGATGGCATAGATTCTGTCGTTCGCGAGCGCGGGCGCGGGCTGTCTGAAGGCCAGGCCCAGCGTGTGGCGATCGCCCGCGCGGTCCTGCGCGATGCGCCGATCCTGCTGCTCGATGAAGCCACCTCCGCCCTGGATGTGCAAACCGAGCGCGACGTCCTGCGCAACATCATCCGGCAGCGCCCCAACAAGACCTGCATCGTCACGACGCACCGTCCGAGCGTGCTGAACATGTGCCGCCGCGTCTACCGCGTCATGGAGACCTACGTCCGCGAGCTCGACGAAGCCGAAGCAGGCAAAATGTCGATGGACTTCTGACAGACGCGCTGTTCGACGAAGCCGAAGCCGGCAAAGTGTCGCTGGGCTTCTGACAGGCGCTGTTTGATGAAGTCGAAGCCGGCAAAGTGGCGATGGGTTTATGACAGGCGTTTTTGGGCTTTTTGCACCTCGATGCAGTTAATTGCATATATGTTCTGATTTCCTTTTTATTAGTGCAGAAGCTTATGTTTCATCCCTGTTATTAATACTGTACTTACAAATGCACGCAGTTCTTGCGTGCATTTTTGTCCGCTATGGCTTTGTAAGTCTTATTTGCCAGCCCATGTAAGGTGTTTTCTTAGTCATCGCGTGGCCGGATATGTCCGTGTACGCGAGGCAGGCGATTTCACGGACACATTTCATGTCCGCATATCAGCCCTCTCCCTCTACACGGACATATCCACTCATATCTTCATGATATTTTGTCCGTGTACACGAGGCAGACCATTTCACGGACACGATTCATGTCCGCATATCAGCCCCCGCTCCCCACGCGAACACTTCCGCCCATAAAATCCTGCAATTATGTCCGTGTACGCGGAGCAACCGATTCTACGGACACATTTCATGTCTGCAATTCAGGCTTCCCCTTCCTACGCGGACACTTCCGCAGTAATATCCATTGATAATACATCTTCTAGTTATAGATTATGGCAGTGATTTTGTTACAAATAGCTAATAATAGCTGTCTGTAACAATACACACGTCTTTATAATTTCTGACAAGACGATAAAAATTGCTACAGACGACTGAAAATGGCAGTTTGTAACAATGTTCGTACTTAGATAGACTGCTGGCTAGTTATGATAATTGTTACAAACGGACGATATTCGCAGTTTGTAACAATATTGATAGCCAAGGATTCCTGCCGAGACAGAGATAATTGTTACAGACAGATGATATTAGCACATTGTAACAAAACCGTTGCCAACAAATCTGAGGCAAGATGATGCTCATTGCTGTAAACAACTGAAAGTGGCTATATACAGCAATATCTGCATATGAATAATCCACCGGACAGACGATAAATATTGCTGTAAATGGCATAAAATGGCAGTATACAGCAATAGAAAACTGTTGCCATAACTATAATTATTGCTGTAAAGGACTGAAAATGGTAGTTTACAGCAAGATTTGCATCTAAATAGATCGCCGAGAGGACGAAGGTCATTGCTGAAAACGGGCAGTAATAATAGTTTACAGCAATAAATGGTCGCTGACAGGATAATGATCATTGCTGTAAAGGACTGAAAATGGTAGTTTACAGCAATATTTGTACCTAAACAGCTCGCTGGTTAGACCACGATATTGCTGTAACCTTATAATAATGCCAGTTCACAGCAACATTCATGTAATTCTGTGCCGCCCACATGGGGCAGAGCATAAAAAAACGGGCATGATCGTTGTCATGCCCGTTCTTTTGAATATATGATCTGTAAAAGTATGTCTCAGCCAGCAGTATATCTGCTCTTGTCAGCTGAAATCTGTCTACGCCAGCCATAAATACACCAACTATCAATTTGCTGGAAGTGCATCTACCCCAGCCAACAACTAATAGCACTTCAGTCCGCATCGTTCGGAGGGTGGTAGGTGTTGAACGTATCAGTTCCCAGTACTCAATAGACTTCAGTCCGCATCGTTCGGCTGGTCGTGGTAGGTGTCGTACAGGTCGTCGATCATGTCCAGCAGATGCTGCCACTCGACCAGAGTGTGGTAAGCGACCTTCTGCAGGTATTCGAGGCTGCATGGGGTCTTCTCGACGCGGACGATCTTGCCGTTCTCGGGGCGCCAGCCGATCCATTCGCAGCTGCGGCGCTCCCAGCCGCCGTCCACGCATTTCCGGATCTGGCCCAGGCACAGATGCGCGCCTTCGAAATCAAATGACTCCCACTCGCCGATCTCGCCGTAGCCGGTCCGGTCGATGATCTCCTGCGTCAGACCGTACTCGCGCATGTTGTAGGGGTGGCGGATCGTGTCGTATTTGCGGTCGCCCTCGCCCATATCCAGACTCTCCCGCGTGTGGATGCCCTCGGTCTTGTCCTTCCAATTAATAAAGTAGTGGTCCCAGTGGTCGGCCGGGTTCCAGATCTTGTAGCGGATGTTGCCGGTGCCGTCGGGCTGGCTCTTCGGGTGGAAATTCATCCAGTTCAGATACCAGAAGAGCTTGCGCGCGTCCAGCTCCTTCGGGAACTTCAGATATGTGGCGATGTAGCCGGAACCGTCCGGGAACATGCAGTACGCGTTCTCGCGCTCGTCATACTCGCCGGGCGCCTTCAGCCACTCGATATAATGCTGCGCGTCCAGCACCGTCCGGTAATCCACGGGCGGCCCATAGATCTCTGCCTTGAGATCCTCGGGCAGGTCGCGCATAGGGTAGTCGTAGTAAAATCTTGCGATAGGCATGGCCTTCTCCTCGGGAAGAAGCTCCTGCATAGTCTTATAACTCATGTGTCCCTCCTGATAATAGTGTGTCGGGTGTGCCGCCCGGATAATAGTGTGTCGGGTGTGCCGCCCGGATGATTTGCCCGGATGATCCGCTATCCTGGAAATATCCTGAGCAGCCACATCCAGCGGGAATAACACCCTCTGTTTTCTTTCATCTGAGATTATATCACAACAGACCATGATCCTCATTAGAAATAATAGCACCACCTCTCCTAAAATGCCCCTCAGCGTTCAGTTAAATGCATATACCACCATGAATATGACGATTGACAGGTTCTTTGAAAGAAAATCCAGAAACTCAACCCGCTTCAGAGTTTTGTTAAACCTGCATAAACCAGGAAGAACAAAACTAGTCAAAAACACAACGCGTTCGGTCATATGCAATACAATATATGAATAACACACTGAATAATACCTTGAAACTGCCATTTTCCGAACAGTATTCAAGCGCTCTGAAACCAGCCGTTCGGATTCTCGAATGACCGGAAACGAAACTCTCCTTGAAAACAAACGCCCTTCAAAAATATAATCAACATGTATAGTAAGGCGCACTGTACGCAGCTGCGGGATGCCGCAATACAGCTGCAGGCAACAGCTCGCCGGCGACAATAGCCAGCCCATATAGGCAGGCCAGCCAGCAAGCATGCCGCAACAGGCAAGCTGCAGGCAACAGCTCGCCGTCGATGCATGCCAGCTACCTACAGGCTGGCC
The DNA here is from genome assembly GCA_045604025.1 of Lachnospiraceae bacterium. Lineage (GTDB taxonomy): Bacteria > Bacillota > Clostridia > Lachnospirales > Lachnospiraceae > RGIG5612. The sequence continues at coordinate 9,498 of JAZUNG010000056.1, read as the reverse complement.
GGCTCACAGCAGCATCAGCAAGCCGCAGCAGGTGCGCGATCATCAGGGGAAACTAAAGAAGGAGAAAATTTATGTGGAGGTACATTGTTAAGCGTCTGTTATGGATGATCGTTATCCTGATAGGCGTGGCATTCGTAATTTTTACGATTCTTTACTTTGCACCCGGCGACCCCGCCGAAATGATCCTGGGAAGCAATGCCACCGCAGAAGAGCTGCAGATGATGCGAGCCAAGCTCGGTGTCGATCAGCCCTATGCAGTGCAGCTGGGCAGATTCCTGTTCCAGACCTTCATCAAGGGCGATCTGGGTATTTCATGGACATATGAATCCCCGATCATCGAAGAGATGGGCCGCAGGCTTCCTCGTACTGTTCTGATGAACCTGGCAGGTATGGTCCTTACCACCTGCATCGGTATCCCTCTGGGTATCCAGGCAGCCAGACATCAGGGCAAGTGGCAGGATTACGGAGTGATCGGTGTTTCCATGATCTTCATTTCCATGCCGGGTCTATGGGTATCACTGATGGGTATCATCATCTTCGCTGTTAACCTGAAATGGCTCCCTACTCATGGAATCGGAGGTATCCAATACTATATCCTGCCGGTTCTTACGACGTGTCTGGGAGGTATTGCAGGTAATGCGAGACAGGCGCGTTCAGCCATGCTGGAGGTTATCAGAGCAGACTTTGTAACGACCGCGCGTGCCAAGGGTCAGGTGGAGAAGGTAGTAGTCAGAAGGCACATGCTGCCCAATGCGCTGCTTCCTATCATCACTATGATGGGTGGCCGACTGGCAGGTATCGTTGCAGGATCTTCTATTACAGAGAGGATCTTCTCGATCCCGGGCGTTGGTCTGTACATGCTGAATGGTATCAGTTCACGTGACTATCCTATTGTTCGTGGATGTACATTGTTCTTCGCGATCTTCGGAGCGATCGTCATCCTGATCATGGACCTTGCGTACGGCTGGATCGATCCCCGTATCAAGGCACAGTATCAGAGAGGGGGTAAGAAAGGCAAATGAGTACAAACGTTGCTGCTGCACCCGCACAGAAGCTCAGGAAGAAGAGCCAGGCATGGGATACCATCAAGAGGATATTCCGTTATCCCAGTGCCAAGGTTGGCGGAATTCTGTTCGCTATCATAGTCATACTGGCTATCATTGCACCGCTCATCGCACCTTACGGACCGTATGAGATGCATCTGGACCAGATCTTCCAGAAACCGAGCGGAGCACATTGGTTCGGCACAGACGGCATGGGAAGAGATATTCTCTCCAGAATGCTCTATGGTGCCAAGTTTTCACTTGCTCTGGGCCTGATCTGTTCATTCACAGGAAATGCCCTGGGCGTTATCTTAGGAAGTATAGCCGGATACTTCGGCGGCATAGTCGAGGATATCATCATGAGATTCTGTGATATCTGGAGCGCTATCCCCGGTATCTTGCTGACCATTATCCTGTCTGCTACACTGGGACCCGGATTCTTCAACACAGTCCTCGCCCTCAGTATCGGACACTTCCCTCAGGGAGCCAGAATGACCAGAGGTATGATCCTGGCCGAGAGGAGCAAGGAGTATATCGAGGCCGCAGAGTCTATCAATACTCCGAAGGCGATCATCATGTTCAAACACTTGCTGCCGAACGTCATCTCGCCTACACTGTTGATGTTGGCCATGGGTATCGGTGCCAATATCACAGAGGCTGCTTCGCTGAGTTACTTAGGACTCGGTATCCAGCCGCCGGAGCCTGAATGGGGCGCTATGCTGAGCTATGGTACCGGATATATCATCCAGTATCCATACCTGCTCGTATTCCCTGGTCTGGCCATCGGTATCACCGTTCTTGCTGTTAACCTGATGGGTGACGGACTTCGTGACGCACTTGATCCGAAGCTGAGAAACTGAGGAAGGAGTGAGAACAATGAGCGAAAACAAAGAAATAATCTTATCATTAAGAGATGTTGTTTCCGAATATACTCAGGGCGGCGAAGTCATCCATGCAGTTAATGGTGTATCACTGGACCTCAGGAAAGGTTCAGCTCTGGGACTGGTCGGGGAGACCGGCGCAGGAAAAACAACTATAGCAAAAACAATCCTCAGGATCCTTCCCGATCCCGGCGGACGTATGGTGAGCGGAAGCGTCAAGATGAACGGCGTAGAGCTGACGGAACTGTCTGATGACGATATGAGACATTACCGCGGTGACAAGATCGCCATGATCTTCCAGGATCCCATGACAGCTCTGAACCCTCTGATGACAGTAGGCGATCAGATCATGGAGATCATCCAGATCCACGACCGTGAGATCAAGAAGGACGAGGCTCAGAAGAAGGCAGCTGAGATGCTCGAGCTCGTAGGTATCCCTACCGAGAGAAGCGTAGAGTATCCTCATCAGTTCTCAGGCGGTATGAAGCAGCGTGTTGTCATCGCCATGGCACTGGCCTGCAACCCCGAGATCATCCTCGCTGACGAGCCTACCACAGCTCTGGACGTAACTATCCAGGCACAGGTACTGGATCTGATCAAGGAACTGAGAGAGAAATATCAGACATCCATGATCCTGATCACACACGACCTGGGCGTTGTTGCAGAGACATGTGAAGACGTAGCAGTTATCTACGCTGGTGAGATCATTGAGTATGGTACCAAGCGTGACATATTCAAGAATCCTTCTCATCCGTATACACTAGGTCTGTTCGGGTCCCTCCCGAATATGCAGGAGAGAACAGCCAGACTGAAACCTATTCACGGCATGCCGCCGGATCCTGCAAACCTGCCTACAGGCTGCAAGTTCCACGAGAGGTGCGAGCGCTGTACAGAAGAGTGCAGGACAGCTGCAGTAGGACTGACAGAGATCACACCGGGACATTTCTGCAGATGTCTCAAGCCAGGGAAGGAGGAAGCATAAATGGAACCTCTTATCAGAGTAGAGAATCTGAAAAAATACTTCAACGTTCCCGCAGGCAAGAACCACGCAGTTGACGGAGTCAGCTTCACTATCAACAAGGGCGAGACTCTGGGAGTCGTTGGTGAGTCAGGCTGCGGCAAGACCACACTGGGCTGTACAGTCATCCGTCTGCAGGAAGCTACAGACGGCAAGGTATTCCTGAACGGCCAGGATATCACTCATGTCAAGGGTCATGAGCTGAAGAAGATCCGCGAGAAGATGCAGATCGTTTTCCAGGATCCGTATTCATCACTGAACCCCAGAATGAGTATCCGCGATACTATCGTGGAGCCCCTGAGACGTGGCGGAAACTACCGTTCCAAGAAGGAGCTTCAGCAGGAAGTTGACCGTCTGATGGAGCTGGTAGGTATCGACCAGAGACTGATGTATTCATATCCACATGAGCTGGACGGCGGACGCCGCCAGAGAGTAGGTATTGCCAGTGCTCTGGCACTGAGACCCGAGTTCATCATGTGCGACGAGCCGGTATCCGCTCTGGACGTATCTATCCAGGCACAGGTACTGAACCTGCTCATGGATCTGAAGGAAAGCCAGGGACTGGCCTATATGTTCGTAACTCATGACCTGTCAGTTGTAAGACATATCTCTGACAACATCATGGTTATGTATCTGGGACAGGCTGTTGAGAAATCCGAAACAGAGGATCTGTTCCAGAACACACTGCATCCTTATACGAAGGTACTGCTGTCATCCATTCCTTCTACAGACATCGATCACCCGATGCAGAGGATCCCTCTGAAGGGAGAGCTGACCAGCCCGATCAATCCGAAGCCGGGATGCAGATTTGCAGCAAGATGCCCGTACGTGGACGAAAGATGCCACGAGCCGCAGATACTCGAAGAGATCCTGCCGGGTCACTTCGTATCATGCTGCAAGGTCAGAGAGGTAAACGGTCTCTGATCGCCACTACATTTGAAATAGAGGATTCGAGTGAGTCCTTTATGATATTTATCCAATCTTCAAGGAGGAAAGAAAATGAAGAAAGTTATCGCAATTATTCTTGCTGCTGTTATGGCTATCGCTATCTGCGCATGCGGAAATCAGGGCGGTGGAAATAACAACCCTACACAGGGCGGTGGCGGCACTGATGCAGCTACTGAGGCTGTAACACAGGGCGCTGGAGCAGCTGAGGATGAAATGCAGTCCAAGGCTGAGGAAGCTGCAAAGTCCAACTTCTGGGATTACAAGGACTTTGGAGAAGTAACAGCTATTGACTCATCACGTAAGACAACAGCTGATGGTGACGAAAACTACAAAGAGATCAATATCTCCACAGGTAATGAGATCAAGACATGGACACCTTGGCAGTCTGGACGTGGACGTAACGAGATGGTAATGGTTGTATGGGAGCCTCTGGCTTACAACGTTGAGAAAGACGGCGTTTCATACTGCATCGAGCCCTGCATGGCAGAGGACATCCATTGGGAAGACGAGAACGAAAAGACCCATCTGATCGTCAAGATCTATGACTACATCAAAGACTTTGATGGAAACGAGATCAAGGCATCTGACGTTAAGTTCTCTATCGAGCAGGCAAGTGTTTCAGGTGTATCAGGTGACTACAACCTGATCGATCATGTTGATGTTATTGATGATTACACAGTTGATATCGTTTGGAAGAACCCTTGCGAGTCTATCATCCCTGAGACTACTATCCTGACCACAGCTATCGCTTCTGAGAAGGCAACAGCTGAGCATGATTTCGTATCAGATCCTTGCGGAACCGGTACATACTATCTGGACAGCCAGGTTGTAGGCAGCAAGTATGTTCTGAAGAGAAACGAGAACTACTGGCAGAAGCCTGAGCTCTGCTGCAGAATTGCAACCGGACAGGGCAATGTTGACACCATCAACATCGAGTTCATCGGTGATGGCAACATGAGATACATCGCATTCGAGAATGGTGAAGTATTCAACTACACTATCGATGCTAACAACATCGCTGACTTCATGGAAGGCGGCAAGCACTTTGATGAGTACACCGTTGTTTATGAGAGAAATGCAGGACGTTATGGTCTGGCATTCAACGTACACGGAGATGCTCCTGTAGCAGCTGTTAACGATGTTAACTTCCGTAACGCTGTATTCTATGCTATCGATGGCCCTGGTATCATCAATGCTATTGGTAAGTATGGATACTATCAGGTACACGGCGAGGCAGGCGTAACCTGCAGAGGCTACAATCCTGAGTGGGATACTGTAACAGACAACTACTATGCTATCTATGATCCCGAACTGGCAAAAGATTATCTGAGCAAGACAGATTATAAGGGCGAAGAGCTGACTCTGATCGTACAGAGCGGACAGACCGGTTCTGACACAGCTACTCAGATCATCCAGCAGCAGCTGGCACAGATCGGTATCAATGTTAAGCTGATGCCTCTGGAGATGTCAGTTCTGAATACCTACAAGGCTGACTTCACAGGCTGGGATCTGTGGTTCTTCATGTGGGCAGGCGATGATATCGGCCAGCAGTGGGCTCGTCAGCTGGATATCAACAGCTATGAGACAGGCTCCAATGAGCATGGTATGAACCCTGAGAACTTCCCTGGATTCCAGGAGAAGATCGAGGCTGTACAGAAGGATTCACGTACTCCTGAGCTGATCGACGAGATCCAGAACTTCCTGGTTGACAATGCTATTCAGTACTCCATCTATGGACAGATCAACTACTGGGCATTCAACAAGGATCTGGCTAAGCTTACATACTCCAGCAACCACAAGGATTACATCTGGGGCGCTTGCGAGTACTATCTTGACTGATAACAGTGGAAGGAAGTCCGTATACACTGCTTGCTAGTGTGTACAAGACTTCATGACACGCCAGAACATAAGGAAGTATTTGTGTAAGGGGCAGTGCAAATGCCTGCCCCTTATATAAATAACGTTTTTTAAAGGATAAATGGGTGATTAAATGAGTGATCATATTAAAAGTATCATCTGCCTTACAGACAATTTTCCTGATGGACAGCACATCACAGGTGCAAGAGTTATATATGATACACCTCTTGATGTTAACAGGATCACTCCGGCTGCTTTCAGAGTAGAGAACAGGACCATCACTGGTTTTGAGGTTGAGGATGAGTATACTGTCAGGATCGATCTGAATCCTGAAGATCCCGCCTCATATCTGATCGGTTCCGGTCCCAATGATGAGCCGCCGAAACAGATGATCACGGCACCGAAGCCGGGCGAGCAGCCTCAGGGGCCTCCCCCCAACCTGCCACCTGCAAAACGCAACCCGGTAGTGGTACGTGTGATGCAGAAAACACCTGTTGCTGCTGCAGATGGAACTATGATCGAGCCATTTGACTACAGAGAGTCAGATGCGAAGATCGAACCAATTGTTGAAGATTTCATCCAGGGACAGTACAAGTGTATCCCTTACAACCTGTATATCCCGAAAGAGTATGACGGAACCAATTCACTGCCTCTGGTCATGTTCATTCATGACGCAGGGCCTTGTGGACCGGACCCTCTGATCACACTGTCACAGGGCTGCGGAGCGATCGTTTTTGCTTCTCCTGAATGGCAGGCAGAGCATCCGTGCTTCGTGCTGGCGCCAGAGTTCGACAGAACTGTGAAGATCACGGCTCCCGGAAATACAGGAGGTCCCGAGCTGGAGACAGTTATAGAGATGCTGAATGACGTGGTGGATCGCTATCATGTGGACAGGAAGCGTATCTATACTACCGGTCAGTCAATGGGCTGCATGTCCAGCTGCGAGCTGAACATCCGTTATCCGGACTTATTCGCTGCGTCGCTTCTGGTTGCAGGACAGTGGTCGCCAGAGAAGATGGCAGAGAGCTGCCAGAAATGCAAGTTCTGGATCCTCGTTTCCGAGCATGATGCCAGAGCATTCCCGGGCATGAACGCTGTTACCGAGGCTCTGGAGGCCAAAGGTGTGAAGATAGGTCATTACTGGTGGGATGCCAAGAAGAGTAATGATGAGTTGAATGCGCAGGCATATGAGGCCATGAAGGACGACGTAGATATGCGCTACACAGTCTTCTATGGAAGCTCAGTGGTTCCTGCGAACAGATGGCCTCATCCGGGTTCAAATCATACATCGACCTGGAACAGAGTCTATCCGATCAAAGCTCTGAGAGAATGGTTGTTCTCCAATGTAAAGGATTGATCTCTGAATGAATTGATCGATTCAGGCAGCATATATTAATGCATATAACTTAAAAGAGCGGCAGTTTTCTTCTCCTGATGATTGAAATACTGCCGCTCTTGCTTTACTCGCGGGTGATCTCGATGCCGCCGGGTTCCGGCTTTACAGGATTTTCGAGCACATCATACTCGGTCTTTTTCTCACAGATGGCTACGATAGTGAAGCAGATGGCAGCTGCGAGCATTTTCACAGGCCCACACCAGATGCCGGGTGTGGCGGCGGAGCCCGTGATGAGTATGTTGATGATCATGGTTATCATGGTCACCAGATGAACACCTGCTCCGATATAACCCAGGTAGACCTTTGTCGTATGGATGGTCCGGTACTGTCTGATCTTGAGCTTGCGTTCCGCCAGGGCGGTGGAGACTACAGCCATGATCAGTCCGAATGTCAGCGGGAATCCCAGAGCCTCCGGAACGGTGCAGTACCAGGTGAAGTTGTAAGGGTAGTTAGTGATCGTAGCAGAGATATCACAGTATGCGGCGATCAGAGCCAGAATTATATAGCCAATCCTGGTCAGCGCGTACAGGGCCGTACTCAGATGAGCCGAGTAATACGCGCCGGTATAGACTCGCTCTATACGTAAAGTACCCTTGATATCCATGCGGGTATACTCAGTATAGCCCTCAAAATACCTGTGGTATCTTCTGTTTTTTCTATAAAGGCGGGAAACGGCTTCTTCCTCAACGAGTTTCTTGTCCCTCTTTTCCGTCCATGCTATGAAACGTTCTTTCAGTGTCATGATAATTCCTTAGTTCCGTTCAAGAATCTTTATAAACTCTTCGCCGAACAATCTGTCAGCGTCAGAATCGAAGTTAGTATTGCGCATAAACATGGTTTCAAAATAGCAGTCATCAGTCAGGTCAGAGTATCTGAATTGCTGGGAACTGTATGAAGCGCGGTGTTTGGGCAGGATCGTGTAGCCACGTCCCAGCTCAACGTTCAGTATGGCTGTCTCTGGATTGACTACTGGTACTATATGAACGTGGTCATCTGTGGCCTGGCGGGCCAGCTGACCGATCCGCGCAAATGACCCTGTGGTGCGGTTATAGCCCGGCAGAAAGAGAGTCTTATTGGTCAGCTCTTTCAGGGATACCGGGTTATCAGGTATATCCTGACTGTTCAGCGGGAAGATCAGGCATCCTTTTTCAGGAAGCTTATGATACAGCTCAAAACAGTCCGGGAACGGCATGGCCAGTGATCCTAGCGTTATGTAATGGTATTCCTCAAGATGTACAACGTTTATATCTGTAAGAACGTCACTGGATACGAAGATATCCGGGTAGCGCTCATCAAATAGTTTCAGGAAATCTCGGATACGCGCACTCATAGTGGGCAGCAGGAATCCGGCCTTTACCGATCCAGTGATACCCATGGACGCGACGCGGGCCACATCTGCAGCGTGGTGAGCGTCCTTCAGAAAGTCCTGAGACAGTCTGTAGAATGCGATGCCTGCGCTGGTCAGGGCGACGTTGTGGGAAGAGCGGGTGAAGAGCTTCACGCCCAGCTCCTTTTCCAGACTCTGGATATGCCTGGACAGGACAGACTGGGAGATATACAGTCTGGAGGCTGCAGTTCCGTAGTGCAGGGTCTGTGCCAATACCTGGAATTCAAGTAATCTTTCTGTATTCATACTTAGTCCGTCCCTTCCGTATCTCCGAATTCTTCCAGAAACAGCTGCAGCGCAGGATTGTGGTTTTCAGGATGATGCAGCATATATATCTCACACTGACACTTGTCGTCAGTCAGTTCCAGATAGACTGTCTTAGGCGGGAGCTGCTGGTTCTTGATCCTGGGATACAGAGCAGTTCCGCAGCCCATTTTGACGGGAAGCTGATACTGGGTCTGAGAAAAATGACCACCGTACAGGATGTACCGGATACCGCTGTTTTTAAGAAGCTTTTTCTGGTAATCTTCCATCGATGTATCGGGTGACGACGGGTAGAGCAGAAATGTGTCTCCGTCGAATTCAGACAGGCTGGCGCTGTCTCTGAATGCCAGTCTGTGATCAGACGGTATCAGAACACCCATCCTGGTATGGTGAACAGGGCGGAGGATCAGGCCGCTCCTGCAGTTTACAGATGGCTCAAATGCAAAGAATATATCTACCTGCTGGCTCCTGAGACCATAAGCGATACCGATCTCTTCATCGGTATACAGACTAAGTTCTATCTCGGGATGTCTCGGGATGAATTCGTCCAGAAAACGGCCTACGACCGGTGGTATACAGTTGCCTGGCAGACCGATGGACAGATGCAGGAATGTGCTTTTTTCCAGAGGTTTTACCAGTGTGGCGATGCCTTCCCAGTCGTTTAACAGCTTCTTCGCGCTCTCCAGATAGAGCCTGCCTGCTTC
>JAZUNG010000055.1:0-1786 GCA_045604025.1 Lachnospiraceae bacterium | reverse complement strand
CAAGCCAGTACTGCAGAAGTATGCTCATCATCTACATTGACGATGCCTGTACGGCACTGTCTGAACAACATACTCTTACACAGGAGATATTCATCAAAGTCAGCATGTTCAGCCGGTGCGTTATGGTCCGGAGAAAAATTTGTGAACACGCCATAGTCAAACATCAGCCCGGCAGTTCTATCATGCTTGAATCCCTGTGATGAAACTTCCATCACTACCTATTCGCAGCCTGCTTCAACCATCTTAGCCATGTGCTTATGGATCTCGTATGATTCAGGAGTCGTATTCTTAGCAGGAATGAACTCGTCGCCATAAACGATGGCGATAGTCCCTATGAGGCCTGCTTTCTTACCTGCCTGTGCCAGCACATCTCTGATGATATATGTCGTAGTCGTCTTACCCTTAGTTCCTGTCAGACCGATAGTCGTCAGCTTGTCTGCAGGATAATCGAAATACGCTGCTGAGATCAGCGCCAGCGATCTTCTTGCTGAAACCACCTTGATAACTGTGATGTTTTCAGGGATCTGCTCAGCTTCTTCCTCACGCTCTAAAACGATGACCGATGCGCCCTTTTCGATAGCGTCAGGTATATATTTATGTCCATCTGTCACAGCTCCCACCATGCACACGAACATCGTTCCTTCTGTTATTTTTCTGGAATCATAGATGACATCTGCCACCTCTGTATCCATGCTGCCCTGCAGCAACTCATAATCTATTCTCTCGCAAAGTTTACTTAATTTCATCATTTCACCTCTCTATATGCGCACGGCATGCCTGCGATGCATTTACCACAAACTTCGGAACCGTAATTATCCGTTTCATCTTGCTGCTCTTCATCCCCACAGGATCCTGCATATGAACTTCCGAACTCCGTATAAATAGCCGCATTCTTCAAGCACTGCTCATAGCACTTATGTCTATCAAATCCATCAGGCCTAATTGCTCCCGCAGGACATTTTACCATACATGCTCCGCATGTGCCATCTTTTATATAAAGACACGCCTCTTCTTTTTTCGGACTGTCGGCCTGTACATCAAGGTTTGTCACGATGCAGTTATATCTGCCGCTACATCCCTTGTCTGTGATCAGCATATTATTGAGACCGAATGTCCCGAGGCCTGCTGCATAAGCTATATGCCTGAACGACCAGTGACTGATCACTTCGTCCCTGTAAAACACAGCTGCCTCAGGTGCTGTCTTCGCCTCATATCCCAGCTTATGGATAAAGTCTGTCATATGTTCATTTAGCCTTGTCATCATGGCATTAGTCAGCTCATAGCTCTCAGCCCACTGCGGAGAGGATATATCTGCTCCTGCATTGCTCTTCGCCACCCACTCTTCGAAAGGCACGAAGTAACATATCACTGTCTTGGCATCTTCTATCACATCTTCAGGCATCTGATGGTCGGGATGCACGATATCTTTTAGCTTACCGATATACTCGCTCTTTGCATCTGCAAAACCCACTATCGGCTCCTGCCATATAATTCCCATGCTGCACTTTGCATTCTCTTCAGACACGAATCTTTTTATTTCTTCTGTTATACTTTTTCTAATATCCATATCATTATTACTTTTTTACGGTCTCAACAGCCCGCTCACCAGCACGAAATACGATGGCATCCTGCCTTCCTGTATCCATTCAAGCTCTATCTCCATCAATTCGCTGAGTGTCGTTCCCACATTGCCTCCGAGTGATTCGATCGAATAACGCATCTTCTCCGGAAAACGGCACGGCTTGCCTTTTAAACGCGTGCAAAAGCCTTCAGAATGCTCATCTGC
>JAZUNG010000054.1:0-14210 GCA_045604025.1 Lachnospiraceae bacterium | reverse complement strand
TACTTCTGCATTAGCCATAGGAATATTCTGAGCCTCTAGTTCATCATTAACTGCAGAAAACATCTCTGGCTCAGTTACAATTTCATAACTATCTTCTTCTTCTTTAAAATCCTCTGCACCTGCATCTAAAGCTATCATCATTAACTCATCCGCATCCATATCACATTCTTCTTTTGCCATTATAATCTCTCCTTCTTTATCAAACATATATGACACACATCCTGGTGTACCTACATTAGCACTTCCTTTAGTAAATGCATTTCTTACATTTGATGCAGTTCTATTCTTATTATCTGTTAAAGCTTCAACTATTATTGCTATTCCATTTGGTCCATATCCTTCATATGTAACAGCTTCATAGTTAACTGCATTGGCATCACCTGCTGCCTTTTTTATACTTCTTTCAATAGTATCATTTGGCATATTATTTGATTTTGCTTTTGCTATAACATCCTTTAATCTACTATTCTGTGTTGGATCTGGTCCACCTTCTTTAACTGCAACTGCAATCTCTCTTCCTAACTTTGTGAAAATTTTACCTTTTGCTGCGTCATTTTTCTCTTTTTTGTGCTTTATATTAGCAAACTTTGAATGTCCTGACATTTATAATAACCTCTCTTGTATATCTTGTTATTTAACCTGTTAATAATACCATTTAATGATAATTTAATCAACTACACCTTATGGTTAATAACGGTCATAAAAATAATCTTTTGTCCCGATCTCTGCGCCTCCGGAATAATACACTCTGGGAACACGTTTTCCAATATCACAGGCGAACTCATAATTAAATGAACCTGCCAGTTCTGAGATCTCTTCCATGGTGATCTCATCATCACCGCATTTACCTATCAGTGTAACCTCACTTCCCTGTCTGACATCTGGAATGTCTGTAACATCTATCATAAACTGATCCATACAGATGCGACCGATGATCGGAGCTCTCCTTCCGTTTATCAGTACAGTACCTTTATTTGAGAGACTCCTGAAATATCCATCAGCATAACCAACAGGGATGGTTGCAATTGTCATATCCTTATCTGCAGTAAATGTAGCACCATAACCAACAGTTGTGCCAGCAGAGATATTCTTTACCATGACAACATGGCTCTTAAGTGACAGAGCAGATCTCAGCTTAATCTGGTCAATATATTCGGAAGGATACAGTCCATATATGGATATGCCCAGACGTACCATATCCATGTTTGCCTCGGGCATAACAGTAGCTGCTGCGCTGTTGGAACAGTGTATGATGGCAAAATTCACGCCCTGATCACTTAACAGATCGCAGAATGAACTGAATTCATCCAGTTGCTTATACGCAGAACTTTGATCATATGAATCAGCATTGAAGAAGTGTGTAAATATGCCCTCAACTTCTAGCCATTCATTTTCTGCAATTTTCTTTATGATCTGAGCACTCTCATCACATGGTCTGAAGCCGATCCTGCTCATACCTGTATCGATCTTGATATGGATCTTGGCAGGTTTCCCGATATCCCTGGCTGCCTCGGCGATCTTCAGCGCCGTATCCAGATCAAATACCGTCAAACGGATGTCATTTCTGATAGCTGTGATCGTATTTGCAGGATGAACATATCCTATGATCAGAATAGGATTTTTGATATTGTGCAGTCTCAGATTTATCGCTTCATCTATTGTAGCAACCGCAAAGAAATCAACCATATCTCTGATCTTTCTGGCGATCGGGACTGCTCCGTGACCGTATCCGTCTGCCTTGATGACAGCACATGTTTTGGTGCCGTCTTTCAGGCCTTTCTGAATATTTTTAATGTTTTCTCTTACAGCATCCAGGTCGATATCGGCCCATACTCTGTAATACACATAATTGTCCATTTTATCTACCTTTTTTATCTCTCTGACTGATCTCAAATGACAGTTCCAGAAGCGAATCAAGCAGATGAACGCTCTTGACTACTGTATCATCCGGAAGAGCCAGCTCTGTGTGGGCAAAATTCCAGAAATATCTTATTCCAAGTTCATACAGATTCAGAGCGACAAGTTTTGCCGCTTCTTTAGGAACAGCTATTACAGCAATATCTACGTTATTGCTGCCTACGAATGCTGACAGATCATCCATATGCATGACTTCCAGCTCTCCGATCATCTGTCTGCAGCGTGTCCTGTCCGCATCAAATATACCGCAGAAATTGAATCCGTGCTCGGTAAATCCATGATAATTGGCTATAGCCCTTCCCAGGTTTCCTGCACCGATGATTATCAGGTTGTGAGGATGCTCTACACCCAGGATCCTGCCTATCTCACCATAAAGATATCTGACATTATATCCGTATCCCTGCTGACCAAAACCCCCGAAATTATTCAGATCCTGTCTGATCTGGGAAGCTGTGATCTTCATCATACGGCTCAGTTCTTCAGACGATACACGCTCTTTTCCTTCAGTCACAAGCTCTCCCAGGTATCTGTGATATCCTGGGAGTCTGGAGATTACTGCTTTTGATATAGGTTTGTTGTTTTTTGTTTCCATGATAATGAATTATAAGAAAAACAAAGTCATCTTTCAACAGTAAATTGTAGAATATTTAACAATGTTTAATTCAGGCCAAAATCTTTTTTCAGTATCTGCAGCAGTCTTGCAACAGGGAGGCCCACTACGTTGTAATAGTCACCATTTATCTTCTCTACCAGAAAAGCGCCTTTCCCCTGGATGCCATAGGAGCCGGCCTTGTCCATGGGTTCCCCTGTTTCGACATATGCTCTGATATCGCTGTCATTTACCACGAACATGGTCACTTCCGTTTTCTCAGTAAATGAACAAGTCTTTCCTTCTTCAGCATCAAGAATGGTCACTCCTGTATACACTTCATGGGTCCTGCCGGAAAGCATCTTCAATGTGATAAATGCATCTTCGGGATCCTTCGGCTTTCCCAGGATCTGTCCATCCAGAACAACAATTGTATCTGCTCCTATGAATAAGCGGTGCTCTCTGTTACCATTATGTTTCTGTATCTCAGCAACATTCAAACATTTCTTTTTGGATAATCTTTCAGCCATTTCAGATGGTCTGCATGGCTCAATATGTTCATCACAGCTTGAAGGTATCACATCTATCTCAATTCCAACCATCTCAAGCAGTTGTCTGCGCCTGGGCGATGCAGAAGCCAGTACGATCCTGTCCATGTAATATAACCTCTTTTCCGCTTATTTTATAAGCCTGTTTATTATAATTAATATAATAAATATACGTCAAATAAATATATAAAAATTTTGACTGAAACGTTAATAAATGGTAAACTATTAATTTAGTGAAACTGAAAGGATAATTAATATGATCAGTGCAAATAATGTAACTTTAAGAGTTGGTAAAAAAGCTCTGTTTGAAGATGTAAACATCAAGTTTGTTGAAGGTGAATGCTATGGTCTGATCGGTGCCAATGGTGCCGGCAAATCCACTTTTTTAAGAATACTTTCAGGTCAGCTCGAACCTTCCAAAGGTGATGTAACTATCACAAAAGGCCAGCGGCTTTCTTTCCTTGAGCAGGACCATTTCAAATACGACGATCAGATCGTTCTGGATACTGTTATCCAGGGAAATGCACGTCTGTATGAGATCATGAAAGAGAAAGAAGCTCTCTATGCTAAAACGGACTTCAGTGAGGAAGACGGTATAAAGGCCAGTGAGCTGGAAATAGAATTTGCCGAGATGAATGGATGGGAGGCTGAAAGTGATGCCGCAACCATGCTGAACGGCCTGGGTGTCGAAACTGAACATCACTACTCTCTGATGAGAGACCTTCCCGGTCCTCTGAAGGTCAAGGTCCTTCTGGCCAGAGCTCTGTTTGGCAATCCTGATATCCTGCTTCTTGACGAGCCTACCAACCATCTGGATCTCGATGCTATCGGATGGCTCGAAGAGTTCCTGATCAATTTTGAAAATACTGTTATCGTGGTATCTCATGACAGATATTTCCTGAACAAGGTCTGCACTCAGATCGCTGACATCGACTATGGAAAGATCCAGCTTTATGCCGGCAACTATGATTTCTGGGTTGAATCAAGTGCCTTGATCATCAAACAGATGAAGGAAGCCAACAAGAAGAAAGAAGAAAAGATCAAAGAGCTTCAGGAGTTCATTCAGAAGTTCTCTGCCAATGCTTCCAAGGCTAAGCAGGCTACCAGCCGTAAGCGCGCTTTAGAAAAGATCGAACTGGATGAGATCCGTCCTTCCAGCAGGAAATATCCATTTATAGATTTCAGACCAAACCGTGCTATCGGAAACGAAGTACTTCAGGTTGAAAATCTTTCCAAGACGATAGATGGAGTCAAGGTCCTCGATAATATCTCATTCACACTGGGTCATGATGATAAGGTTGCTTTCGTTGGCTCAAACGAACTGGCAAAGACTACTCTTTTCCGCATACTTATGGATGAGATACAGCCTGACTCAGGCACATATAAATGGGGAGTAACTACCAGTCAGGCATACTTTCCCAGAGACTATACCAAAGAATTTGACTCTGATCTGACCATCACTGACTGGCTGACAGAATTCTCAGAGATAAAGGATGCTACTTATGTCCGTGGCTATCTGGGCAGAATGCTCTTTCCCGGTGAAGACGGTGTCAAGAAGCTCCGTGTTCTTTCCGGAGGAGAAAAGGTGCGTTGTCTACTTTCCAAAATGATGATATCAGGTGCCAATGTTCTGATCCTGGATGAGCCTACCAACCATCTGGATATGGAATCGATCACTGCGCTCAACAACGGACTGATCAAGTTCCCCGGGGTTGCGCTCTTCTCCTGCCATGATCATCAGTTTGTTCAGACTACTGCAAACCGTATCATGGAGATAGTTGACGGTCAGCTGATCGACAAGATCACCACATATGACGAATACCTGGCAGCTGATGTTTCTGCCCGCAAACGTACTGTTTATACAGTAACTGAAACGGACGACCCAGAGATAGAAAGTAAATAGTATACAGTGCACTGGATCAGATATTTTCCGACAAAACAATCCGCTCCCGCGGTTTTGGAGGGAAATCATCTGAGACAGTGCATCTTGACAAACCATGGAATTTGTAGATCTGCATGTTCATTCAATTGCATCAAACGGCAGCTGCCAGCCATATGAGCTGGTGGATATGGCTCTTGAAAAAGGGCTGTATGCTTTTGCGCTGACTGATATGGATACTGTTGAGGGTATCCCGTATGCACTTGAAGCAGCAGAAGATCAGCCTGTACATGTCATACCCGGGATAGAGATATCTGCTTCATATCAGGGACGTGAGATACATCTTCTGGGCTACAATATTGACTGGCAGAACGATCTGCTTACCGATACTTTGGAACAGGTTTCCAGGCTCAGAACTGAACGAATCATGAAGATGTGCGATCTTCTGGGTGAACATCGGATCAGGATATCTCTTGAGGAACTGTATGAATTTACCGGGAGGCCGGTTATTACCAGAAATGATATTGCCGAGCTCATGGTAAAGAAAAGATATGTAAGAAGCACTGATGAAGCATTTGAAAAATACATTGGTGCAGACTGCAGCTGTTATCTTCCCAGATTCAAGCTGGATATAGAAGATGCAGTCAAGCTCATAAGATATGCCGGAGGCGTCTGTTCGGTCGCTCATCCTGTGTATTATGACATGACAGATGATGAATTTATAGATATGTTCAGATATCTGAAAAGACTTGGAGTCAGATGCATTGAAGCCATTCATTCTGATAATTCGAAAGAAGATGCTGAGAGATTTACGGGTCTGGCAGAATATGTTGGAATGAGTATAACAGGAGGTTCTGATTTTCATGGAGATTCCAGACCCGATGTTTTTATGGGCACCGGTAAAGGTGATCTGATGATACCCAGATCTCTTCTTACAGGAATAGGTTTATAAGATATGTCTACACAACCGGAATATATTAAAATATATTACCCTCCGAAATTCCGTCCTGTCATCGGAATCGTCCAGTTCATTCACGGTATGGGCGACCACCAGGGCAGGTACAGGGATTTTGCGGAGTTTTTAAGTACCAATGGATATGCGGTGCTTACCAGTGACCTGAAAGGTCATGGGAAACATGTAGTCCGCGATGCGGATCTGGGATACATAGGCGATCTGGGAGCTCAGTCTCTGATCAGCGATATCCATGAAAATACCAGATTGATCCAGAGTAGGTTCACTGATGTTCCGTATTTTCTGATAGGTCATGGCATGGGTGCTGTTTTGGCTGCTGCGTATGCAAAAAAATATGATTTCTTCCTGGATGGACTTATCCTCAGCGGCATGCCTCTTGACTCCGGCTATGGACTGTGCAGATTCCAGGCAGATATACTGAGGTCTTTGAAAGGTGAGTATCACAGGTCCAAAGCTCTATATAATGCAGTTTATGGGACATACTTCTCTTCTCTGGCTAATGAGGAGACGAAATACGGCTGGTTGTCATCTGATAAGGATGTGTGCCAGGCATTTGCAAATGATCCGAAATGCGGATTCATCTATACCATCAATGGATACAGAACGTATTTCGATCTGCTGAGAGTCGCCGATAAAAAAGGAAGCTGGATCCGTAAGAATCTTCATCTGCCCATTCGTGTGATCGCAGGCGCGAAAGACCCGATCGCCGGTACAAAATACAAATTATCAAGAGTCGTTTCTGTTTTCAGATCCAGAGGTTATGACTGCCTGGATACACAGCTGATACATGGTCAGAAACATGATATATACAATGATATCGGTCATGAAAGAACATATGACTATATACTTGATTTCTTTGACGGCGTAGTAAAACAGTATAAGAAGGCGGAAGATACGGACAATGACGAATAATCAAATTATCATCAGGGAAGCTGATACCAGAGATCTCATCAGGAAATTTGTAGATTATCCCAACAAACTGTACAGAGATGTTCCACAGTTTGTGCCTGCTTTTTATGGTGACGATCTGGCTGACTGGGACCGCAAAAAGAATCCCGCCTTCAGCTATTGTGAAGCCAGGGCATTTCTCGCATACAGAAATGGTGAGATCGTCGGCAGGATCGGCGCTATCCTGAGCCATAGGGCTAACGAACTGTGGAATACCAGCAGAATGCGGTTTTCGCAGGTTGACTTTATTGATGACTACGAAGTATCCTCTGCCCTGTTTAAGACGGTTGAAGACTGGGCACGCGATAAAGGCTGCAATGAAGTGCACGGTCCTCTCGGATTCTGTGACCTGGACCGTGAAGGCATGCTGATCGAAGGCTTTGATGTGCGCAGCATGTTTATCACCTACTATAATCATCCATACTATATCAAACATCTCACCCGCCTTGGGTATATCAAGGATGTTGACTGGATCGAATACAAGCTTCCATGTCCCACCAGGGAAGATCATTATTATAAGCTGATCCACCGGCTGGCAGAAAGAGCTCTTAAAAATGGCAGTTATCACAAGGTCAAGGTTACCAGTCACAGACAGTACAAGCCATATATCAAGAAGGTTTTTGAACTGGTTAATGAAGCATATTCTCCGCTTTATGGCGTTGTGGATCTTAATGAAGAACAGATCAACAAATATGCTGATAAGTTCGTTCCGCTGATCAATCCTGATTACTGTGCACTGATAGTAGATGACAATGACGATCTGATGGCTTTCGGAGTATGTGCACCATCTGTTGCAGCCGCCATGCAGAAAAGCCATGGCAGACTCTTCCCTACAGGCTGGATAGGAGTTCTGAAGTCCCTGAGGAAGAATAATGCAGTTGACCTGCTTCTCATGGCAGTCAGACCAGAGCTTCAGGGAACCGGCCTTAATACTGTCATTATCGACCATATCATGGAAAGCTGCATCAGAAATGGTATTGAATATGCTGAGACTGGCCCTCAGCTGGAACTCAACACCAAGATGGTAAATCAATGGAAGGCTCTTGAACTAGAACCATTTAAGAGACGCCGCTGTTTCATCAAACATTTATCTTAAAATTGGTTTAATAACAATATCAACTTTAACTGTAAATTTCCAAAAAATGGGAGTACAATAACTCTGTATGAGTAAAAGAGACAGGTACAGACCTTCCGCAGGAAGGATAATCGGTAAGATGATAGGATGGATACTCGTGGTGATTATTCTGATAATTGCCGCTCTTGGTGTATCCGGTGCCGCATTCGCCTATACCAAATATAATGAGATATCTCCCGAAATAGATGAATTGGTTGATGAAATAAGCGCTGACCCTTATGAAAAGACAGCGCCTTCTACTCTGTACTATTGGAATGAAGATACTTTGGAATGGCAGGAATGGGAGACCATGTATACTGAAGAAAGCCGTTCCTGGCTCACATTCGATGAGTTCCCTGATCTGCTGGTTGATGCTGCTGTTGCTATCGAGGATAAATCATTCTGGTATCATCACGGTGTAAACTGGATCCGTACAGCTGAAGCCACCTTCAATTATGTCGTCAGACATCAGGAAGAGACAGCCGGCGGTTCCACTATCACCCAGCAGGTCATCAAGAATCTTACCGGCAACTGGACAGTCAGCAAGGAACGTAAGATACTGGAGATCCTTGAGGCTCTATCTTTTGAAAAGAAGTTTACCAAGAAACAGATCATTGAACTGTATCTGAACAATATTTATCTGGGCAGCAACTGCTATGGTGTATACGCTGCCGCTCATAAATATTTTGACAAGGATGTCAGGGATCTGAACCTTCTTGAATGTGCATGTCTGGTCAGCATTACTAATAACCCTTCATATTATGATCCTTACAGATTTCCTGAGCACGTCAAGTTCAGGGCTGCTGTTGTCATCAATGAAATGTGCGATCAGGGTTATATCAGCGAGACTGACGAGCTCAGATGGCTGGAAAAGATAGGCTTCCAGGTTACTAAAGACGATAAAGGTGTAGCCACTTTCTCTTACGATGAGTCACGTGACTACTTTGTATTTAAGGATGGATCTCCCAATGTCAGCATCGTTACGGACAATTCCGATCATGTTTATTCCTGGTATGTTGATGCTGTTCTGGAGAAGGTCATCGAAGAACTGATGGAAGTATATAACTGCAGCAAGGAAGAGGCAAATACCAAGCTTTATACCGGCGGTCTGAAGATATATACTGCATATGATCCCAAGGCACAGGCCAAGCTCGACGAGATATATCACGATCCTGATTTTCTGTATGCTCAGACCGCACGTGGTGAGGAAAATCCTCCGGAGTCTGCGATAACTCTGATCGACAATTCGACTTGTGCAGTTATTGCCATGGAAGGCGGAACTGAAGAAAAGACTGAAAGTCGGTCTTTCAACAGGGCTTATGATATGCTCAGACAGCCCGGATCTTCGATAAAACCTATCTCAGTATATGCTCCTGCTATTGAAGACGGCGTAGTAACACCCAGTTCGACCATTCAGGATTCACCTTTTAAACGCGATGATAATGGCGATCCCTGGCCGGTAAATGCGTATGGAGCATATTACGGCAGCCTGTCAGTCTCATATGCACTGCTCTATTCGTCCAATACAGTAGCTGTAAAGGTTCTGGATATGCTGGGTATAGATAACTCATACAGATGGCTGACTGAAAAGTTCAGGGTTGTATCGATCACGGAAGATGATAAGCTCCACGAATGTCTTGCTCTGGGAGGCCTTACCCAAGGGGTTTCAACCTATGAGATGGCAGGCGCATTTGCGGTATTTGCCAGAGGCGGTATCTATACCGAGCCATACTTCTATTCACAGGTTGTTGATATCAACGGAAATGTTATCATAGAACACGGAAAAGACGAGGACCGCATCCTGAGTGAAGATACTGTTGAGGAAATGCACAGGATGCTGAATGCAGTTGCAAACAGGGGTACCGGATATAATGCGTCAGTTGATTATGTTGTATGTGCCGGAAAGACTGGTACCACATCAAATGATTACGACCTGTGGTTTGTCGGATATACTCCCAACTACACTGCTGCAGTCTGGACGGGATATGATCAGAACAAGACCATGAGAAATGAATACCCCAACCCCAGCGCACAGACATGGCATAACGTCATGGACAGCCTCGAAAACCATTAATTAAAAATGCTCTGATCAGTTGATCAGAGCATTTCTTTCAGTTTCTGTCTGTCTATTTTATTATTTGCATTGTACGGCATCTCATCCAGTATATTTACCCGATTTGGAACCATATATGATGAAAGCTTTGACGCCAGTTCGGCTTTGATATCATTGCCTGTTTTTGTACATGCCGGATCGATCGTACAGAACAGTACAATTCTGCTCTTTTTATCATTATACAGGCAGGCACATCTCTGTATTCCTTCCAAAGCTCCGGCTGCTGTTTCAATCTCACCCAGTTCGATACGATGACCCATATGCTTGATCTGAAAGTCGGATCTGGAGGCAAATACCAGATTGCCGTCTTCATCATACTGAGCCAGATCTCCGCTCTTGTATGCCCGCTGAAGATGACCGTCACCTTCAAAGTCCATCATCACAAATGTCTTCTCTGTCTTTTCAGGATCTCCATAGTAACACATGGCCAGGGCGTCTGAAACAACATACATTTCACCGATGTGGCCTGGTTCATCAACCGGTCTGCCGTTATCCATAAGATATACCTTACAGTTGGTCAGCGGTTTTCCCATGGGAAGATTCTCATCATTTTCAAACCTTCTGTCCACCTCATAACAGCATGAGACACCTGCGACTTCTGTTGAGCCATATAGATTGACATACTGAAGATCAGGCAGTGCATCTATCCATTTGTTCAGATGCTTCATAGGCATAACTTCACCCACGAAAAGCACTCTCTTAAGTGTCTCAGGAAGAACCGCGCTGAATGTGTTCAGCTGTACAACAACTGACAGAGCTGAAGGAACCCATGAGATCATGCTGACCTTTCTCTCATTCATATATCTGATTAGAGAAGGAGGCATAGCGAAAAATTCCGTCGGAAGGATCTCCATGGTTGCACCTGTCTTCAGCATCAGATAGATGTCTTTGGCGGCGGCATCAAAGAAAAAAGGAGTCTGATTACCGATTGTTTCACTCTCATCAAATCCAAATCTCTCAACATAAGCCTCTATGAAACTCATCATGGCCCTGTGGCTCTTTAAAACGCCTTTTGGAACGCCTGTTGAGCCTGAAGTGTAGATCATGAACAGAGGCTCATCATCGGCCGTATCGGATATTTCTGACGCATTCTGAAGCATATCTGTATCAGATAACATACCAGCGATCATATCAGTTGAAATATAATCAACTTCTGCCTCTACACCATCAAGCAGCTTGGCACATTCTTCACTTCCTATGATCAGTTCAATCCCGGAATTGTTTATGATGATATTCAGCTTGGAAGCAGGCATATCAATATCCAGAGGAATATAATAATTGCCGCTTGCAGCAATGGCCAGGAAGCAGACTATCATATCCGCGTTTCGCTCAACAAATACGCCTATTCCTTTTCCTTTGACATCGCATAGCGGCGAAACTGCAGCCAGCGCATAAGACGCCTGCTGCAGTTCGTTAAATGTATATCCGTGTTCTCTGTCTGCTATCGCAGTCTTGTCCGGAAATCTTTCAGCAGAAGATTCCAGATACTTTAAAATACTCATTGTAACTGTCCCTGATAAACATACTGAATAGATGAAACGCTGTCACCTTCAAGAATGATCGTAAGCCATGCCAGATCACCTTTGAGAACATATGCATTGACTCCGTTAAATCCATCTGAGCCATATAGCTCTTCAACCTTGTCCTTACCGTCTCCGATAGCCAGCCCTTCACCGGTTTCAACTGTATCGTCAACAAACCAGAATGCATCAACGATATCCTCACCATTCAGAGTACCAGTGCACATATAGAAGCTTCCGTAGAAGTACTTGTAGTCATCACCTTCAAATGCGCAGCTGGCAGTTGCAGTAGGCTCACCCTTCTGGTAATCCTTCAGTGCCTCGACAGCTTCATCTGCCTTCTGTCCAATATAGATATTAACACCTTTGTATGTAAATGAATAGTCGTCTGATGTAACAGGTGCAACGGTTTCAGCTGAGCCCTGAGAAGCAGGTGCTTCGGTAGTGGTTGTTTTCTCATTACCACCGTTGTTTCCGCATGCAGCAAGTGCAACAACAAGTATAAGTGCAAGTATTACAGCTAATGTCTTTTTCATCAATGATCCTTCTTTCAATTCTAGTTATTTTCGAGGAATTCTTTTCTGGAATTGTATGTATTTACTTTAATATCCCATTCCTCTGACAGTTTTTCATCCGCACGATGATCTACTAGATTATACTCCTTCTGCAGGATATTTCCAACATAATCTGTCACTTTTTCAACTCCGTAGACATTCAGATGAAGGCCGGCATCATAAGTATCAGTGGTCCAGTCCAGACCATATTCTTCCTGATGCTCCAATGTATTGATGTACAGCAGACCATGGCTGTCAGCATATTTTTCGATCTGCTCTTCATACTGGTCATACCATATAGGAGACAGTGAAGGAGACTTCATCAGAACCAGCTGGATATCATTGTCCTCGCACAGTTTAGTGATCTTATCCAGGTACTCATAGCACATATCGGAAAATGTATATGAGATCTTCGCTGCTTCTGTATAATCTTCGGTAGTGAATGGCTTTACGCCAACCTGCATCAGATATCCGTTATCTGTTACCTGATCCTTCTTAAACAGGTATTTCCAATCCTCGTCAGTCAGCTCAAGTATTCTGTCATGATATCTTAAGAGAGGGAAAATATATGACCAGTAACCGGTCTTTTCCTTCTCCTCTTTAGTCATGGAAGCTCCGATGGCATTCCATTTCGATGATGACCATTTCATGCCGTCAATAGTCATACGGTTATATGCTTCTCTTTCAGAAGGCTTTCCGGCATTATCCGGTGATGGGTGCATCATATCACAGACACTGAATACGATAACCTTCGGTTTTTCATAACGGATAGTATCTTCCATCAGATAATATGACAGCCATACCAGCTGCTGTGCGCTGCCTCTGACATATGAAGTGATGCCGTAATTCTCCCACAAAGTGATAGGAGAAATGACCTCGTATGCTTCACAGTCACCGAAAAAGATGACATCATTTGAGCCTGCATTGTCATAATACTCACAAGTCATGGAACCTTCAGGGATCGAAGTAACAAACTTCGGTACAACAAGCATCTGAAGAAATGCCAGGATCAGGGCAGTTATCAGAACCGTTATTATAACTGAGATCACTACTCTCTTTTTCATGGCACCTCCTTAGAATTTATTATATATAAAGTTTGCACTCTCATAACCAATGCCGTAACTTCCCAGAAGGATGACAGCAACAAGCATGAGGATGATACCGGCGTAACGAACTGGTACGGGGATCTTCAGGCACTGTTCCCTGACACTGCCCTTTTCCTGAACCAGACTGACTATGAACATGATCACAACACCACACGCAACTATAATGTAATCACTTGCAGCCAGTCCAAGTTTCATCAGTGTTCCGTCTGACAGAACATGGAAATTGAATGTATAGCTCAGTGACGCTATACGGCTGAAATAATCACCTATATGGTTTCCGAACAGGTCAGTGATCCTGATCAGACTCATCATCAGAAATGTCCTGATGATCTCAAATACAGTATATCCTTTTCTGCCCTTGAGATGAGTTTTATTGTGGAACTTCTCGTACAGAGGAGCCAGTTCTTCAGATGCAACTATGATCACGCAGTTCAGCATACCCCATACTATGAAATTCCAGTTGAATCCATGCCATACACCGGTTCCCAGCCAACATAGTACAGATCCGATATATATAGGCAGACGCATACCCAGCTTGCCTACCTTCTTTTTGGCCTTGACAGCCAGCTTGAGCATAGGACCCGAAACAGTGATCGGATAGAAAATATATCCTCTCATCCATTCGTTCAGTGATATATGCCATCTGCGCCAGTAATCAGCGATATTGGTAGAAAAGAATGGTCTGATAAAGTTCTCAGGGAGTGTGATACCCAGAGCCTGTGCAATTCCTATGGCGATATCGATACCGCCTGAAAAGTCAGCATAGAGCTGAACCGAATAGAACAAAACCATTACTAAGAATGCCACACCTCTCTGATCGGGACTGTTCAAAGAACCGACAGCAACAGCTATCCTGTCTGCTATGACCATCTTCTTGAAGAATCCCCAGAGCATTCTTTCCAGACCAAATGCCACCTGCTTACGGTCGAAGTCATGACCACAGAACAGC
>JAZUNG010000053.1:0-2668 GCA_045604025.1 Lachnospiraceae bacterium | reverse complement strand
GGACGGCCTGCCAGCTCAAATCCGAGCTTGTCAAGTTCCTGAGTGATAGTGTAAATAGGAGTTCCGCCCTGTGCTGTCAGGTACAGACAGTTGTCTGCATCGATCCTGATGATCTTGTTCATCCTGTTAAGGTCGAGGATGATACCTTCTTTTGCGGTACACAGATGAGCTGTGGTTGCACCGCCGCGGACAGTAACATTGATTCCATTGCGATTAGCTATACGCATGATCGCAGCAACTTCCTCTGTGCAGCCAGGAGCAACAACAATGTTTGCAACCTGAGGCGGCATAGAACTGTAGTCTCTGGAGTAAACTGTCAGATCTTTCATAGCATCTGAAACATATTTATCTCCGACAATCTTACTTATCTGCTGTCTGATAAATTTGAAATCCAATTGTACTACCTCCTTCTTTCCATATATAAATCCGTAACAAATAACGGATAATTATGTTTACACTTAAAATATATATCCAGTATTGATACCAGGGTATACCTGATATGATCTGTTTTTGCCAGGTAGTATCACAGTATTAGCCATTGCTAACTATAAACTATTAAGAATAATTTACGATTCTGTGTAGCTAAGGGCATAAAATAGCATTATAATCACTTCATACAACGATTTCAGATCAGTGAAAGAATGATAAAATGAATCGACAGTTCTTTTCATCCGTCATCCTGACAGTCCTTGCTCAGATCCTCTTTGGAGTATTTACGATCGTTGATGGATTCTTCATAGGAAACAGCGTAGGAGATAATGGCCTTGCAGCTATAGGCCTGGTATATCCAATAGTTGCAATTCTTGGTGCTATCGGAACTGGAATAGGTATGGGTGGAGCCATTTTGCAGAAAATCCACTCAGCATCCGGAAGTACCAATGATGCACTTGTTTTTGAACGGGTCACGATCGCATTGCTGTTTATATTCAGCATGCTAAGCATGATCATAGTGATCCCTGATATTCTTTCTGCTATTCTTCAACTGGTCGGTGCTGAAAATATCGTGTTTGAATACGGACGTATATATCTACAGATCATTTTCCTTGGAGCCATAACTCAGATTTTCGGAAACGGACTGCCACCGCTCATCAGAAATCACAATAGTCCTTCTTATGCAATGATAATAATGGCTGCAGGTTTTATTTTTAATATTGTATTTGATTACCTGTTTGTAATGAGATTTAACTGGGGACTGGCCGGAGCTGCAATAGCTACTATCTCAGGGCAGGCGATCACTGCTTTTCTTGGCATTATTTACTTTATTAACAGGAAGATCCCTGTATTTCATTTATCGTTTAACTTTTCAAGGGTCTGGCAGATATTCAGGGCTGGCATATCATCATTTGGACTTTATATGTGTCCCAGTATCAGTTTACTGCTCATGAACCTTTTTGCTGCAAAATATGGAGGAATGCCCGCAGTCACCTGTTATACTGTTATATCTTACGTAACATGGATCGTATATCTGATCTTTCAGGGAACTGGCGATGGCTGCCAGCCGTTATTCAGTGACAGATACGGTCGCAAGAATAAAAAAGCTCTGCGCTTATTTGAGCGCAGAGGTTATATCTTTGTTCTGATTGTTGCAGTTATCTGTATGCTGTTATTATTCTTATTCAGAAATGATCTGGGTGACATATTTGGAGTTTCTTCAAATATCGGAATTATGATCGGGCAGGCTGTTCCCGTGATCATCACTGGTTTTATACCACTCTCATACAGCAGGATAACTACTGCCAGGTTATATGCAATAACAGATACTGCCAGGGCTGTTATACTTACCTATTCTGAATTTGTATTTATGCTTATATTCCTGATCATTTTTACAGCAGTTGGTGGTCTGAACATGGTCTGGTGGAGCTTGGCGTTTTCACATTTTTCAGTAGGTATACTTGCTATCCTGATGAATATCCTGAACAAACAAGATAAGTAATGTCATTACAAGATCACATCATCCGGATCAATACCCATAAATCTTAAGAAATCTTCAGACTCCATATTTTGAAGATCATCCCTGCTGATCCCGGTGCGAATGTCGATCTGTTTGGAATAATCTGTTTTATCAGTTTCAGGGATATTCTGGTCTGTATCGTTCACATCCAGTGATACTTCATCAGGATCTATCCCAAATGATCTCAGAAGATCAATATCAGATGCCTGTGAAGCATTCTGCTCCTCCTCATCACTCTGATTCTTGGCAATATCAGCACCTGCAGCTTTGATCTGAGCAACGACCTGGCTGAACTTTTCCATATCTGGATCAGCTGTCTGCTGCGTCTTTCCTGCAGTATCCCGGATACCATGTCTGACTCTCCAGTTATGCTCAGCTTCCTTATCACCCGCAAATGCATCGTTCATTCCGGTTTCCGGAACGATACCTCTGTCTTCACAATAACTCAGGTAGTCATCTACAGCTTTGTGGAAAGCAGCCTCAATATCTTCAGAAAGCTCTGTCTCAAAGCTGATGAACTGGCTGATACCTTCAATCTTTCCATACAGATGCTTAAGGACTGAGTCATAGCGGATATCTGCGGTATATCCCTTATATGACAGACTGCATGGCCTGCCAATAAAGTTCTTTCTGGCAATGTCCTCCGCAACTCCCTCTATACTGTTTTCAAGCTGGCCTTTGGGATCCGCTTCCAGCTTGTCTCGCAGGCCATAAGAT
>JAZUNG010000052.1:0-12977 GCA_045604025.1 Lachnospiraceae bacterium | reverse complement strand
TGTAACGGTACAGATTCCAGTAACCGGACTCGTCCGCCAGTTTCATTTCTATCTGTGCGCATCCCATGCCCTTGACCAGACCGTGGTTGATGCAAGGCGCGTATGCGATGACCAGTGAAGGTCCCGGGAAGTCCTCGGCTTCCTTCAGTGCCTTGACGAACTGGTTCTTGTCAGCTCCCATGGCAACCTGCGCAACATATACTGTGCCGTACGCCATTGCCAGCAGACCCAGGTCTTTCTTATTGGTCTTCTTGCCGGATGCTGCGAACTGTGCCACGGCTCCGATAGGAGATGCCTTGGATGCCTGACCACCGGTATTGGAATAAACCTCGGTATCTACCAGCAGGACATTGACGTCCTCTCCGCTGGCCATGACGTGGTCGAGACCACCGTAGCCGATATCGTATGCCCAGCCGTCGCCGCCGTACATCCAGATGGACTTCTTGGTCAGGTGCTCTTTGTTGTGGATGATATCCTCACGAATCTCAGCAGCTTCGCCCGACAGCTCCGACCTCTGCAGTCTTCTGATCAGATCCTCTGTGGCCTGGTTCGTCCTCTCACTGTCATTATAAGCTCCCAGCCATACATCGATCGCATTGTTCAGCTCGGATACTCCGCTGATCTCCTTCAGTCTCAGGATACGCTCGGCCAGACGGCTGCGCTGCTGGTTCTCTGCCAGCGACATGCCCATGGCGAACTCAGCGTTGTTCTCAAAGAGCGAATTGGACCATGCAGGGCCGTAGCCTCTGGCGGTTGTGGTATAAGGGAAGCTCGGCATTGATGCGCCCCATGCCTGTGTGCAGCCGGTGGCATTGGCTACGATCAGCCTGTCACCGTACAGCTGGGTCAGCACCTTCATATACGCGGTCTCGCCGCAGCCTGCGCATGCTCCGGAAAACTCCAGCAAAGGCTTCTCGAACTGGCTGCCCTTGACCGTATATTTGCTCATAGGATTGGTCTTCTGGGACAGAGTCATTGCATAGTCCCAGTTGGTCTGCTCATGAAGCTCCTTCGCGATAGAGCTCAGGTTCAGAGCATCGGCCGGGCATGCATTGAAGCAGACGCCGCAGCCCAGGCAGTCCAGAGGTGATATCTGGATCCTGTAGGTATATGCCTCCATACCCTTGCCCTTGGCCTTGACCGCACGGAATCCTTCGGGAGCCTCAGCGGTCTCCTCATGATTCAGCAGGAACGGTCTGATAGCAGCATGCGGGCAGACAAATGAGCACTGATTGCACTGGATACATTTGTCCGGATCCCATACAGGGATATCCACAGCAGTGCCTCTCTTCTCATATCTGGATGTAGCCAGAGGAACGGTTCCGTCCTCCATGCCCTTGAAGGCAGATACAGGCAGGTCGTCGCCATGCAGTGCATCGATCGGATCAACTATATTCTTTACGAAATCAGGAACATTTCTGGCATCCTCGGCCTCATCTTCAGGCAGACTCTTCCATGCTTCAGGGACGTCTACCTTCACCAGGCTGTCGATGCCTGCATCCACTGCCGCGTAGTTCATATTGACTACTCTGTCGCCCTTGTGGCCATAGGTTTTGAGGATGGCGTCTTTCATGTACCTGATCGCATCATCGATCGGTATGATATCAGCCAGCTTGAAGAATGCTGCCTGCAGCACAGAGTTGATCTGCTTACCCAGACCAATCTTCTTGCCGACGCTGATCGCGTCGATGATATAGAACTGGATATTGTTATCAGCTATGTATTTCCTGACCTTGGCAGGCAGGTGCTCGTCCAGTTCCTCTGCGCTCCACAGTGTATTCAGCAGGAATATTCCGCCCGGCTTGATCTCCTGAACGATATCGTATTTATCCATATACGACTGGTTGTGACATGCTACGAAATCCGCACTTGTGACCAGATAGCTGCCTATGATCGGCTCATCACCAAACCTCAGGTGGGAACGTGTGACACCACCGGATTTTTTGCTGTCGAACTCGAAATAGCCCTGAACATATTTATCGGTATTGTCGCCGATGATCTTGATGGAGTTCTTGTTGGCGCCAACGGTGCCATCCGAGCCCAGGCCCCAGAACTTGAGGCTCTTGGTGCCGGAAGGAAGCACGTCCAGAGCAGGTCCGAGCTTCAGGGATCTGTATGTCACATCATCATCGATACCTACCGTGAAATGATTCTTCGGCTCATACTTCTGCATATTGTCGAATACGGCTGCGATCTGAGCCGCTGTCACGTCCTTGATGGACAGACCATAGCGTCCGCCGTAGATCTCAGGCTGCTTTTCTGTCTCATTAAATGCAGCGCAGACATCCAGATACAGGGGCTCTCCCAGGGAGCCGGGCTCCTTGGTCCTGTCCAGAACGGTTACCTTCTGAACTGTAGCCGGAAGATCCTTCAGGAAATGCCTGATCGAGAACGGTCTGTACAGATGAACCTCCATGAAGCCGACCTTCTCGCCACGCTCATTGAGGTATTTAACTGTCTCGCGGATAACGCCTGCAGATGATCCCATTGCAATAATGATGCGGTCAGCATCCGGGGCACCGTAATAATTAAACAGGTGATAGTCCCTGCCGGTCAGACGGTTGATCTTCTCCATATAGCCCTCAACGATATCGGGGATGGCATCATAGTAAGGATTGGCTGACTCCCGGGCCTGGAAATAAACGTCGGGATTCTGCACGGTAGAGCGGATAACAGGACGCTCGGGGTTCAGCGAATGCTTGCGGAACCTGTCGACTGCATCCCAGTCCAGCAGCTCCGCCAGATCCTCGTAGTCCAGGACTTCGACCTTCTGGATCTCGTGAGATGTTCTGAATCCGTCAAAAAAATGAATGAACGGCACGCTGCCCTTGATCGCAGCCAGATGGGCTACTGCTGCCAGATCCATGTTCTCCTGCACGGAACTGGTGCACAGCATAGCCATACCTGTCTGACGGCAGGCCATTACATCAGAATGTTCACCGAAAATAGAGAAAGCGTGAGTGCCGACGGCACGTGCACTGACGTGCAGCACGCCAGGTTTGAGCTGTCCCGACAGACGATACAGTGTCGGGATCATCAGGAGCAGTCCCTGAGATGCTGTATATGATGTAGTCAGAGCACCGGTCTCGAGCGAGCCGTGCATGGCACCTACCGCACCTGCTTCGGACTGCATCTCTACCAGACGCACTCTCTGACCGAACAGGTTTTTTCTGCCATTGGCCGACCATTCATCGACAGCTTCCGCCATAGGCGAGGAAGGAGTGATCGGATAGATCGTAGCAACCTCAGTAAAAGCGTAAGATATATACGCAGTTGCTTCGTTGCCGTCCATGGTCTTCATGAGCTTTGTTTTCTTTTTAGACATGTCTTGCAACCTCCTATAAAGCGATATAACAGGGAGTCCTGTATTTTTCAAATGCTATTGTACTGCTATTAAAATAACAATGCCATAGTTTTTGTTCAAAAAACTATGGCATATGGTTTATAAAGAATCATTCACATGAATGGTTTCTCTCCAAGATTTCATTCACATGAACGGTTTTCCTCCAAGATTTCATTCACATGAATGGTTTTCCTCCAAGATTTCATTCACTTGAACGATTTGCTCCATAAAATTATTCATGTGAATGAACCTTGCCATGGATTTCACGCATATGAACGATTTTTCTCTTGAAAATCGTTCATATGAACGAATTGGATGATGAATTTCGTTCACATGAACGAATTGATAAAGATAAATCGCCACCAAAACTTCAGCGGCTGGCGCGGCGCTTTAAAAAATTCAAGATCACCAGATAGAGCCAACCAACCACGATCAGCAAGATGAGGAGGGCCATGATCCACCACACTGTGCCCATAAATGGCAGGCCTTTTGTGAAGCCGAACGCTCCCGCGGGGCTTCCCCAGTTCAGGAAGAAATACGGATAGTTAGTCGTCGGTGAGAAGCGCCAGTTCATGGCAAATCCGATACCGGCATAGACCACGTACAGCAGCGGCGGTATCGTGACAAATATCACGCTGCGCTTTTTTATATCGGACAATACGCCTGTAACGAAGAAATCCACCACAAAGCACACCGGAACCACCACATGCGTCAGGGTGTTCTGCACATTCCACGCAGCCTGCTTCAGAGTCGGAGCCAGGATGAAGCAGAATACAGTGCCTGTCAGCGTGATCGCGACTGCGCCGACAAACCTGATGATGAACCAGATGTTTGAAACCTTCTGCCTTCTGATCATCAAAATGCCTCCGATGAGACTGAGAAGTGCCACCAGAATGTTGGACTGGACAGTGAAATACATGAATACCGTGGAGCCGCCCATGAAATATGCCTTGCCTGCCGCGGCGCTCATGATGATACCGACTACCGCCGACACGATCACTATGATCTTCAGAATATATGAGAATGTTTTTCTTGCCTTTGACATGTTCGTATTGCCTTTCTGTCAAATTGAGCCGCAGCTGCACCTGTTGATGGAATACTGCTGAGCTTTGATCATAGTGAAACAGCTATGTCACAGATGCAGCAGGTGACACCCTCTTTTGGCGCGCTGTCTGCGTATGATTATAGCATGTATCAGGCGCGATGGAAATATAAGCCCGCACAGGTGTTTTACGCTTTATTTTTCACACTGCAGGGAGTAAAATGCATGAAAAGGGAGAACGGCTATGACAGATTTCAAAAGAAAAGCGGAACTGGATCCGAGTGGCTTCGTGCTGCTGGCAGATTTCGTGCCTGGTATCATCCAGGAGATCCGCTACTACTCCACATTCAACTTCATTGGCGACCGCATCGACGGCTATGAGGAGCCCTGCGCACTGCTGACCAGGGAGGCAGCCAGAGCTCTGAAGGCAGCTGCCAATGAGCTGAACGTACAGGGATACCGCATCAAGGTATTCGACGCATACCGTCCCGCCACCGCGGTAAAGCAGTTTGTACTGTGGGGGATCGAGGACCAGGATCTGCGCATGAAGGAATATTTCTATCCCGACCTGGAGAAGCAGGAAGTATTTGCACGCGGATATATAGCGAAAATGTCCAGTCACAGCCGCGGCAGCGCCATCGACCTGACCCTCTTCGACATGAAGACCGGCACAGACGTTGATATGGGCGGGCCTTTCGACCTGTTCAGTGAGGTTTCGCATCCGGATTACAAAGGGATCACAGATGAGCAGTACGAGAACCGTATGATGCTCCAGAAGGTAATGGTGCGGAACGGCTTCATTCCGATGTCCAATGAGTGGTGGCATTTCATGCTGAAGGACGAGCCATTCCCCGATACGTATTTCGATTTTCCGGTCTCATCAGCATATCTGAAGAAATAAGGCCATATACTATATCTTCATTGTCAGAACATTCAGACCCAGAATGTTCTGATATTCTATGTGCTTTACCATTGAATAGACCATGCGGATGCCGATGTTTTTCGTCGGATCATCCGGACTGATCACCTGCTGCCTCTCAGCAGGGTCAAATGGTACACAGTCGTCCTTGATCCGCAGGATCAGTTCGTCGTCTTTGTGAACAACGCGGATATCCACGGAGTGGCTTTTGCTATCCTTGGTAAATCCGTGGCTTATCACATTTCCGGCCATTTCCTCCATGCACAGCGCAGCCAGATATGACCTCTTCTCATCTATCCCACGCTCCAGGCAGAAATCATGAACTCGCTCGGAGATCGTGACCACCTCATCCATATTGTTTACAGAGATGTCTATTCTTTCGCCTTCGGATACGCCGAAATCCTCCGGGATGACCATCAGCTGCTCTATGGTAGTCGGAAACCGCCTGTTCTTCACGCAGGCATATCCGATAAATACCGCGGTGACCACCAGACCGTTGAGAACATTGGCGATATATACACTGTTCATTCCCGCAAGCGGGATCAGCAGCGCGGTAAACCCGGCCACACAGACCGCACCGTCGAGGAGTCCGGTCACATGTACCAGGAAATGTCTTTCATTCACCAGAGCGTAGCAGCTCAGATGCATACAAATGACAGATAACGGCATGCACAGCGGAAGGATCCTGAATCCCCATACAGTCATACCGTACACCAACTCTGCCGGTTCACGGTAGTACAGATGTGTCAGCGGCACCGCACAGGCAATGATGATGGCAGCTGCCAGGCACATGAGCGGTACATACCTCTTCATGGCAGTCCGCATGACATCTGCCAGAGTCGTGCGGTCCTCCTCACCCATACTGATGCTGATCAGCATTCTGGATACTACGATCATGCCTCCCGGGATGGCCCAGGCAAATCCCAGCAACGTATTGGCTGCTGCAAATGCGGACACACCCACACTGCCCACATAAGCCTGCAGCAGCGAGTTGACTATCAGTCCGCGTACAGTCTGATAAATGTTTACTATAGCGCTCGGGAATCCCAGCCGGATGATATCCGCAAATGCCTTCCACTGCATGTGCTTCAGCGAGAACCTTAAGAAGGATTTTCCTGTCAGGAAGTACTGAGCTTCTGCTCCCAGGAATATCCACATGCCCAGTGAAGATGCCAGCGCCAGACCGAAGGCATCCATCTTCAGCACGCCCACAAACAGGAAGTTCAGGACTACATTGATCAGGATATAGATCATGCTGGCATATGTAGTACGTTTTGTTTTGTTTTCCAGGGATAGAAATGCCGCGAACTGGCCGCTCAGCATCGCAGGGATGATGCCTATGGACTGACCGATCATATACCGGTTCAGAAGTGGTCTTAATGTCAGGTCCTTCGTCAGAAATCCGCTCAGGTCAAAGAGACCGATGACCAGAACAGCCGCTGTAAACAGACCGGATATGATCAGCGTGCCTATGATATCCAGCGTAAAAATATTGTGTGTCTTTTCGGTCTGGTTCTCGCCCATGGACCTGCCGCACAGTATCTGCGCACCTGCGACCAGCATGGTACTTAAGGATGTGATCAGGGAAGCGATCGGTGCATACAGGCCCACAGCTCCCATGCCCAGCTGTCCGACATAATTGCCTGCAAACAGGCTGGAAACGATGCCGTTTACAGCTCCGATCACAGCCAGCAGGATCTGTATCGGCAGAAGCTGGAACATCAGTCTTGATATGATCTGTGTGTTCTTTTGGGCCCTGTTCATTGTCTATGATATGTTCGAATACAGCTGCTCAGATCGTGGTCTGAGCTCAAAGGATCGATAACGCTGTTGCAGCAGGCAGTCAGCTCCACAGCAGCACCAGGTCCATGATGCGCTTATCTTCCAGTAAATGTTTCCACACAGTATATGTAGCCTTGTAGAACGAGTCGTGGATAGGCATGTTCTTCTCGATGATCGGGCATGTATAGGGAAGCTCAGCATCGTCCCAGATCATTTCCAGTACTCCGTTCTCGTCGATGACCGGCTTCAGCGGAAATGTGCGGCACTGAAGCGGTCTGTATGCTCTGGGGCACCTGGGCGGCTCCTGGCAGTTTACGAAATATACCGGTCCTGTCCATGATGAGGGGAACTCCACCTCGTCTTTGTCCAGAGCCTCCCAGCTCAGCCATTTCTCCTCCTGTTCGGACTCCCTCAGGATCCTATGCTCGCCCGGGAAGAGGAAGATGCCCATCTCTTCATTTTCTTCGAGGTTTTCCTCACCTCTCTGCAGACAGCATGCACAGCCGCACAGTTCGCCGCAGTCGTAGACCTCGGTATTTACCATGTTCAGCAGGCGGTAGATGGCCCTCCACCTGCGTACGTCATCCATCGGATACAGCGGCACGGCCTCAGTATGCCCGCATACGAATTCAGCCAGGGAGGTTGCTCTCTCCAGGCACTCGTCTATCTCCAGTTCGTTCAGATAATTAACCAGAAATGACGCTGCAAATGAGTCCCCGGCACCGACGGTCGATACTACCTCGCAGTCAGGCTTTCTAGAGCGCGTGATATGTCCGTTTCTTTCATAGACCGCTGCCCCGTCCGCATCCAGCGTCAGGACAATGGTATGCAGGTTCGGATAGCGCTCCATAAGAGCAATGATCAAAGGCAGATTATCCGCATCCTCCGCTTCAGGTCCATCCGGGTCAGCGTTATCCATGGCTGCCTCATCCATGGTTTCCTTCAGCTCCTCTATCACACTGAACGCCTCTGCATCGTCGCGGGAGAGCTTCAGGATAGTAGCGGCTCCGATGGATTCATCCAGCAGCTTGGCACTGTAGTAATGCTGGCGGATATTGATGTCCACGAACACTTCATCGAACGAGCCTTCTTGCAGGAGCTGTCTCAGTGCTGCCCTGGACTCTGCCCCTCGCTGTGCGAGCGTTCCAAAATACAGAGCGGTCGGCTCGTGCTCTGGTTTCACTGTCTGTGCAGTCTGGTTCTCTGTGGTCGAAGTGTCTTCCGCCCCAGCGCAGATTTTTTCTGCACGCTCCTGAGCAAACAGTCCTTCCGGCAGGACGATATGATCGTATGCCATATCTCCTGACAGGTCATAATCCGGGATGCCGTCCTTCAGCGTGACATTGCATCTGCCGGTCTGCTGCGCTGCTCTGGCTATATAGTCAGTGGGGATATCCATCTGACGGCATTCCGCAAGAGCCTCGTCACCGAGACTGTCATTTCCCACTGCAGAAACAAACCGAACGCGGGCACCCTCCCTTGCCGCATGCGCAGCAAAATTAAAGGGTGCCCCGCCTATCTTTTTCTCATCTCCAAAAATGTCCCAGAGGATCTCTCCGAAAACTGTCAGGATCATGAATCTTCTTCTGCAGCCTCTCTGTCAACGAATGACTGTATCTTCTTCCAATCGTCCGGCCAGTTCTCTTTCAGATAGTTCTCGTCGTGGAACTTCCTGTCGTAAACATTTCCGATGACCTCGATCCTGGCTGTGTCTCTGGTATACTCCGCCCAGTGGATCTTCCATACATTTACGGAAGAATCCAGATATCCCGGCTCCTCGCTGAAGCGGACTACACCCACGATCTGGTCTTTGCGGAATCTGGTAGGTACAGTTGCAACGACATCTCCCTCGTAGATGGGTGCCTCTTTGGCATCAATAGAATTGGTCTTCTGGCAGAGGGTCTCTCTTCTGATCACAGTCTGATTCAGCGCACTGTCGATCATGACGATATCACCGGCTTCGTTTTTCACAGGAGTACCATACACCCACTCGTTGGTGTCTGCAGATTTTCCCTTGAAATTCAGGAAATTGTAATTTCTCTTATACATATCGCATACCTCCATCCAAAAGTATTTGTATTAATTATATAATATTTTATGTACAAGGGCAAAATGTTTTCTTGTGCAGGACTCGGTGTTCTGTTTTTCAAAAAGGAAAAGGCAGGATTGAAAATGTCCGGTATTTGTTTTATACATGAGCGAAAGCCTGCCGGGGAAGGCAGGCTTTCAAAGATTGGGGAATTGTTGAGGGGATGATCAATTCCCCGGAGAAAGCAAGTTGTGTGGGGATCAGTTCCCCTGAAGCAGTGCTGCGACCTGGTCGCGTTTCTCGTAGAGTACGCATCCGCCATCGTGATGCTCCTGGAGCATGCCGCTCTCTCTGAGAGCAACGAACAGCGGTGAATTCAGCGCCTCGCGTAGCGTCATGTTCTTCACATTTATATCCGAGAACGGTGAGAACGGGCAGGGCTCGGCTCCGCCGTTTGAATTGATATGGAAGAACTCACGTCCTGCTGCCATGCATCCGCCCATAGCGAGCTCGTCGCCGGGGAATGACAGGAGGAGCAGATCCGGATATTCTGTCCTGAGCTTCATGATGGCTTCAGCCATGTATTCTCTCTCGGGATCACCGGGAGCCAGATGTCTGGCTTCATCGGTAACCGGTACAAACTCGATAAAGAGCACCATCTTGCAGCCCTTGTCAGTCAGTGTGCTGATGAATTCGGGGCTCATGACCTCTTTCATGTTCTCGCAAGTTACGGTAATGGATGCTCCGTAGATCAGATTTCTCTTCTGGAACTCATCCATGTTCTTCATGAGGATGCTGTAGATTCCCTTGCCTCGTCTGGCATCGGTAGTCTCCTTGTTGCCCTCGATGCTGAGCACGGGAACCAGGTTCCTGCACCTGTCAAACATATCCAGATAGGTCTCGCCGATCACGGTTCCGTTGGTAAATATCGGGAACATGATCTCAGGGATCGATCCGGCAGCTGTGATAATGTCACGTCTGAGGAGAGGCTCGCCGCCTGCCACCAGGATAAAGCTGATTCCCAGATCTCTGGCCTCTTCGAAGACTTTCTTCCATTCTTCACCGGACAGCTGGCCAACCGGCGTTTCATCTGTAGTTGTATTGATACATCTGGAATAGCAGCCTGCGCAGTGCAGATTGCAGCGGCTGGTCACGCTCGCGATCAGGAATCCCGGTGCATGCTCACCTTTCTCTTCCAGTAACTCTCTGGTCTTTGCTGCTCTTCTGCTGGCTGCGGCGAACTTCAGAATATATGCGCTTTCCTTGGGATTCTTAAGAGTTGCCTTAATAACATCAGCTACGATCTTCTCTACACCCTGTGCGATATGCTTCTGCAGATCAAAATTTTCCTGTTGAATGCTCACTAAAAAAACCTCCTGATGCATTGCGGGATATATACATTGTATGCATCGGGAGGTTTTATTCAATTTATAATATTGCAATTGCGTAAACTAATGAGAGATTTTGATCAAATTCTCTCATTTCGGCGGTTCTTATTTAAATATCAGATCCGCCAGAGGCCTGTTCATCGAATTGTTCAGGATTTCCACCAGTTTCTCCGGCTCCACATTTATAACGCCCAGCAGCCATTCACAGATGATCATGGCAGAGCAGTTGCTGTGAATATGTATATACATATCCAGATCAGGATCCACGCTGTCGATCCCTTCTACCTCGCGCAGATAATAGTGGATCATCTGGACAGAAACATTCAACATGTCATGATTGAACAGGTCATAACCGCTGATATTCCTGAGGATATTAATAAACAGCGACTTATTATCCGCGTAAAACCTGATGAACGACATCTGCAGTTCATTCCATGACTGCTTCTCACCGATCGCCTGTTCCATGATCTGATGCATCTGCGCAGAATAATTCGAGACGATCATGTCATATTTATTCTGGAAGTGCCTGTAGAATGTTGCCGGCACCATACCGCAGTTCGATGTGATCTCCCTGATGGTGATCTTGTCAACGTTCTTTTTCTCTGCCAGCTCCCTGAACGATTCCGCAAGGATCTCTTTTGTGGTCATAACGTGCATATTGCTTCTCCTATATTTGTTGCAGAACTACTGAGCAGATGTAGTCGGTGTCGTCAAAAGTGGCGATACCGGGATCTTCTGTAACGACCCTGCCGCCGGTCATCATTACGAAATGACACAGGGCGATACCGATGTCAACCCTCTGGATGTCCCAGGGAGCATTTCCCTGACCCCTTCCGTGCTTTTCATAGAAATGCCATGTATTGCCGGTCCTGACTATGCGCCACGGCTGCTTGTTTACGGCAGAAGGAGCCAGTCTGACCGCCTCGAGGGCATCTGCAGCCACGTCTCCGCCTGGCTCTGCTGCCAGCGCTGCCATATCGAGCGGTTTTGTGAAGTCTCCGTTGAAGAACAGCTCGCCAGCGCTCTTCCTCTCGTCAGCGCGGACACCTTTCCTCATGGCCACCTCACGAATGCCCATCTTCTGCGCTGCGACTCCCAGCGGGCTGATGCAGTACATGCGCTCACCGGGCTGCACTCCTGCTGCCTTCTCGAATACTTCTCTCTTCATGGTGCCGCCTATCCAGGTCGTTCCGACACCCAGCGCCCACGCATACAGTACCAGTCCTTCGAAGGCGTAGCCATATGCTTCCTCACTGTGCTCCACATCCTCAACGATACCTGCGACATACAGGTGCTCGCCCTTGATGACAGGGCTGGACAGCCCCAGCTCATCCGCATCCAGGAAAACGAATCTCACCGGGATCTTGAACGGATTGGTCGCTGCAAGTATTTCAGTGTAGTCTTTGATCTGAGTGACCACCTCTTCAGGCAGCTTCTTCCCGTCAAATGTCCTGACGCTGCGCCTTTCCGTGACCATCTTCAGCATATGCTTTCTTCCAGCCTTCATGGCTTCTTCCTGCATGGCCTGAAGCTCCTCCATGCTGGGCATCTTCGGCGCACCTTCAGCGCCTGTCAATCCAACCTGGTTCTCATTTACAGTATCAGCGTTCATTGTAAATCTCCTTATTGCTCTTTGCTGTACTCTTCTATAAACTCCTCCATAAAGCGGTGGCGCACCTCAGCTATTTCCCGCGCAGCATCAGTGTTCAGCTCATCCTTTATGAGGAAAAGTTTGTTGTAAAAATGCTCTATTGAGTCATCCAGGGGCCTGCCGTGCTCTCCACCATATGCAAATGTGCGTGCGATCCCGATAGCGCCTATCGCATCCAAACGGTCAGCGTCCTGCACGATGCACCCTTCGGGAGTGTCGGGGCGGTGTCCGCGATTCTGACTGAATGACACGGAATTGATCACACGGCAGATGTAGTCGATCGTTTCTTCCGGTACATAGTGTTCTTCCAGGAAACTGCGTGCGTTCTCATTATCTTTGGTATTGAATAGCTTGTGATCATCCGCGTCATGCAGGAGCGCAGCCAGGGCAACGATCTGCATATCGATGGAAGCGACACCGTGCGTCTGTTCTTCCTGCGTCCGGTCTGCTGCCTGCATATCCTTGGGATTGGTCCTGCGTGACTGCTCCTGCGCCGCGATCTTCATAGCCATTCTGTAGACGCGCAATGTGTGGTCTACATCGTGGCCTCCGGAATTGTCCGAGAAGAGTTTTTCAACATAGCTGATAGCATCGCTGATGATCGAGCCTGAGAGTTCCCCTCTGATCCGCTCCACTAGCTCATCGTCTGCAGGGAGCCATTTCACGCTGCCTATCGTATCCGCGGTCAGCCATCTGGCTGCCAGCGCTTCCTTCAATGTCAGGTGCCCACCGGTCAGGCTGCACCAGAAGCAGTCCATCGACAGATGAAAGTCCGGATAATCGTATTCCACGGTATCAATGAGCTCTCCCACGCAGATCTCTG
>JAZUNG010000051.1:0-46306 GCA_045604025.1 Lachnospiraceae bacterium | reverse complement strand
CAGATCTGCCTTGGAAAAGGATCATCGCTATCGCAGTCAACGTGCTGATCGTCCTTTCCACACTTTTCTTAAAGCAGCATAGTATAATCGATGTTGCAGCAGGAATCCTGTTGGCTTTCATTATTAATTATATCGTTTCGTTGGTTATACAGAAAATCCGTTGCAATAATAGGCTCTCCTGATTGACGCTGTCAGCTACCGATGGTGATACAGCTCTTGATTTTGCCGATACTAAAACCGTTTTTATAGATGACCAGAATATTCTAAATTACAAGGAAATAGAAGATGGAGTTTTTAAAACTGAAGGTCGTACCCTTGCTGGTCATATTAAAAGATATGAAAACGCAAGATTGCTGCCTCTTCATCCTGAAGTTGAAGTTGCTCTGACAGAAATTAGAAAAATGAATCTTTCCGATGAGTATGTTTTTTCAAAAGGTGAATTTAGATATCACACACATATTCTGGCAAAATAAAAGAAGCAGCAAAAGCGATGGGCCTTAATCCTGCAAATTATTCAACGCACAGTTTACGGTCTACTGCAGCAACAAATCTCTATATAAAAACCAAAGATATATATCAAGTTCAGAAACTGCTTGGGCATACAAATCCCCAGATGACAATGAAGTATATCAAAGATTTAGATATTGAAGAGAAGTTGAGAGCAAGTATGCTTGGAGATTCAGCTTTAGAAAAGAAGTAGGATCTTCGGCCCAGTTCGGCCCAGAATTCTTATAAAAGAAAATCCCCGGAATCCCTTAAAAAATCAAGGGATTTCGAGGATTTCAAACCAAGGCGACGACCGGATTTGAAGGTCATCACTATTTTAAAAATCCAGTAAGTAAAGGAGGTTTCGGCTCTTGTCTCCTTGAGTCAACCAAGAGGTCAACCAATTTATGATTCCCATTCGTATTCGTAGTAGTATGAGTAATCAATCCCTTTCATAAAAGTTTCTCTATCATCAATTTTATTTGTCAGTGCATTGCTGATCAGATTATAGATATCTGTTATGTCTGACGGACTATTTTCCATGGCAAGCATATATTCCTTTTTGTTGATCTTACTCCAGTCAATGCACATCTTAATATTCTTCTTTAGTATTTGATCAAGCCAGATCCGGGTGCTTCGGCCATTACCTTCCATAAATGGATGAGCAATATTCATTTCAACGTATTTTTCTGTAATCTCCTTTAGAGTGGTTTCAGGCATTAATTCTATATCAAGGAGTGTTTGAGGCAGATAGGCTGCATTTGCAAACATAAAGCCGCTTTTGCTGATATTCTTTGACCGGATCTGTCCGGCAAAATCATATAATCCGCCGAATATGTAAGAATGAATCTGTTGAAGCCCTTTGACGGTTCCTACTTCTATGTTATTAAGGGCTCCACTTTCATAGAGTTCATAGGCCTTTTCTTTACTTTTTTCATCAATTGAGGAATGAAGAGATGCAATCCATTTGTAAAATACATCTTTTTGCGGACTGCGGATTACAGTCATTAATGCCTCTAACTGGGTGTCATCGATCACATCTGTCATGCGGAATTTGCCATCAGCCGCAATAAGCTTTAACTGTTTGCAATTTGCAAACAGTTCCGGATTTCTTCTTTTGACCGTAGCCCAGTAAATTCTGGAATTAGAAGTCTCAGCCAATGCTTCCACAACGTCGGACGCACACATCCACCACTTTGCAGTTGAATCATCCCAGGCTGATCTGATAGGTATATCATTAAAGAAACGGATTGAAGTTTTATGATTGTTCATAAACAAAACCTTATTTCTCGTAATTGCAGTTATTCGACCTATTACATTATAAAGAATTATAGGTGAAATATCAATTGCGATGCACATGTTGACGGGCAAAATCCTCCATGCACAATAGAGCTATGTCACGTTTGTATTTATGCAAATTTCGCCGTTTAGAGGTCAAATTTCGCCAAGATGATTTATTCAGCATAAAGAATGATATTCTTAGCACATCAAATATAGAAGGGAGATGCGTAGCCTATGAAAAAGATTAAGAAGCTGATTGCGGACAAGAGGGACGATCTGGCAATTAAGGTCGCAAAACACTATGCAAATGTTACATGTCCACTCATAACCTATCAGCAGAAACTACCGGATGAAGTAAAGAAACTACGAAAGTAATTTGGAGGTGTTTTGACATGAGAAAATCATTAAAGACATTTATCGCGATGCTTATTGCCTGTATCACTGTATTGGGCTGTGCCTGTATTGCTTTTGCAGGGGAGAGTGTTAAATGTGGATTAAATGAAGGAGGTTTATGGTATTCAGGCTACAAAGGTGCATATTGCCATTATTACTCTGATAGCGGGATACATTATGCAAGAGCCAAAGTAAAAAGCAATGGAAGTTGGATAACATCATATGTTAGTAAACCATCTGGACAATGGGCTAAAGCAGACACTGGATTACAGCCAAATGTAACCGATTGGGATGCAGATTACGGCATGAACTAAGTTTTAGAGATTAATATATGCCAGAAAATGGGACCCATTATTTTAGTGACAAAATTATAGTACAAAATTAAGAGATATTGTAGCTATATCTTGCGAAGCTCAACGGCCGATAGTGAATTAGACAAATTCAGCCGTTGGGCTTTGCGCATACGTTTTGCGGAGTGAAAATAGATTGAAGAGGATTATTTTAATTTGCACAACATTTTTAATAATGTCATTTGTGGTATTTAGTGCATCGTATTTCGATGAAACTCAGATACAATATAATAATTTTTATTGTTCGGGAGAACGGGCTGATGGCAACTATGGCTTATATTCCTTTTATATTAAAGGAGCCGACAAGGATCCAATTCGTGTTTATGAGGAAATAGATATTTGCCTTAAAAAAGTTAAAGCCAATCTATATACTATTTTATATTCTCAGGCAGATAAAACCACAACAAAACTGATTTATTGCTCAGATACTGGAACTTTTGATGATTTACTAATAGAGGAGGGTCGATTTTTTAATGATAACGAAAATAAAACAGATTACTTTCTTTCAACAACTATCACAGGAGACCAAAGGCAGATAGGTCGCATCGCGAAATTTGATAATAATTATATTATTAGAACAATTTACAGTGAAGTTGGGAACGATGTGTTTAGCAGAGAATTTACTTTGCTTCTACCGGAAGGGAAAACGTATTATGAATTTTCGCGAACGATGAAGTCTTATGGATATGAACTTGTAGGAACAGATCATCAAAGAATTTCACTTGAAAGCCAACAGGAATTTTATAAATATGTAAAATGGGTGGCAATAATTGTATCAATGCTAATAATGACAATGATTATAATATTCAGCATTACTAATTCGTTCAGAAAAATAGGCATTGAGAAGATGATGGGATACAGTCTTTTTAAACTTTGGACGAAACGAATGCCAATCATATTCTTGTATGAATTCATCATTGTACTATTTGGGCTGGGGACAGCATTTTTTCTTCTGTTTAATGAATGGAGTGTGCCTATAAGAACATTTTTATTGACGCAGTTCCTTATTTTATGCGGAATTATTGTATTGACCGCTTTGATTTCATTCCTTCCGCTTTTTTTGACTAAAAAAATAAAAATATCAGATGTATTAAAAAACAGAAGGCCAACAACGTTGACAATTGGAATTAACACAGGACTTAAAATAATACTATCTGTAGGTATAATGTTTCTTTTATATGTTATTTGTTCACAATCACAGATGATGACAGCACGGTATAACACCTCTTATGTAAAATGGGAAGAAATAAAAAATTATGCCATCATAAGATACGTGATAACAAATGATGGATTATATGACCCTTTTGATAATAACAATA
Organism: Lachnospiraceae bacterium; assembly: GCA_045604025.1. Lineage (GTDB taxonomy): Bacteria > Bacillota > Clostridia > Lachnospirales > Lachnospiraceae > RGIG5612. The sequence goes on along the minus strand of JAZUNG010000051.1, from coordinate 42,477 downwards.
TACAGAATTTTAAATCTGCATATTATGATTTTGACCGCGTCGGTGCAATATTTGCTGATTTTAGCTCATATTCTCAGGATGAATATTTCTTAAAGGACACAGAAAGGTTTGCAATAGTCAACAAAAATTATCTTGATATGAATTATATATTCGATACTGGAGGAGAAAGGGTACAATTGGAGGATACAGGAGATTATATATTACTTGTTCCTGAAAAATTCAAAATATACGAAAAAGAAATACTTGATTATCATAACAGAAATAACACAGGTAAGCAGAGCATAAGAATCATATGGATTGATAATGATCAGAACTGTTTTACATATAATTTAGAAATAGAACCAGAAACAGGTAACAATGTTAAAAACGCCATATTGCATGTGATTACAGATAAAAACAGCATATGGACAAGTAATATAGCATCTTCCGTATTATTAATACCGATAGAAAATCCAGATGAGCCGATGCCAGAAATCAATAATGTGATGGGCAGATATTTTGATTCGGACCAGGTTGCATTTGCAGCATTCGGTATTTACTCATTGGTGAATGAAAAAATCGCTACTGTAACCAGAATGATAACAGCATTAAGTATATTACTTATAGTTGTAGCTGTTGTATTGGCATGTATAATATTGCAGAATATACGGAATTATTTTGAACAATATAAACAAAGGATTGCAATTCAACACTGTATGGGATTTGACATAATAAAAAAATATAAAGGTCTGATTGTATTATTCCTGTTATCGAGCTTTATTGAACTAGTATGTCTGGTATTTATTATTGGCTGGAAGGCATCGATATTCTGGATTGTGGCTGTGGGATTTGATTTAATAATAACAATTATATTTACAATACTTAATGAGAGAAAAAATGTACTTAGAATATTGAAGGGCGGTTGAAAATAACAGGAGGAAGAGAGGCATTGAAGGAAATAGTTATAAATAATCTTAAAAAAAGATATGAAGAAAAGGTAATCTTTAATGATTTTTCAATGAGTGTAGAAAAAGGTGAAATGATAGCTATTGTTGGAGAAAGCGGTTGCGGGAAAAGCACCTTGTTGAACATCATCGGTTTGCTGGAACCGATAGATTCCGGAGAAGTGGTTGTCTGTGGAAAAGCAAACATAAAACCAGATAGTATTGAAGCGGGGAAAATGCTGCGCAACAATATAAGCTACCTTTTTCAGAACTATGCACTAGTTGAAGATGAAACGGTTAAGTATAATCTGCATCTCGCTTTACAATATGCAAAAAAAACAAGACGAGAAAAAGAGGAAAGTATTCGCACAACTTTAGCTTCTGTTGGTTTAAATGGTTATGAAAACAAAAAAATATATAAGCTCAGCGGTGGAGAACAACAGCGTGTTGCAATAGCTAGATGTATGCTGAAACCGGGAACAATAGTTCTTGCAGATGAGCCAACAGGTTCAGTTGATGAGAAAAACCGGGAAGTGATTTTAAATCTGATAAAACAAATGAATGATCAAGGTAAAACGATTATCATTGTTACACATGATCCCTATGTTGCAAAAAAGTGTGAAAGAATCATATACCTAAAGAATGAAAATCGAAAGGAATCATTAGTTGGAACAAAATAAAAGTATAATTGATTTCGGACGGATGATGATGCGAACCTTGTTGGTTGGTTTTATAGCCTTGATAATAATAGGAATAATTACTGGAACAATTATTAAAACAACTATACTCTTTTTCCTTCTGCTCCCCTTGCGTCAGTATTCCGGAGGTTTTCATCTGCAATCGAAACATGCCTGTGCGGTTCTGTCGGCAGGAATACTGGCAGGGATGGCTCTGATGATGAAGTTCGTATTAGTTCCTGAAATCATACAGATGATGATTATTGTTTGCGGAGGAACAGTAATAATAAGCAATGCACCGGTAGATAATCCGAACAATCCTTTAGATATTGACATAAAGAAGATATTCAGAAAAAAAGCATTGATCACGCTCGCTATTGAAGCCATTGCTTTTATGGTTTTATTTTTGTTAAAATTATACGCGTATTCACAAATCGTTGTACTAGCAGTTGGTTTAACGGCGCTGCTACTAATAGGCGGTTTGATAGTAAACGGTTTGCATGGAACGGAGCAGCAGACATGAGAACTTATCGTATAGGCATATGTGATGATGAGCGGGGGACCTGTGCAGAGATAGAAGATAATGTGTACAGGTTTTTCTCTGAAGGGAATTATTCTGCAGACATAGACGTATGGTATTCCGGCGAGGACTGCAAAAGATCCCTGAATGGTGAAAATAATTACGACATTATTTTTCTTGACATTGAACTCCCCGGAATAAATGGCGTGGATGTCGGAAAATCTATCCGCGAGGAGCTGAAAAATGATATCGTTCAGATCGTATACATATCATCTAAGACGGGATATGCCTTAGATCTGTTCCAGGTACACCCTTATGATTTCCTTATAAAGCCGATTACATATGAGGCTATGGCAAGTATTCTGTCGAAGCTGCTCAATCTAGATGAAAATGACAGCAGGATATTCAGATATAAAAACGGAAAAACCGAAAGAAAAATACCTATAGGACGCATCATGTATCTGGAAAGCAACAACAAACATGTGTTGCTGTATCTGGATGATGGAAGTATTGTAGAATATCCCGGGAAACTCAGCGCCGAAAAAGAAAAGCTCCCCAGACAATTTGTGACAGTCGCCAAGTCATATATAGTAAATATGAAATATATCGAATCGTGCTCGTCATCATGTTTACAGTTGATTAATGACAGAAAAATAAATATCACTGCTCCCCATAGGGCTGAATTTAGGTTGACTTTTGCTCAATTTTTAGAGGGGGGTGCTATAAATGAGTAGCATTGCGGATATTATAGTTGCAATATTTGCGGAGTTTGCAAGACTTATTGTGATCTGGAATTATGCCGGAATCTTCTGGAAAAGGAAAGATAACAAACTGTTGATGCTTGCATTTTATGCAGCATCATATCCGAGGCAGTTACAGTCATAGCTGTTATTGTGAGAAATAGAGTCAAAAAATCACGATAAAAATACAAATACGTCTATGCTCGTCATGTCATCAAAAAAAATGACGTGATGAGCATAGACTATGTATATTACTTTCTTTTATAGAAGCTATTTCAGTACAAGCGGCGGGTTGCCAGTCAGGGAATGAATAGTATTTTTATAATCATCAATATCTGTAATCCTCGTTATAGTGGTAATCCTTCTGCCGGCATCTTTACTGGATGCACCGCAATGATATACTTTCATATCTTTTGTGCCTTCATCAAGAACAATATAGCGGTCATGTGCCCGGCCGGAGGATTTGATGAAGGATATGTTTCTGCCGGGATTCTCAGTCAGAAAATCATTATATTCAGCCTGTCTGAGGGGCGGCTTGGCTTTATTATCACTGATTATCGTTATGACAGTATTCTGTTTTGAATGTGCAAGATGATTCAGTGTTTTCACACCAATATAATCATCTATTACAAGGATATTCTTTTTGGCCTTTTTGTAGATTTTCTGATATGCAATGTCCGCCTTGAATGGTTCGCCATCAAGAATCAAGATTTCTTCGTGCTCTATTCTTGAGTCAAAGAGTTTCATAAAGTCCGAAAGTTCTGCACGGGTGATCATGGTATCTTTAATTTCTCTGACTTCATTTTCCAACATTGCCTGTTTTCCTGACAAGCGGAGGATCTCCTGTTGCGGTAAAAATTGTTTGTTATTTGATATGTATTCCCGCATTGCCCGGAATACACGCATTATGGCGACGCTCTGCCTTTCTGCAAGCTCCCCTTTTAATACCGTAGCAAGTTGGTATACGCCCTGCTCGGTAAAGGCAAAAGGCGGTTTGCGGCGGCCGCCATGACTTGATGTTGAAAAATTCAACATCAAGTTATCAAATTCCTCTTTTGTTAACTGAAACATGAAGTCTTCGGGGAAACGATTTATATTGTGTCTGACCTGAAGATTAAGATACAGGAAAGAAGCTGCTTATAACACGATCAAGGCAAAGCCATGGACTCCGGCGCAGCAGAAGAAGGTCATCGAATGGTGTGAAATACAGCTTCAGCGCGAAAGAACGGAGAAGGTCTATCCCATGGCAATCCTGTTTAACATGAGAGCAGGTCTATGGTTTGCGGAGCTTACGGGTCTTACCTGGGATGATGTGGATTTTGAAAACGGCAGCCTGACGATCAGGAAACAGAAGGTTTCCAACTGTGAGATGGATGAAAACCTGCATTTCACTTATTCCGGGACAAAGATCCGGAATAACCTCAAGTCCTATGAGAATGCAAGGATGCTTCCGCTTACAGAAGAAACCCTGGCTATTCTGGCAAGAGTCCGGGAGTACCACTTTGATGAAGAGTTTGTATTTCCGCTCAGGTATAACACTTACGGAACGAAAGTGAAGGAAGCTACAGCTTACGCGCAGGTGAGTGATCTGAACCAGTTTCGTACACATACTCTCAGGACAACTGCGGCATCAAATCTGTATGGAAAATGCCATGACATTAAAACAGTCCAGGGATTTCTGGGACATACCCAGCCTGAAATGACCTCGAAATATATCAAGGGGCTTGACTCTTACAATGCCCTTGTTGGCCTGATATAGGGTCAGTAGTTGGGTCAGCAGTACAGATCAACCAAGGTCAACCAATATTTTTAAGAAAAAAGAATCCCGAAAATCCTTTATTTCTGGGATTTTCGGGATCAAATAGCGAGAGGCGACGACCGGAATCGAACCGGTGATGGAGGTGTTGCAGACCTTTGCCTTACCGCTTGGCCACGTCGCCATATCTGTCTTATTAAAGACGCTTGTAAATTATATCAATGCTTCAATTTATAGTCAAGTGTTAAATCCCAATTCATGCAATTACTGTTCGGAGAGCAGTTTTGCATAAAATCTGTGTATACGGATCTTTCATATTCTGACTGCGCACCTAGCCGGACAGGCCTACAACAGCCCGAAGACTGCATGTATTGCCACAACGAGCAGGTTGTGATCATAGATGAATGACAGTATGGTATTTGCCCGAATAACCTCCATACAGGAGTTTCCGAACGACGATCCGCTGAAGATAATGATGATCACGCAGATCCCCCAAACGATCAGAAGACCTTCTGCAAGTCCCAGTATGCCGCCCAGGAGGCGGTTGACGCCTCGCAGGATAGGGATCCGCTGTATTACTTTCAGTATCATGAAGATGACACGCAGCAGCAGATATATGACTATGGAAAGGAGTACAAATGCTATCGCGCGCACTGTGACCGTGGTCAGCTGAGTCGTGATGTATTCGCTGAAGGTTGCTACTCCGAGATCGCGGTACTTCTCCAGCGTGTTACCTATGCGGATATTGTTCTTGATAGATTCCGGCAGTGCCAGAGCATCTATGAAGCTTTCTTCAGTTTTTGATGAAATGTTCGGATCCTTATCATCATCCACATCTTTCCTTCCATCATCTTTCTGACCTGACTGACCTGTCATATCTTCCAGCTTTCCATGGACGTATTTTGAGATGCCTTCTTCCACAGAAGATCCAACAAATGTGGATTCCTGCAGAAACTGCGCCACGGGCTGTGCAAGCAGAGCAGCCAGAGCGATCGTTACTATGACCGAAAACGTGGTAAAAAGTATGCGCAGAAAACCCTTCCTGAGTCCGCGGATCAGAAAGAAGGCCAGAAAGGCAAGTACTATGATGGTTACGATAATGGGTAATGTAGGCGACATGAGTTCCTCTTACCGCTATTTCAGACGGATCAGTCTGACACTGCCTACTGTAGCCAGCAGCAGACTGTCGGCTCCGCCTTCAGACAGCATATATGAGATGCGGTCGCCGAAAGAACCTGAGAAACGCTTAACGCCCTTGAAACTGTATATCTGGCAGTCAGTCTGTGAGTAGAGCAGTATATTCTTGCCGGCCAGAGCAGCACGGCTGTAAGCCAGGTCAAAACCTACGTCGGCAACCATTTCTCCGGAAGTATCAAATGCTTGAGCGCGGTAGTTGTTCTCTCCGGATTCATCTCTGACGATAAACAGCAGATGCCTGTTGTCATAAGTCATGGACTGGATCTCCCATTCCAGCTCCAGATCTTCGTGGATAATGGAAGGAACAGATGAGAATCTGTAGAATGTCAGTGCATTGTCTCCGACAGCACAGACCACATTGCCCTGCATAAACTCAACTGTAGTCAGAACAGTGCCTGAATACTGACTGAAGCCGGCAACCAGCATATCGTCGGTGTTCGGCTTGGAAAAGTCATAGAAGAGTACCTTGGATTCCAGAGTTCCCTGGGATACATATATAAAAGCGGCAGCCAGGCGGTCGCCGTCCTCTGACAGCGTGATGTCCTTCAGGTATCCGCTGGATGAGAAAATACTCTTTACATTTATCAGGCTCTCACCGTCGATATTCTTCAGCTCGATATAATTGGAGTCACCGTCATTGGTGGACAGAGCCACCTTACCGTCCGCGGAGATCTCGACATCCAGTATATCATGAGTGGTGCTGATACGATTTACCAGACCGTTCATATCATAGATATAGATATCCTTCTGCTTCATGTCAGCGACTGCAACATAATCACCGCACACGTCGATCAGAGGATGCCCCATCTCAAATGTCTCATCCCATACTATCTCATCGCGCGTGAAATAGGTGACACCATTGCTGCTGCACTGAAGGAAACCTTTCCCGTACAGATGGTATGAAAGATTGTCAGATGCACCCTTGAGGTCTACATCTGATCTGACTGAATAGTCACTATATTGCCTGTATGTGATCAGGAAATATCCACCGACTATAACTATAGCGGCAATGACCACCACAGCGATGGCCACAACAGTGATACGCTTTCTTTTGCGCTGTCTGGCCTTTTCACGGATGGTCTCCTTTTTCTGATCTGTGTAATTAAAGGACATGTGTTATTTTATCTCACCACTTTGCACATCAAGTGCCTGCATGATGGTCTGAGCCTTTCCTTCTTTGATAATACCGATCAGTTCGTCTACCTTGTCGGTTGTAGCATTCTTTGCGCCGAGATAAGCGGCATATGTATTGGTCAGATCGGTGTTTGCTGCCTGTGCTTCAGCCTGCTTCTTGTCTAGATCGGCCTTCAGAGCCTTGCCCTCGAGTTCCAGTTCCTCTATGATAGGGAGGTTCTCGTTTTCAATCTCTTTGCGGATGGAGCTGGCAGTGTAGTTGTTGAAGTCTTCAACAGCGGCTGCCTTGGCAGCTTCCTTCTCATTGATCACGTCATTGCATCTCTGGATATCGGCGTCAAAACTCTCCAGACCATATGTTGAATCATCGCTGTCATTCTTGATATTGTGTGACAGGGATTTGATCTGCTGGTTGTTTGTCTCGATCTTTCGACGTATCGAATGTGCCTTGTCTATGGCATCTGCCTTCTGGTCGCTCCTCGTGCTGATGAAGATAAAGAAATAGATCAGAAGAAAGACCAGGATGATACCGATATAGATCAGTACCTTGAAGATGGTCTTTACATCGATCAGTGCGCAAACGATATTCGGTATAGCGGCAACGGCCAGCAGAACCGCGATGGCAAAGATAAAGAAATCTTTGACAGTTCTGGCATTAAAGAGAGCATAGTATAATGTCGTATTGCAGAATGACGGCACATTGGCCTGCTTGAACAGGGTCTTGATCTGTCCGTTCAGACGTTTGTTCTCCTGGTTCAGGTAATCAGTGGACTCAGCGATCCTGTCATTGACCGCCTTGTTCCTGGCTGATTTCTTGTTCTTCTCAGCAGATTTCAGATCTTTTTTTGCTATTGCGATCTGGTCATCATGCGCCTTCTCGAGCTCCTCACGTCTGTTGCGGATAGATGCTTCTATCTTGTCATTCATGAACTTCTTCTGCGCTTCAATATCCTTCTCGTTGGCGCGGAGAAGCTTTTCGGTTTCTTCCATATCAGCGGTCAGCTCGGCAGCACGCTCTATGGCAGCCTTGGCCTGCTCTAATTCGGCTATTCCACCGCTTAAAAAGTTATCCATAAAAACCTCCGGTCTGTCAGATCTGTGAGAACACCTTGCCAATACTGTCATTGATGATCAGATCGGCAACGGAATCTCTCGGTGTGGTGCTTTTGTTGATCAGTACCAGTTTGTGGCCTCTGTAGTAGTCGATCAGGCCCGCAGCGGGGTAGACCACCAGAGAAGTTCCGCCAATGATTAGCATGTCTGCATGGCGTATGGCACTGACTGCTCCTGCAACAGTATCGTTGTCAAGACCTTCCTCATATAATACCACATCCGGTTTGATAGTGCCACCACAACTGTCACATAAAGGCACGCCAGGCTGTTCTGCGATATACTCCGCATCGAAGAATTTACCACATCTGGTGCAGTAATTGCGGTGCACTGAACCGTGCAGCTCGTATACCACCTTGCTGCCTGCTGCCTGATGGAGGCCGTCGATATTCTGAGTAACTACGGCGGAAAGCTTCCCTCTCTGCTCCAGCTCAGCCAGCTTCAGATGAGTGATATTGGGTCTGGCATCCAGTATCAGCATCTTGTCCTTGTAGAACCTGTAGAACTCATCAGTGTGTCTCACATAAAATGAATGACTCAGGATAGTCTCGGGCGGATAGTCATACTGCTGATTGTACAGACCGTCTGTACTTCTGAAGTCCGGAATATTGCTCTCCGTGGAGACACCGGCTCCGCCGAAAAATACTATGCTTTCACTTTCCTCCACCCATTCCCTGAACTGAAGGATCTTTTCTTCATTAGTCATGATGTCACTCCTTTATAATCTTGCATGTATCAGTATGGCTGTGTTACAATCACCCCATGTTCAGACTATGGGGAAAGATAATCAAAAGCAATCATATGGTGAGAGACCACGTGGTGTGTGACTCTTCTGACCGGAACCGCACCAGGAAGATCTACGCAGGTATCGAAGAGATCTGCAAAGAGTTCGACCTGAGTGTCCCTATCTGGCTGGACAAAAACATCTCTGAGTTCAAAAGGATCTCCAAGACGCGCTTTGGCAGGGATTCGTTTATCGAGGATATAGACTTCGACTATCTCGAGATCCATGTGATCGAAGAGGACTGATAACAAAAAGCTCCGATATACCGGAGCTTTTTTACGCGTTAATCAGCCAGCGCCAGATATTCTTTCTGTTCTTTGGTGAGCGTATCGATCTTCTTGCCCATATATGTGAGCTTTCTGAATGCAACGTCTCTGTCTACGGCTTCCGGAACCTTGATGAGCTTTCCTTCAATCTGTCCCTGATGCTCCACCAGATATTTTGCCGACAGAGCCTGGATGGCAAAGCTCATATCCATGATCTCAGCAGGATGGCCGTCACCTGCAGCCAGATTGACCAGACGGCCCTCAGCCAGCACGTAGATCCAGCGGCCGTTCTCCAGTCTGTAGCCCATGATATTGTTACGCATTTCGCGCTGTTCTGCCGCGATCTGTCTCAGGGTGGCCATGTCTACTTCCACATCGAAATGTCCGGCGTTGCAACAGATAGCTCCGTCCTTCATAATCGCGAATTCATCCGCGCTGATGACCTTGCTGCAACCGGTAACTGTTACAAAGAAATCGCCTATAGGAGCAGCTTCCATCATGGGCATGACCTCAAATCCGTCCATGACAGCTTCGATAGCCTTGACAGGGTCTACCTCTGTTACGATGACCTTGGCACCGAGACCTTTGGCTCTCATAGCACAGCCCTTGCCGCACCATCCGTAGCCGGCGATCACAACATTCTTACCTGCAACTACCAGGTTGGTCGTGCGGTTGATGCCGTCCCATACGGACTGGCCAGTGCCATAGCGGTTGTCAAAGAGGTGCTTGCAGTTGGCATCATTTACCAGGACCATGGGGAACTTCAGAGTTCCTGCCCGTTCCATGGCGCGCAGTCGAATGATACCGGTAGTAGTCTCCTCGCATCCACCGATCACATATGGGATCTTGTCGGTCATCTCGGTGTGGAGCATATTTACCAGGTCGCCGCCGTCATCGATGATGATCTGGCATCCCGGCTCCAGAACCTTCCTGATATTTGCGAAATACTCTTCATCGCTGCAACCGTGCCATGCGAAGACTTCCAGTCCGTCTTCAACCAGTGCCGCAGCAACATCGTCCTGCGTGGACAGTGGGTTGCTGCCGGTGATATACATTTCAGCACCGCCTGCAGCCAGAACCTTGCACAGGTATGCAGTCTTGGCTTCCAGATGTACGGAGAGGGCGATCTTCTTTCCCTCGAAAGGTCTGGTCTGAACAAACTCCTTTTCCAGACCGGACAGAAGAGGACAGTTTCTCTTCACCCATTCTATTTTTCTGTGACCGGAATCGGCCAGAGTTATATCTCTGATCTCACTCATGATCTATCTCCATGTGATGTTATTGTTGTCTGCCTGCTCCGGATTCATCCTGATCATACCCAGACGGGCTGCGATCTGGTTGCATTCGTTGTAGACTCTGCTGACATTGATCGTCAGGATATGTCCCTCGTCCATGACCATGCGGCCGTTAATGAATACGGTCTCCACCTCGCTGCCCTTTGTGGAGTAGACCAGGCTGGACAGGATATTGTTGGTAGGGAAGAACTGGGGCTCGTACAGGTTCAGGATAATGATGTCTGCGAGAGCGCCTTCCTTCAGAACGCCGAGCCTGCCTTCCATACCGATGGCTTTCGCACCGCCTTCGGTGGCAGCATGTATGATCTCTTCAGCGTCGAAACAGCGTGCCTTCCTGCCTGCTCCCTTGTATACGAGAGCAGCGGTATTCATCTCCTGGAACATATTCTGGGAGTTGTTGCTTCCGCAGCCGTCGGTTCCAATGCAGATGTTGAGACCTGCGTTCAGAAACTTCTCCACAGGGGCAAAACCGTTTCCCAGCTTCATATTGCTCTTGGGATTGATAGCTACGCTGACGTTCTTCTCCTTCATGATGCGGATATCATCGTCAGTCGCATTCACACAGTGCGCAGCGATGACAGGCACGTCAAATACACCCAGGTCGGCCACATATCTGATAGGAGTACAGCCATGGTCTCTGGCCATATTCTCCATCTCCAGCTCGCTTTCTGAGAGGTGGATGGTCTGGCCTATGCCACGCTCTTTTGCTGCGGCAGTCAGTTTCTGCAGATAGTCTGCCATACAGCTGTAAGGAGCATGAGGTCCGTACATGAAGCTGATGCGCTCATGACCTGCAAAAGCATCCATCTCGCTGCTGGCCTGGCCGAACTTCATGATCGACTCCTCGGAATCAGCTATGCCTGCCAGACCTCTGGAAAGGACCGCACGGATACCGGAATCATTTACGGCGCCGGCGCACGCAGCTGCGGGGCCTTCTGTGGCACCATCTCTGGCTGACTTGATATTCATGTCCACGAAGCACGTGGTGCCGCTCTTTATCATCTCTATGGCTGACAGGAGAGTTCCCCAGTAGCAGTCCTCCTCGGTCATATGGTCTTCAACTGCCTGTACCTTGTCCAGCCAGTCAAAAAACTCCATGTCATCCGCATAGTTTCTGAAGAGAGACATGTAGGCGTGAGTGTGCGCATTGATGAGTCCCGGCATAACGAGCTTGCCAAATGCGTCAACCACTTCATTTGCCTCATACATAAAGCGTGGATTGAATGTGGAAGAGATAGCCTCGATGGTATTGCCGTTGATCAGAATGTCGTTTTTTTCAATTTTATAGCCGTCGCCGTCTTTCAGGAGGACGAGGCCGTCTTTTATTAATGTTTTCATACCCGATATTGTAATTCAAAAGTATGTTTAAAGCAAGACAACAAAACCGCTCTTCCATGTTGATATCAGCGTATATGGTCTGATATAATACCCGACGGAATAAAGCAATAGCTGCAACAGGAGGCCATTATGCCAAAGATACTGCTGACCGGCGGCGGTACAGCCGGTCATGTCACACCCAATCTTGCCCTGGTTCCTTATCTCAGGGAAAGAGGATTTGATATAGATTACATGGGATCCTATAACGGGATCGAAAAAAAACTGATAGAGAAAGAAGGCATCCCTTACTACGGGATCGATTCAGGCAAGCTACGCAGATATATGTCCGTGCAGAACCTGAAGGATCCGCGCCATATCATGCACGGCGGCAAAGAGGCCAGAGAGTACATGAGAGCGCACAGACCGGATATCGTATTTTCCAAGGGAGGCTTTGTTACCGTACCGGTCATTTTTGCAGCAGCCAGAGAAGGTATTCCGGTAGTGATACACGAATCCGACCTGTCACCCGGACTGGCCAACAAGCTGTGTATTCCGAAGGCTGACAGGATCTGCTACAGTTTCCCGGAAACAGAGCAGTATCTGAAGGGAAAGGGAGTCCACACAGGTCTTCCTATCCGCGAGGAACTCCTCGCGGGTTCCAGGGAAAAGGGACTGGAAACATGCGGATTTACAGCTGACAAACCTGTGCTGATGGTCATCGGAGGCAGTCTGGGTTCGCTCAATGTCAACAATGCGGTCAGAGGAGCTCTTTCAGAGCTGCTGGAGCATTTCCAGATAGTGCATATCTGCGGCGAAGGCAAGACAGATGCGTCTCTGGACGGAACAGCAGGCTATAGACAGTTCGAATATGTGGGCGATGGTCTGAATGATCTCATGGCCATGAGCGATATATTCATTTCCAGGGCAGGCGCAAACGTGATCTGCGAGATCCAGGCTCTGAATAAACCTGCAGTCCTGATACCCTTAGGAACTGATGCCAGCAGAGGCGACCAGATACTGAATGCCAGGTCCTTCGAAAACAGGGGATTCTCCCGAGTCCTTCTGGAAGAGAACCTGACAAAAGACAGCCTTCTGGAGGCTGTCAGGGAAACCTATGAAAACAGGCAGGTATATATTGATGCAATGAAGGCAGCAGGCGGAGCCGATGCCGCAAGAAATGTAGTAGATATCATCTGTCAGCTGGCAGGGGTCTGAAACTGACCGGCAGATCCGGTCACGAACGGTTTTGCGGACCGTGGACCAGTTTGTCAAATGCAGCAGACAGGTCCTGATAATCATCCATAGTCTGATCTAAATATGTTTCTCCGGCAGGTGTGATGCGGTAATAACTTCTCGCTCTCCCGCCGGAGATCTTTATTTCTGATTCTTCGATAAATCCCTGCTCCAGAAGCCTGTACAGGATCGGATACAGTATGGCGATGGAATATGTCCCGCGGCTGCGCTTCTTGATCTCCGAAGCCAGCTCATAGCCATACATCTCACGCTCCTTCAGCAGCGCGAGCACGACCAGAGGGCTGGTAGCTCTCTTGAAATATGATGAAAATGAGTGACCGTTATCCTGCACAGTATCCTCCCTGTATGATCAGTCTATGCTGACCTCTCCGGCCAGGATGGCCTTGTAATCAGCCCTGTTCTTGCGCAGCAGATTCGGGATATCGAGTTCATATGGACATCTGGTCTTGCAGACACCGCAGTCCACGCAGTTGTCAACCTTGTCCATCTCTTTCTGCCAGTATTCATTCAGCCATGAAGCAGAAGGAGCTCGGCGGACCATCTGAGATATACGTGCGCACTGGTTGATCTGGATACCTACGGTACATGGCGAGCAGTATCCGCAGCCACGGCAGAAGTCGCCGAGGAGCTCTGCGCGGTCCTGATCGATCACAGCCTGCAATTCATCAGTCAATTCAGGCTCCTGATCAAAGAATGCCAGCCACTGATCCAGTTCATATTCACGCTGTACTCCCCAGATAGGCAGGGCCTTGTGCTGCAGCATGAAGGCCATGCACGCTGATGCGTTGGTCAGCAGACCTCCGGACAGTCCCTTCATGGCGATGAAGCCCATGTCGGCCTCTTCACACGCCCTGACCAGAGCTATATCTCTGTCGGTAGCCAGATATGAGAACGGGAACTGCAGAGTCTCATACAGACCGCTCTTTACTATCTCTTCAGCCACGCCGATCTTGTGTGCGGTGATACCGATATGCAGGATCTTGCCCTGTTCTTTGGCGTCCAGCATAGCCTCGTACAGTCCGGTTCCATCTCCCGGCGCAAAACACTGCGGTGCGCAGTGCAGCTGGTAAATATCTATGTGATCTGTCTGGAGATTGGTCAGGGAAGTATGCAGTTCTTTCCAGAATGTTTCCACGTTCTTGGCCTGAGTCTTGGTAGCAATGATAACATCGTCACGCATACCTTTGAATGCCTCACCTACCTTTTCCTCGCTGTCGGTGTAGCCACGAGCTGTGTCAAAATATGTCATGCCTCCGTCGAAGGCCTTGCGCAGCAGATGCACGGCGTCATCCTTGCTGATCCTCTGTATGGGCAGCGCGCCAAATGCGTTCTGCGGAGTTTCAATACCGGTTTTTCCAAGTTTCAGAGTTCTCATAGCACCCTCCGTTTTTTGTTGAATAATGGATAGTTTCTGGTACTTATCAGTATATATTATATAGCATTGCAAGGCAATTAAAAAGAGGGGCAAATTGTCCCTCTTTGGGTGTAAATATCAGTTCGCACGTTTTTCCTGGATTTCGTGGAGTTTGTCCTCGCGGCGTTTCTTAAGCGCCTCTTCATTCTTGGGCTGGATATCACCGGATTTCGTAAGCGCGATCTTGGTCATGGTAGGGCCCAGCAGTTCGTAGATCAGTACGGCAAAGAGCGTCAGGTTGCGGACCAGAGCTCCGACTTCACCCATTGTCTGAACAGCCGCCAGTGACATACCCAGCGCAACACCTGCCTGTGGAAAGAGTGTGACTCCAAGGTATTTTGTAACCTGAGGAGCACAGTGTGTTGCCTTGGCGCTGACAGACGCACCCGTGTATTTGCCCAGGGCACGGATCACTATGTAGATAATACCTATTATGACAACATATATATCTGAGAACACATTCAGCTTGAGGGCTGCGCCGCTGAGTACAAAGAACAGGCAGTAGAGCGGAGCGGTCCACTTCTCGGCACGCTCCATCATATCCTCTGCGATAGGGCATGCGTTGCAGAAGACAGTGCCCAGCATCATACATACCAGAAGAGAAGAGAATCCTATCTTCACAGGCCCCAGTTCGAACTCGATCATGGACAGGGCAACGGTGACCATGACACCTGCCACGATGAAGATCATACGGTTCTTGTTGGAATGGAACCATCTCTCCAGACCGGCCAGAGCCAGACCCAGAAGGCTTCCGAGGATCAAAGACCCAATGATCTGGATCACGGGATTCAGTACGATGGAATAGAAATCGATCTTGCCGCCCATCATACCCTTTGCTATACCGGATGCTACGGCGAAACAGATAAGTGCGATCGCGTCATCCAGAGCGACTACAGGCAGCAGGATCTCCGTAACGGCGCCCTTGGCCTTGAACTGGCGTACTACCAGCAGAGTTGCAGCAGGTGCGGTAGCGGAAGCGATCGCACCGAGAATGATCGCTGCAGGCAGAGTAATCTTTTCAGGCAGGATGAAATGAACGATGATCAGAGCTCCTGTTACGAAGAGGACTGCAGTCAGAGCTTCTGCCAGACCGATGATCACCGCCTTGCGGCCTATCTTTTTCAGCTTGGGCATCATGAATTCGGTTCCGATGGCAAACGCGATGAATCCCAGCGCCAGGTTGGAGATCATGGACAGCTCATCTACGGCTTCATATGTGGTAAATCCCAGTCCGGGAACTCCGAGTCTGCCCAGAAAGAACGGTCCTATCAGGATGCCTGAGATCAGATAAGCCGTTACATCGGGCATATTAAAGAATTTTGTCACACGTGTGGCCAGAACGCCGACACCCATGGCGACAGCAATTGAAATAAATACAGTCATATATGTTTACCCCCAAAAAATCGCAGTATCGTTTTCCGGGAAAACGATACTGCTTTAAGCACAGCGGGTATTATAGAACTTTAAAAATATAAAATCAAGGACGATTTATTTCATGAGTTCGCTGATCCTTGACAGCGCTGCATCAAGCCTGTCTCCGTCG
Organism: Lachnospiraceae bacterium; assembly: GCA_045604025.1. Taxonomy (GTDB): domain Bacteria; phylum Bacillota; class Clostridia; order Lachnospirales; family Lachnospiraceae; genus RGIG5612. The sequence continues at coordinate 26,547 of JAZUNG010000051.1, read as the reverse complement.
GGCTCGCCAGGTTTCCAGCTCATCATGGCACCGTCACCATTGTAGCGGGGGATCAGATGAATGTGGAAATGGAACACACTCTGACCTGCAGCCTCATTGTTGTTCTGCAGGATATTGATGCCGTCAGCCCCGAAGACTTCGGTGAGTACGCCGGCAGCCTTTTTGGCCAGAACATAGCCTCGCGCCTGCAGCTCGTCAGGGATCTCGAATACATTTGCTACGTGATCTTTGGGAAGGATCAGAGCATGTCCGACTGTGGCCGGAGACGCGTCAAAGATGATCCTGAAATCCTCATCCTCGTACAGAGTTCTGGTGGGGATATCACCGTTTGCTATTTTACAGAAGATACAGTTGTCGTTTTTCATATTATCATCCTCCTCTTTTAATCTGTCTGTTTATGAAGCTGATACCCAGGATCAATCCGAAGATAAAACCTCCAATATGGGCAGCGCCGTCCACTCCGGTCCGCAAGAAACTGGAATAAAATACGAAGATCAGGATCACGCCCGCTCTCCAGAATATGGTCCGTATATTGGCCGAGCGGATACTGCGGAATGTCAGATACGCGATCGCTCCTACCAGTCCGTATATGGCTCCGCTGGCTCCGGCTGATACGACCAGCTGGTCAGTCAGATAGTAGTAGGCAGCAGATACCACGGACGATCCGATACCGCTCAGCATATAGATGAGCAGGAACCGGAGGTGCCCTGTGACACGCTCCAGATTGTACCCGCAGATACCCAGATAGACCATATTGCTGACCAGGTGTGATATGCCGAAATGCATGAACATGCACGTGACCAGTCTCCACAGCTGGAATTCCTTGAATACCAGCTCGCTGTAATTGGCACCCATCGCCAGCATATAGCCCATATTCTGGGTGTTGCCCAGGGCGGCCAGCACTATGAAATAGATCACGTTCAGCGCTATCAGGATCACGGTAACAGTAGGGAAGTTCTTCCTGAGTACGGACGTACCTCTGGAAACAGGTCCTCCCCCGGCGCTTCTCTGACTGCGGCTGCCTTCCACTATAGCAGCTTCTATGCCGTCTCTCAGGCCATAGAAATCGTCTGGCTGATCTTCATATATGATCAGAGTGCCGCTCGCGGCGTCTGCAAGCCAGACATTCATACCGCTCTGTGCCAGCGCACGGTCTCTGACAGTATCATATGTGATGACTATGAAGAGTATATCATTCGACATACTCCCAAATGAGCTGTGGGATGCCAGCTGAGAGCCGACAGAAGACAGCTGCCCCGGAGAAAAATACCTGGACCTGGTGTGGTCTGCGATCACACAGAAGATACCCTGAGTTCCGTTTATATTCCTGAGCACACACAGCTCGGGAACGTTGGTGGATACCAGGGCAAAATTCTGACTTCCCAGATATTGTCTGATACTTTCATAGATCATACAGGAATATTAACAAATTCTTATTTGACAGTCAAATTGCAGTCACAGAAAAATAAACTCACACCTTGCCAGATTCAGCTTATCGCCGGAGGTGATGGGATATTTCCTGTAGGGCTCCAGTTTCAGACCGTTCAGGAACGAACCGTTTCTGGAATTCTCATCCTCTACAAAATAGTTCCCGGGTGTCTCTTCGTTTTCATACAGACGCAGGTGGATCCTGGAGATGGCATTGTCTTCCAGCACATGATCGCAGCTGTCCTTTGACTTGCCTATGGTAAAGGGAAAAGTCGGGAGCGGTATATCTGTTCCGGCGGAGAGGCCGGTCCCTGAAAGCTTCTTTTCAGTGAAAGGCCGCATATCCAGAGGCATGGTATCCTCTTCCGGGGAATCCATATACGGGCAGTCTTCCATAAATGCCTCCGCCAGAGGGGCCATGGTATATGGTTCATAGGTACTGCTGATATCGTCCGCTGAAAAAAGGGGGAAATCAGCTGCAGCTATTTCGGATGAAACAGGCGCACCGCTGTCGTTGACCACTTCAGATTTTATCTTGCGGATGATCCGGGCATTGTTGATATCATCGAATATCTCAGCGAAGTCATGACCTTTGAAATACTGGCGGGCCTTGTCTCTGAATGTTCCCTTTGTCTGAGTTTTGGGATTGCTCTTTTTACGGTCATGTTCTGCCGAAACAGGTTGAGAAGGCACCTGAGATCCTGAGTATATACTGTCTGCAGGGTCTGTTTCTGTTGAGTGTTGTCTTTCACCCTCGACTTCCTCCATAACAGCTCTGACAGACCGGGGGTCTATGTCAGAGAGTAATTCGGCAGCGTCGGCAAATGAGAAACTGCCGCTCTGACATAGCCTGGTCAGACCGAATGCCAGGTCTACCAGTTTCTTGTCGTTGTAATCTATATGAGAGAGGAAATCATTGAACAGATCGGGCAGACTTCCCTTAAGCTGCCCTGATCCAGGCAAGTCCTGGGGATAATAGCAGAAGTAATATCTGTCACGACCGTATCCGGTAAATATACACTTCTCAAGAAAGATGACCCGATCCTCTGAGAGAAGATATTCAGAGAGAGCCTCGGACAGCTTCTTCAGAGCCAGAATGAAGTTCTTCAGGTCTTCAAATGTCAGCTTTCTGATCTCAAAGAGTTTTTCGAAAGACTGCATTCCCGATATATCATACAGAAATGAAGTCTGTCCGTTCAGCATCTGCATATCGAATTTCAGAAGACAGGGTATGGGGTTGCTTTTCAGCATCTGTATATCGAAGTCATCTAAGGTCGGTTCGCTATAGCAGCTGATGACCATATGACTGATCCCGATCCCGCTGGTATATGAAATATTGTTTTCAAGGTATTCACTCATCTGTCAGTCCTCCGATAATGATCTTTACTCCGTCTTTCAGGAGTTTGTATTTTAAGAGTGTGTTTCTTCCGTCCAGATGTGAAACATCGATAATGTCTCTGTAATCTGCAGCAACCGCAGCTTCATCAGGCGCCTGGTCAATGATCTGGTATAGGGCATCACTGAACGCCACAGAGCTGCCATGGATCCCCAGAGAAGCATTGATCAGCCAGACTATCATCACAAATGTGAGCGGCAGTATGATGGCAGCTTCAATGGTGAATGAAGCGTCCGCCCTGAGGCGCGCTATATTTTTTATATTTAGCCGGTTCATATGGAATACTCCTTTGCCGTATTAGATAAAAGCGGCGATGCAGATATATCCGCTGAGCATAAAAGGCATAAACGGAATGGTTGATCTTCCTTTCTTTTTCAGAAAGATCATCAGATACAGAGATGCCAGTGCACATATACTGAATGAAGCAAGCATTAGCCAGACGGTATCTGAAAATCCCAGAAATGTTCCTGCCACGGTCATCATCAGCGCATCGCCCAGGCCGACTGATCTGCGGGAAAGAAATGATACTCCCAGCATGCAGAGTCCGGGAATGAGTCCCAGCAGGATCTCATAGAAAAGAACCTGGCCGGATATCAGCTGCAGAGTGGTCCCAACCACTCCTGCCGCAGTGATAAACCATATCGGCAGAGACAGATCTCTGACATCCATAAATGCAGCGCCTGCGAGTACCAACAGCAGTACGGTCCTGGAAATGATGGTCATGATCATTTCAGCTGCCTCCTGCTTCATCTGCAGCACACTTCTTGCATGGGTGTCTGCTGCCCACTTCTGAGATATCCACAGCCATTACAGTTCGCTTGAGGGCATAACAGGTGATATCAGAGTGATAGAGGATACCGTAATTGGTGATATAGACCATCTCGGTGTCTGTCACGCATTTACATCTGCCGTACCTTCCGCCGCTGTCGTTTCGCAGACTGGAGACAATGTCAATGGAAACAGGTCTGATGGACAGGTCCAGATAGTGACATAGAGGTGTGGCGTGCCACGCCCTGCCCGCAGGGGTGATGTATACTATCCTGCCTTCTCCGGATCCATCGTCTTCTGTCTTTGCCTCCGCGAGAGGCTCACCGGTCCAGGCCCGGCACAGGCTTCTCTGAAGAAATCTGAAAGAAGCGATCCTTTCAGGTATATATGGAAAAGTGTAGTTGTACGTAGCTACGACATCCAGCTCGGAAGAGCTCTTGTCGTAGGAGGACAGAAATGTTGAGAAGCCTGATGTACCGTCCTGTATTCTTGATGCGTTTATACGGTCAGGCAGATCGCCCGTCAGGACCTCCGCCCGAATGGTAAATGAATTGGAACTGATCAGCGACAGTATTTCGGACTCATCTGCAATATAAGCCCGCTTTCCTATCTGCCTGGCTGCTTCATCGAGATGCAGCTGGATATGGCTCTGCAGAGATATAAGCAACAGAAAATGTATCATGCAGGCCACAAAGAACAGAAAGACCGGCAGGACCAGAGCAGCCTCTATGGTCAGACTGGCCCTGCATCTTATAAAAAGCCCAAAGGAGGGCAGGAATGCCCTTTCGTCATTCGGGGGATGAATATAGTGAGGAATGTCTCGGATAATGGTTTGATATTTTGAAGTCTGAAAGGACATTTCTCCCCTCCTTTGAGCATATGGTTTCAATAAGAATAATCCTGACAGATATCAAATTCATATCTGCCTTCGGATATTCCCAGAACTGCCTGGGTAAATGGAAATGTGGTAAACAGATGCGGTGCGGTGTATACAGCATCTGCAGTGGCTGCACAGATACAGTCACTTATACGAAAATCTTCATTTTCCTGGTCACACATATTGGCCTGGATCAGGTCCATGGTGCGGAAATACTGATTTTTCCGTCCCTGCATAAGAAGCAGGAGTCTGAGATATGCTTCATAGGTCAGTCCGCGTTCGTTGCCTTCTGAGCTGAGGGAGTCCTGACCGAAATTCTTTATCCCTGCAAGTGAGATATACCAGTCCTCGTCGTCCTTGATCGTACGGACCTTGTGGCCTCCGATCAGAGCTTTGACATCTGCCATGCTCTCTGCCAGAGCCCAGGCTGTCATGACAAGTATCTGTACGATCTTGATCACTATCGGCATTCCCGTAAATCCGGCGAGTGATGAGGCCAGCGCATAGGTCTCAGCCTTTTTGGAGGTACTCTTCAGCAGGCTGATCAGGTTGCATCCGGTTCGGATCAGCACGATCTCACCTACCACCGCAGCCAGGTTGTCTCTGTCTGACGATCTTCCTCCCAGAATATATTCAGCCTCATATGAGAGAGGTGCATTGCCGTCATTGTTGCTGCAGTTTCCGAAATGCTGCAGTATATACTCCCCATAGATGGCCTTGTTAAGAGACGCCTCCAGGATGTTTTCTTTCTCATTGTCCAGGTCGGACCCTTCCATACAGGTCTTTGATGGGAGCACACTGATATCGATGGATCTGTCAGACACCTCTCCTGCAACAAACCCCAGGATACCTGCCTTGAAGAAATCACTGACTTGAGACAGGAAGCTGTCGTCTTCTTTTTCTACGGTGCTGTCGTCGAAATTGACTCCCAGATTGTCCAGACTGAAGTCTGAGAAAATATCCTGAAAGTAATCTGTCAGAGACGTTATGTCTTCGGCATTTTCTTCATCCAGAGCGTCTTTGGTGGCAGTAAACAGTTCATCCAGGCTGCTCAGCCTGTCTATGTAGTCAGAGGTGATATCTTCATTTGCACCTACCAGATAGTAATCAAAGTCCGTGTCTGCACATTTCTGACGGATATCTCGGACCTGTTCTTCCACTGCTTCGTAGATCTCCGGGTCGAATTCATCCCTGTCCAGCTCCAGTACGCTCTCCAGTTCTTCTACGGCCTCCCTAGCCTTTTCGACACAGTCGTAATAACTGTCGGCAGCAGACTGGACGTCTTCGAGCCTGGACTTCAACTTATCCCTGGCTTTCTTCAGTTCGGACATGGTTTTCTTAAAGTCTGAGGCTGCGTCTTCGTCTCCGTCTGCGAATGCCTCCAGATATTCAGCAGCCTGCTCCAGGATTATCTGAGGATCCTTGGCTACTGCTTTGGCCTTGTTGATCTTGTCCCGGACCTTGCCTACTGCGTCTTCAACCTTTTGGAACGTCTTTCCAAAAGATTCGATCCTTTCCATAAAGGCATCGACCTTGCCTCCTTGATCAAAGATAGATACATTCTCGAGGATACGTTTTGCAGCGTCTTCAACCAGATAGTAATTCATATACTGATATACCTGATCTGCGAAGACCTGGCCCCCTTCATCAGTAGGATGACTGACCTGTTCCAGTGTGACATCCCTGAGGCTGGCACCGTAGATATCGGTATACATAAGTCCGTTAATATATGAACGGTTCAGATTGGCATCTGCATAGTAAGAGAATCTTTCTGCAAATTCGCTGTCCGGACACCAGAGCATCATTACACCGTATCTGTCAAATACTGGCTCTGCAAACCCTGCAAAAACAGAGTCTTCAGCCATATATGTGACGCTCTTCAGGTGGGCTCTGATACCACTGACCCTGGCTGATTCGATCAGTGTAAAGATAAGTGCACACACCAGGATCAGGATCAGAGACATATAGACTGTGATGACGCAGGGAAGGCGCCGGGAAATGTTTCTCATACGCCTCCGGCCTGGGTGTTGATATTGGAAAAGATACTTCTTGCCAGAGATACGATCTGATCCTTGAATATCAGGACCAGTCCTACCAGAACGAGCAGGATCAGGATGATCTCTATCACACCTATCCCGGAGTCGTCTGCCAGTTTTTCTGAAGTCCGCTGCATTGCAGACTGAAGGCAGTTAGCGATTGATTGAATGATAAACATAGGTTTCCTCCTTATAGTATTTATTTATCAGAAGCTGAATGACATGAGCGCGGGTACTGCCACGATCATCATCACGACTATCAGCATCATGATCATAGGTATCAGCAGCTTGGTGCTGGCTTCTTCGCCCTTTCTTCGGGCTGAACGTTTGCGTTCTTCAAATGCATCCTGGGCCTCCTGACGAAGCAGTGCTTTCATGCCGCGGGCTCCTTTGGTCAGGTTCTGCTCCAGTATGTTTCCCAGCTTGATATACTGGTGCAGTCCGCATCTTCTTCCGAATTGACCGTAGCTTTCTGCTTCACTGGCTCCGTTCCGGATCTGCTCCAGTGTCAGCTTCATTTCCCTGTATGCATAGCGGTCTTCGGTCCGGCCTTTCCCAGACAGAGATTCTTCGTGTTCCGTGACGATCCTCTCCCAGGCCCTGAAGATACTGAGTCCGGCTTCATACAGCAGACTGAGCTTGAATACGATCTCTGTAAAATCGATGCACATCTGTTCGTTTCTTTTCTTTACAGCGTCTTCCAGCCTCTTATTAAATAAAAAGAACACACAGCCGGCTGCTATGATGGTGATGATAAGCAGCGCTTTGGGGTCGAAGCTCCGGGGTCTGGTAAAACTGACCGCGACGCCGTCAACACTTTCCGGCAGATCCACTGTAGAAGAATATTCTGAATTGCTGTTTCGGATCTCCTCTGCGATGCGTATCGCCAGGCGTTCTGTTTCGGTCAGGGACGGTGCGGAGAGCACCAGCGGCACTGAAAAGACTTCAGACACATCATCCAGGGTAAATGTTACAAACAGCTGCAGGGGGACATCGGCTCCTTCTTCGATATCTTCGGTGATCTCTCCGTTATAACTCAGGAGAGATGTGTCTTCTATCTCCCAATAGAGTTTGATGTCCCCATAGGAACTGATGAGATGTACCGGTGAGCTGACATGTCCTGCTGATACGTTTTCTCCCAGCATTTCATTAATGACTGCAGGATAGCTTTTGTCAAAAAGCTCCAGGATCTCATCATGAGTCCGTCTGGCAGCTTCTATGGAGATATCTATGCTTTCTTTGTTTCCTTCATAGTCCACATCCAGCTGATAGACAGTATTGCCTGTGCCATAGGGTGAGCGGGCCAGATTGCTGACGGTCTGACCGCTCTGGTCGTTTATACAAAGGAGCACCCCTGCTGCGCACGCTGCCAGGATAATACCGATGGTTGAAGCAATCTTCCTGACTGTGAAAACATACATGTCTGTGTCGATATTTTCCTTAACGCACAGCTGTTTCATTAGAAGTGAGGTCTTTGATGGTCTGAGCCTGAAGATACCTTTTGCAAGGTCATAGACCCGTGCAGCGGCCGGGTAGAGAAACTTTAGGGGGTGCTCTTTGCGGGCCAGTTGCTTAAAAATATCTGATTTGTATTTATGGAACACTGCGGATAACAGAAGTATCACGCAGATAATGATCACATATATGGTCAGCATGTTACACCTCGATCGCCATGATCTTTGCAGAGATAAAATATGCGGCGGCATATATGAACAGACAGATGGTCATGATGATGACGCCTGTGATGTTGCCATACAGCGGAGCCAGGATATCAGGGGATGCAATACCTATATATATGATGATCCCCATGGGCATGAATGACATGATCGTCTGTTCCAGTTTCTTGGCGCTGATCAGGACGGATATCTCATTCCTGGTATCGATTCTGGCTGTTATATCGCCGGCGGTTTTCCTGATGATGTCTACCATGTCTCCTCCGCTTTTCAGTGCTATCCGGAATACGGAGACAAATATATCTATATCCTCCGTCCGAGCTCTTTCTGCCAGGTGGGTCAGCGCGGTTTCGGTATTGATGCCGAGACTGATCTCACTGCATACATGATTCAGTTCTTTGGTTATGGCTGCTTTGCTGCCATACAGGGAAGCCATTTCTCTGGCTGCCTCTGACAGAGAGTTTTCAAATGAGTAACCTGCCCTGAGTGCAGCCGTGACAGACTCAAGGGCATCTTTGAACTGAAATGAGAGTTCCTGGCTGCGCAGCGCTTTCCTTTCTTTCATGCATTTCCTGTGATATATGACCACTACAGGGGGGAGCAGCAGAAATGCCCAAAAGCTCCTGTAGAAAAGGAACAGGATAACTGCAAACAGAGCGATCACTGCCAGCTCTTTAACAAGACTTTTTTTCATGGCGCTATTCCTTTAAGCTGCAGCTTTCTGGTCTGCTGCAGTTCGTTTTCTGTCCTGACGAGACTCCCGCTGCTGTCGCTGTAAACAAACAGAGGAGAGAGGACTATGCTGCCGGAGTGTACACCGCAGACTTCTGATATTTCCAGGACCCGGCGGCTGCCGTCGGGAAGCCTTCCCAGATGAACGAGGATATCCAGTGCAGATGCGATCTGACTGCGGATAGCGCCAAGAGGCATATCTGCTGCCATCAGGACCATCATTTCCAGCCTGGTCAGCATATCTGCGGGAGAGTTGGCATGTCCTGTGGACAGGCTGCCATCGTGCCCGGTGTTCATAGCCTGCAGCATATCGAAGCTTTCAGCTCCCCGTACCTCTCCGACTATGATCCTGTCCGGTCTCATTCTGAGCGAAGTGCGGATCAGGTCTCTGATGGTGATCTCGTTTTCACCTTCTGTATTGGCCTGCCTGCACTCCAGACGGACCAGATTCTTTATTCCGCGTATCTGCAGTTCAGCAGAGTCCTCTATGGTTATGATCCTTTCATCCTTCGGAATAAAATCAGACAGCGCATTGAGGAATGTGGTCTTGCCGGATCCGGTTCCGCCGCTGATAAATATGTTGTAGCCAGAGCGGGTCAGGACCTTCAGAAATTCAGCCGCGTCAGACGAGATGCTGCCGAATGAAATAAGAGTATCCATGGTGATCGCTTCCTTGGGGAATTTCCTGATGGTCACACATGCGCCTCCCACAGATATCGGGGGAAGGACCACATTGATCCTGGAGCCGTCAGGCAGTCTGGTATCTACTATCGGAGATGACTCGTTTACCCTTTTATTTGCCTGACTGACTATGGTCTGAATGATATCGGAGAGCCGCTCTGCGGATGAAAAAGATCCGTTGTATGCCGAGATAACTCCTGCCTTTTCTATAAAGATCTCAGATGGTCCGTTGATCATGATCTCGGTAATGTCACCGTCATCTAAGAGTTCTTCGAGGATATCCAGACCCCGGATGGAATTCTGCAGTTCCTTTACAGTACGCAGTCTGTCGCTGACCGGTGTTATCGTTCCCAGGTATTCACCGTTTACCATTCTGGCTATGATCTGATGCAGCTCTGCGTTACTGATGCTTCGTTCTGTATCTATAGTCTGTATAAGTCTGGTCCTGAGTTCATTTGTAAGTTCACTCATGGCAGTTCCTTTCTATATGGCCTTCCTGAATCTCTCTGTAATGTCGGTCCGTCCTCTGCTTTCAAAGTATCTGTGAAAAGCGGCAGCTCTGGACTGCGTATATTCATTACTCTGGCCGTTGTCGAAAATATATATTTCTCTTGAGATCCCGAAGATACCGGGCATATCTCTGCAGGAATCAGAGATATTTATGATGATCTTGTCAAATCCGCCTATCCAGGCAGTCTGATTCAGAAAATCACTCCATCCCAGAGATGATATCTCGTCCAGGTCCTTCAGGCAGACAGGTGCACACAGGATACTTATCCGTCCTCTGCTGCGTATGGATGATGTGAGAGTATCTCTGAACAGATCTCTGTCAGAGAGATAACTGAATACACAATCTGACATGGCTGAGATAACGGGTGCTCCCAGTCTGATAGCTAGTCCGGAAAATGTATCCAGATCCATGTAGAGCACATGGGAGTCCTCCGGGAATGCTCCTGCCAGTCTCTCGGCAAACTCGGCCGGGTCCTGGCTTCTGGTCATGGAATAGAGCGAATAGATATCAGGAGGTTTTTCCGAGAGACGGTCTTCACCGGATTTCAGTTCGGAAACGATCTCTGCAATATCCTGAGAGATCTCCTTCATCGATCTGAAACAGTTGATCTGACCGGGTATGCTGCTCAGATCCTGCTGCTCTCCCAGGAATACGATCCTTTTTACGTTCGCCAGGTGCAGTGTTAACCCTGTTGCAGGTTCCTCCTCTCGTTTTGTCAGTTTATTGTTTTTGTATTCAAAATCCCGGGAAAGCAGCAATATATCAACCATACTGTCTGAAAGATAATCCCCCAGAGCTTTCTGGCTGGTAAACCCGATCACCTCAAAAGAAGGATTTCTGTTGAGCTTGAAGTACATTAAAAAACGGTTGACGTAATCCGGACTGTCTGCAAGGACAGCACAAATATACCTGGACACATTCATATCCTCTCTTTTTGTTTTTTGAAATAACCGGCTGCCTGAAATGGCAGGCGGTGCATCTGCAGATCAGATGGTGATCACATTCTAATACGGGTGGTAAATGCCTGTCAACGGGCTATATTTTTTTCGTGAAAAGTGCGCATAAAAAGAGGGTGTAATACATTTTCTGTATTACACCCTCGCACTGTTAGTGGATATTTACAAAACCTGTGAACATCGGCCTGATATCAGGCTATGCCTCAGTCTCTGTAGTAGTTGATCAGGCATCCCTTCAGGATGATATCCTGCTCATCTGCTGTCAGAGGATCCATCTTCAGAGTGATCTTTCTGAGATCTGCAGTATTGTCAGGATCCTTCTTCTCTGAGAAGTTCTCGGCTACAGAACAGTCTGTAGGAGCATTTGCCTCTGCTTCGGTATTTACTACATAGGCGGTGAACTCGGTCTTATCTGCAGCTATTTTCTCTGCGATATCAGGGATGTAGATCCAGTCGCCTTTTCCGAAAGGAATATCCATCTCAGGGAAGATGAATGGAACCATGCCCCAGTTGATCAGATTGGAGCGGTATCTCTTGGTCGCATACTCATGGGCGATATTGGCCCATCCGCCCAGTACCTTCTGGCAGCTGGCTGCCTGCTCGCGGGCTGAGCCATCACCAGGTTTGACAGCGTAGATGGTTGAACCTACACCGAACTCATCATCGGTGAAGCTGAAGTACTTCATCAGAGTATGCTTGACAGGCTTGAATTCGGGGTTGGCTGTACCCTGGCACTTTCCGTCTCTGCGGGCCGCTTCCACATCGCGGACCTTCTTGGCCTCGCCGACATAGTCGGGATCTTTTCTGGACAGGGTGAACTCTGCCAGTCCCAGAGGATTGGATCTGTATGAAGATGTTTCGCCTGAAGGGATCAGCTCGTCTGTGGTTGTGACAGGATCGTGGATCTCGCTGACCACCTTGAGGATGAGGTTCTTCGGGAGCGCACCCATCTCGGGCCAGTCCTTGATATTGGGACCCTGCTTGATCGGCTGATCGGGGTCAGCGTTTCCGACACCGTTGAATACACGGTTGTCATAGATGCTCTTGTCGAAGAAGTATTTCTTCTTGGTGAAGTCCACGTCGATATCGGTTGCGGCTGTGAGGTAGCCCTTGTTGGCGGCTGTTGCGGCGATAGATCTGGCATCCATCAGAGCTACGCTGGCAACCTGTCCGGCACCCGGCTTGCTGCCTTCCCTGTTCGGGAAGTTTCTGGTGGAATGTCTGATACTGAAGGCACCGTTGGAAGGAGTATCGCCTGCTCCGAAGCAAGGGCCACAGAATGCGGTCTTCATGACAGCGCCTGCAGAGAGCAGGTCGGCCATAACACCGTTTTTGACTAGTTCCATATATACGGGCATGCTGGCAGGGTATACGCTGAGTGTGAACTCGCCTGAACCGATGCTGCCTCCACGGAGGATATCGGCTGCGGCACAGATATTCTCAAACCCGCCGCCTGCGCAGCCTGCGATGATGCCCTGCTCAACATAGAGTCTGCCGTTCTTCACCTTGTCTCTGAGTGTGAAATCGGGAGCTGCCAGAGATTTTCTTGCGCGCTCTTCAGTCTCAGCCAGGATGTCGTCCATATTGGCCTGGAACTCTTCGATGGTATATGTACTGCTCGGATGAACGGGCATGGCGATCATGGGCTTGATGGTACTGAGGTCGATCTCTATCAGTCTGTCATAATATGCCACACTGGCAGGACGGATCTCCTTGTAGCACTCGGGTCTGCCGTGGATCGCATAGAAGTCCTGGATCTCGCTGTCTGTCTGCCAGATGGATGACAGACATGTGGTCTCTGTGGTCATGACGTCGATACCGATACGGAAGTCAGCGGACAGACCTGCAATACCGGGGCCAACGAATTCCATGACTCTGTTCTTTACGAAGCCGTTCTCAAATACCGCGCCTTCGATAGCGAGGGCAACGTCCTGAGGACCGACACCTCTGGCAGGTGAGCCTGTCAGATATATGCAGACGATCTCGGGCATGCCTACATCATAGGTCTTGTTGAGGAGCTGTTTGGCCAGCTCACCGCCGCCTTCGCCGACACCCATGGTTCCGAGCGCGCCGTAACGTGTATGAGAGTCTGAACCCAGGATCATAGCTCCGCCTTCGGCCATCATCTCTCTGGCGAACTGGTGGATGACTGCCTGATGAGGAGGAACGAAGATGCCGCCGTATTTCTGAGCGCATGTCAGACCGAATACGTGGTCATCCTCGTTGATGGTTCCGCCGACTGCGCACAGAGAGTTGTGGCAGCAGGTCAGGGCGTAGGGGATGGGGAACTTCTCCAGACCCGACGCGCGGGCAGTCTGGATGATGCCAACATAGGTAATGTCGTGTGAGATCAGCTTGTCGAAGCGGATCTTCAGCGCAGACATGTCATCGGAAGTATTGTGGGCCTTCAGGATAGAGTAGGCCATGGTACCCTTGCGGGCTTCACTAACACTGACAGTGCCGCCTGTTTCGGGATAGTCGAAACTGAGACGTTCTCCGTCTATGAGCCATACGGGCTTATCTGTAAGTTTGATCATAATATTTAGTACTCCTGAATAATAAGAATAGATTAAGTATATGTCATTATACACCCAAGCCCCCTGAAATGTATATCAAAACAGCGCCGGCATGTGTGAAACCGTCAGAATATAAAAATAATTTCTTCAAATCGTGCGGACCATAGTATAATAAAAACAAATATTATGATCAGGAGGATCAGTTATGGATTTACTTAACATGCTTATGGGCTCAATGTCATCTTCTTCATCTGTTGAAGCGTTATCCGGAAAGACAGGCGCATCCAAGTCAGTGGTGTCCAGCCTGATCAGTGCTGCGCTTCCCATGCTGCTGTCAGCGCTGACCAGCAATGCATCCTCACAGGAAGGCGCACAGTCCCTGCTCGGCGCACTGTCTCAGCATACCAGCACAGAGACTATGGCTTCCCAGATCTCAAATGCGGATGAGGCAGACGGACATGCCATCATCGGACACATCCTGGGACAGAATACAGATTCTGTGATCCAGTCCCTGTCACAGCAGACCGGCGCATCCACTTCACAGGTCAACAGCCTGCTCGGCAACATGGCTCCCGCAATGATGAGCGGTCTGTCAGCAGCTACAACCTCTGCAAACAGCGCAGCGACAAATACCGCGGCATCTGCAGGTGGATTTGACTTCACTGACCTGCTGGGAGCATTTGGCGGTGCGCAGACCTCTGCAGCACAGGCACAGCCTGTTACTCCTTTTGAAACCACAACTCAGACTCCGTCACAGGGCGGTCTGGGCGGACTTCTAGGCGGACTCTTCGGAGGATCATCTGTACAGGAGCAGGCTCCCCAGACCTCGTCACCTATGGAATTGTTCGGCGGCGCATCATCAGGCAGCTCTGACGATGGCAGCTCTCTGCTGAACTCACTTCTGGGATTCATGAAATAAATGACAGAAAAGCTCTACTACAAAGACGCATATATGCGTGAATTTGACGCACACATCGTGGAGGTCAGTACTGACGGTTCTGACCTCCTGATCAGGCTGGATGAAACAGCCTTCTATCCGGAAGGCGGAGGTCAGGGGGCTGATCATGGCGTCATGCGGACACCTTCCGGATTTGAGATCAGCATAGTGGATGTACATGAAAAGGACGGAGATATCTGGCACAGCGCTCAGCCGGAAGAAGGCGAAGCAAAGCAGGCTGTAAGCGCAGCTTTTCCTGAGCTGCAGCCGGGGCAGGCCGTTCACGGATGCATCGACTGGGAACGCAGGTTTGACCATATGCAGCAGCATTCCGGCGAGCACATAGTCAGCGGCATGATCTGCAGCGCTTTTGACTGTGACAATGTGGGATTCCACATGGGAGAGGACACAGTCACTATTGACTACAACGTCCGGATCAGTCCGGAAGAGGCAGCTGAGATAGAGGCCAGAGCCAATCAGTATATCTGGGAGGATCACCCGTTCATAGTCATGTGGCCGGATGCAGACGAACTGAAGAGGCTTGACTACCGCAGCAAGAAGGAGCTGTCGGGAGAGGTGCGCATCACCAGCTTCCCCGGGGCCGATATGTGTGCATGCTGTGGTACGCATGTATCTTCATCGGCGCAGGTCGGACTGGTGAAGCTCGTTTCGGCCAAGAACTTCCATGAAGGGACCCGGATCGAGATGTACTGTGGAAAGAGAGCACTGGATTTCCTTTCTGCGGGACAGGCGGCCAACAAGGAGACGGCCGTACTGCTCAGCACATCTGAAGAGAACACTCCGTCCAGAGTGCAGCATCTGATAGAAGAAAATACCCAGCTGAAGAGTCAGGTGTCAGCTCTGGCTGACAGGATGCTCGAGGTGATAGCGGACAGATATAACGGTCAGGAGAATATCCTGATCATAGACGACGATCTTCCGCCTGAGCAGGGCAGACAGCTGGCAGATATGATCTCGGATAGAAATGATACGCTCGTCGCAGTCTTTACGAAAGCAGGCGGAGTCTACAGATATGCTCTGATCCACAAAGGAGCGGATATCAGCGCACTCGTTAAGGACATGAACGCCGCCCTTTTCGGCCGCGGAGGCGGAAGGAACGGATTTGCTCAAGGGTCGGCAGAGGCCGGACCCGGCGATATCAGGGCATTTTTTGATACACGAATAAAATAGCGAAGGGAAACTAAAGAACATGAAATGTACTAATTGCGGAAGTGAACTGCAGCCCGGTACAAAGTTCTGCACAAACTGTGGCTGTAAGGTAGAGGAGGCATATGCGCCGCAGGAGAGTTCAGCGTATGCACCAGGTGTACAGGAACTTCAGCCGCAGGTGGAACCGCAGCCCGTGCCGTTCGCGCAGACACAGCCTCAGATGAACAGACCGGCGCAGCCTATCACCAGAGAGAACCGTTACACACCTCTGGGCGAAAAGGGCAGCACCAAACCGGCGATCGTGTTGGTGATCATCTACGCAGCACTGGGCATTTTGGCTATACTGGCGTCACTGGGTATAAATATACTCCAGCTGACAGCTGCAGGCGCTCCATCTTCATCCATCAGTCAGGTTGTCAGAAGCAATCTGATATCCGGTGCTACCAGTCTGGCAGTACTTATTATCGGTCTGATCCCGGTTGTCATAGCACTCATAGCCAGAAGAAAGTATCTGTGGAAGATCAGAACAAAAGACGTGGTGATCATCAGTCTGTATTCGGTCCTGCTCTGGATCACTGCGTATCTGACATCCATAATAACTTCCCGGTTCGTTGGATATATGGGAGTCGAAAGTCTTTCCGCGGTCACATCTGCCAATGCTGTGATAAGAATGACAGGGCTGGCAGGAGTCATGGATGGATTCGCACTCGCAGCATTTATTCTGGCCAGGACCAGAGCGAAGGCGGCAGCATTTATTGTGGGCGGAGTCGCTGCTCTGGTAGCATTGTTCCTGGCAGTACTCCATGTGGCAGCCCCTGCTGTGCTGCTGAGACTGTTCGTAACTCCTCAGGCAGTACTGGGGATCGCCGGGCCGCTTATCAGAGTCGGAGGGATCTGCCAGTTCTTTATCTCTTTCTTTACGATAATGATGGGCATATGCTACGGGTTTGCATCATACAGAACAAAGAGATGGATCCCCATATACCTGATCATATTCTTCGGAAGACTGGTACTGACATTTGCGGTGATGGCGCTGGGAATTGTGACATTCCACTGGGGACCTGTCGTATATAGCATTGTATATATAATTGACGTGATCCTGATGCTCATCTGTGCACTCATCATGATGGTCGGCGCGATCAAGAACCGCAAAGAAGCCTGAACAGGTGTGCCTGGTATGCACAGGCGGTTCATTCGGACATAGAATTGTTTTTACTCCGGTATGCCTTCGGGAGCATGCCGGAGTATTTTTTAAATACCGCTGTGAATTTACTGTGGCTGGAATATCCCACAGCTTCTGCGATCTCACCGATATCCAGAGACGTCGATGACAGATATTCCGCAGCAGTCTGCATACGCAGCGTTCTCATGTATGTGGCTATGGGACGGCCATATGTCCTACGGAACTCTTCTTTCAGAGTAGTCGTATTGATATGAAATATCTTAGAGAGCTCCTCGACCGGGTAATGTATGCGCAGGTCTTTGGTCAGCAGTTCGTGTACCTGTTCTATCAGCTCAGCATTGTCATGGGCTGTATGCGCAGGCTCAGAATGTTCCGGGGCAGGGAGGTGCTCTCCGGCATTTATACGATGATCATGACCGTGAATGCTTAAGACAGGGCTGC
The DNA here is from genome assembly GCA_045604025.1 of Lachnospiraceae bacterium. Classification (GTDB taxonomy): domain Bacteria; phylum Bacillota; class Clostridia; order Lachnospirales; family Lachnospiraceae; genus RGIG5612. The sequence continues at coordinate 9,242 of JAZUNG010000051.1, read as the reverse complement.
CATCATTATGCATATGCTCTTCGTGATCATGCGGATGGCTGTGAAGAGCGATATGCATCTCGTCCTCTCTGACATCGGGACATGAGATCTTCATCATCTCCTCGATCATATAGTGCAGAGCATTGGCTTCTTCTGCCTGAGCCGCCCTGTAATATACCTCTTTTCCTTCTCTGCGGCTTTCCACCAGACCAGCTTCCCTGAGCAGCTTCAGATGGTGGATGGTAGCAGGACTGCTCATTCCCATGATGGCCGCAATATTTATCACGCATTCCTCGGTGTGGCACAAAAGCCACAGGATACGGATCCTGTTCGGGTCCCCAAGCTGTCTGAAAAATGAAGAGACTGTATGGAAGTTATCACGGTCTGGCATATGTGCGGCGATCGCTTCGGAATTGTTATGATGATGGTGAGGCAGACGCATGTCAGGCTCCTTTCTGCTGCAGATCAGTTCTGATCTGGCTGAAATCATTTTACCAGAAAAATAATCCAAATGGAAACAATAATAGTCCAAAGAGCAATATCAATTTAAAACATGTTGACTTAAATGCCCGGACTCATTATATTCAGACCAGATTAAAAACAACAGACCTGCAGAGGAGTAATACTCATGAAAAAAACATACAATATCGAAGTTGACTGTGCAAACTGTGCAAACCTGATGGAGGAGACCACTCGCAAGGTGGATGGCGTGGAGAGCGCTGTCGTAAACTTCATGACCCAGAAAATGACCGTGGAGTTTGCTGACGGAAGCGATGAAAAGTCCGTCATGAAAAAGGTTTTCAAAGCTTGCAGAAAGGTGGAGCCGGACTGCGAGATCGAATTCTGATCGCGGATCCGGGGTGTGGGCTGTTTGAAGATGCTATCTGCGTTCAGATAACACCGATACGTCCATACACAGAAGGCTCATGAAAAGAAAACAGAAAAAACTGCTTATCAGGATCATCGCCGCAGCTGCGTTGATGATCATTCTCAATATATTATCATTTACAGGAGTGCTGCCTATAGGAAGGCTGCCGGAATTCTCCGGCTGGCTGAGGCTTGCACTGTTTCTGATCCCTTATTTCACAGTTGGATATGACATCCTGAAGAAGGCCGGACGCGGGATCATAAATCGCAGGCCTTTCGATGAATGCTTCCTGATGAGCGTGGCGACCATCGGAGCATTTGCCATCGCCATCTATGAGCAGAGCGGCGATTACAACGAGGCGGTTGCCGTCATGCTGTTCTATCAGATCGGTGAGTGGTTCCAGAGCTATGCAGTGGGCAGGAGCCGCCGCAATATCACCGAACTGATGGATATCCGTCCGGACTATGCCAATATCGAAGTGGACGGCGAGCTGGAGCAGGTGGATCCGGACGAGGTCGAGGCAGGAAGCGTCATCGTGGTGCGTCCCGGTGAGAAGGTCCCCATAGACGGTGTTGTCTGCGAGGGAACATCCGCATTGGATACCAGCGCGCTGACCGGAGAGAGCCTTCCGAGGACTGCTCATGAAGGCGATGAGATCATCAGCGGCAGCATCAATATGACAGGTGTGCTGAAGATCCGTACTACGAAGGCATTCGGAGAGTCAACGGTATCTAAGATACTGGATCTGGTGGAAAATGCCAGCTCGCGCAAGTCCCGCTCAGAGGATTTCATCTCGAAATTCGCCCGTATATACACTCCCGCCGTCTGCGGTTGCGCGCTGGCTCTGGCGGTGATCCCTCCGATCATCAGTCTGCTTGCAGGAAACACGCCTGGCTGGGAGAACTGGATATACAGGGCTCTGACATTCCTGGTCATCAGCTGCCCGTGCGCGCTGGTCATCAGCATACCGCTCAGTTTCTTTGCCGGTATAGGCGGTGCCAGCCACGAAGGAATTCTGATCAAGGGTTCGAACTATCTCGAGACCCTGTCACAGGTCGATACGGTCGTCTTTGACAAGACCGGTACTCTGACAAAAGGAGTCTTTGAGGTAAACGCTCTGCACCACAACACTCTGGAGGAACATGAGCTGCTGAAACTTGCAGCTGCGGCTGAGAGCGCATCTTCACATCCTATAGCGCTGAGCATCAGAAATGCCGCTGCCAGGATGGGAGAGGCGCAGTATACTGCTGCAGATATCCGGGAGATCAGCGGCAATGGTGTCACTGCTACGGTCTCCGGTAAGAGAGTAGCGGTCGGAAATGACAAACTGATGGCGCTCGAAGGTACTCAGGCCATCTCCTGTGGCGATGAAGACGCAGGCACAGTGATCCATGTGGCCATAGACAGCAGCTATGCCGGACATTTCGTCATATCGGACGTTGTAAAAGATACTTCCGGACAGGCGATCGCGGCTCTGAAGGCTGCGGGTATCAGAAGATGCGTTATGCTGACAGGCGACGGAAAACAGGCAGCAGACGCAGCGGCCAAGGAGCTGGGGATCACTGAGGTATACTCAGGCCTTCTTCCGGCTGACAAGGTCGCAAAAGTGGAGCAGCTGATATCAGAGGAGACCGGCAGGGGCAAGGTCGCATTCACCGGTGACGGTATCAATGATGCCCCGGTACTTTCCAGAGCAGACATAGGTATCGCGATGGGAGCACTCGGATCGGATGCAGCCATCGAGGCGGCAGATGTGGTCCTGATGGATGATGACCCGATGAAGATCGCCAAAGCCATCCGCATTTCCAGAAAGACGCTGCGCATAGTATATGAAAACATCTGGTTTGCCATAGGCATCAAGGTGATCTGCCTGGTGCTCGGAGCGCTCGGCATCGCCAACATGTGGCTGGCCATCTTTGCAGACGTGGGCGTAATGGTGCTGGCTATACTGAATGCGATCAGGGCACTGCGTGTGAGCAGGGTGTGATGAACTGATATTATAAACTATAGTCAAAAAGATCCTTAATGCAGACCAGATAAAACTGATCGCGTTTCCTTCAGACTGGTCCAGCATCGCAGTTATGTGCCCGTTCTTCCTGTATGCCCACAGAGACAGGTTCAAACTGCAGGCTCTCGACATCGTGATATGGACATTTGTATATGCACTGGTATATTTCCTGTTTCTCGACAAACTGTATGGCGCGCTGCAGATGTTCACATTTCTGACGATTCCCATCCTTTCCATGTACAACGGTCAGCGCGGCACATGGAAAGGAATGAAGTGGTTCTTCTATATCTATTACCCGGCACACCTTGTTGTGATCGGGCTGATCCGTATCTTTCTGCACGGCGATATCCCGATCATCTTTTCATAAACAGAGGAGCCGAGTCAGATCTGATAGTGCTTAGAGATATTTAAGCAGTCTTAACTGATGTCAGACTGGTGCAATCTGCTCAACTCCCAATTAGAAAAAGTCATATAATTGTTAAATACGGTTCAAAACAGATATTATTAACAAAGGTCAATATATTGTCAGATCTGTAAAATGCATAAATATTGTTACAAATTTGTAGAAACCAGCCTATGTAACAATGTTTTCTATCAGTTACCGGAACCGATAAGTATGAATATTGTTACAAATCGCAGTAGCTGGGCATTTGTAACAATATAGTATTCATCAGACAAAGAGATTGTATGGCGAGTATTGTTACATATCGAGATAATATGTTATTTGTAACAATATAACAGCACAATACCAGAAATATAACAGAGGTAAGTATTGTTACAAATGGTATGAAACAAGAATCTGTAACAATATCGCACTCTATAACAAGGTAGATATGAGTGGAAGCATTGTTACAGAACAAGGATCCTGAGCATTTGTAACAATAACAGCTGAAGGATGGCTATGCTAGACGTGTATTGCCTACGATGGAATCACAAGATTTTGCCAGGCAGATCAGGTTGAGCCAGACAGCGATAGACGTGCAGTGCCTGAGAAATATGCAGGCAAACTCCGATAATCACTGGAGTTGAGGGCAATTGGACATGACAAGAATGGCACGATACCGTATAATTGTTTAAAAGAAAGCGGTAAGTAATTATATTAAGACACCAAATGTATGGGAGGCAATATGAACATACTGGTTATTGACGCCCAGGGAGGCGGAATAGGGAAACAGGTGATCACTGCGCTCAGGAAGGATTTTCATGGGCTGCATATCGTTGCGGTCGGCACGAACAGCATAGCAACGCAGGCCATGCTGAAGGCCGGAGCGGATGAAGCCGCCACAGGAGAGAATCCTGTTGTTGTCTGCGCCAGAAGTGCGGACGTGATCATCGGGCCCGTGGGGATAGTCATAGCTGACTCCATGCTGGGTGAGGTCACCGAAGCCATGGCAACAGCAGTAGGAAAGAGCAGCGCCAAACGAATACTGATACCGGTCAACCACTGCGACAATTACATCGTGGGAGTCCCGGACCTGAGTATGTCCAGACTGATAGACGGTGTGGTAGCAGAGGTTGCGCAGCTAACTGATGAATGAGAGGTACATAAATGGCAGATAAACTTAAGTTTAACCCGGATAAATATGAAGTCAGAACATGCGAGCTGAATGGGGAGACCATAACATTCAGGGCATTTGAGGGGCTAGATTATTGCGAGTGCCCGGCAGATCCCATTCAGAAGATAAATATATATGCACCTGAAAGTTATTTCGAAGGCGGTGAGGTGGGCGGTTACACATTGAAGACTGCCCCGATCTTCATGCCCAACTCTGTGGGCGGATATATGCCCGGAGCAGCGGAAGAGCCAGGAGAAAAGAAGTTCAGAGATCATTCCACCGGCAGGCCCAATTCACTCTTTGCAGCGCTCGCCCATGGATATGTAGTTGCTTCTGCGGGCATCAGAGGACGTCTTTCTCCGGATGGTGTCGGAAAAGCACCTGCTCTGATCGTGGATATGAAAGCGGCTATCCGTTATATCAGACACAACAGCGCTATGGTTCCCGGAGACGCAGAGAAGATCATTACCAACGGCACCAGTGCCGGAGGTGCCCTGTCAGCTCTGGCTGGAGCTACTGGCAACAGTCCTGACTACGCACCGTACCTTGTAGCTATCGGAGCTGCAGATGAGAGGGATGATGTGTTCGCGGCCAGCTGCTACTGTCCTATCCACAATCTGGAAAATGCGGACATGGCATATGAGTGGCTGTTTAATGGAGAGTGGACCTGCCACCGTGTCAAGATGTTCATCTCCGAAGAAAACGGACAGAGACGTCCTGTGAGCGTGGACGCAGAGATGACAGATGAGCAGAAGGCCATGTCAGATGAACTGGCAGCCATGTTCCCCGCCTATGTCAACAGCCTCGGACTGAAGGATGCATACGGTGAGCCGCTGGAGTTGGATGAAGACGGAAACGGAACCTTCAGTGACTTTGTGGCATCGTATGTGATGGAGTCCGCGCAGCATCAGCTGGACACTCACGAGACCGACACATATTTCTCGGACAGAGTTGTAGAAGGGTGCGAGGTCGAAAAACAGGACTTCCTGCAGTTCGGTCAGGAAGAGGATGGCAGGAAGATAGTTTACGGCTTCGATTGGGACGGATATGTACATGCCATCACCAGGATGAAGGAAGCTCCTGCATTTGACGGAGTAGATCTGAACACGCCTGAAAACAGCGAGTTCGGAACGGCAGAAGTTCCCAACAGGCATTTTACGGAGTTTTCGATGAAACACAGCAAGTGCGGCGGCGAGATGGCCGATCCGCAGCTGGTGAAGATGCTGAACCCGCTGAAATATATCGGCGAGGCAGATACCGCGCCTAACTGGCGCATCAGACATGGCGCCTATGACAGAGATACATCCATCGCTATCCCGGTCATACTGGCAACAACTCTGCAGAACAAAGGCTACAGTGTGGACTTCATGCTGCCATGGGGCATCCCGCATTCAGGCGACTATGACCTGAAGCAGCTCTTTGAGTGGATCGATGGTATCTGCAGGTGATCATACCGTGTGTTGTCGCTTGATTAATCATACAGATTATGGCATAATCATCCATGTCACTGGCAGACGGATCTGCCATAACGGAAGCTGAAGCTTTCGGGGACGTATTTACAGCGGGCTGCAGCGCCCGAAAGGTATTATATGTATGTACATGAAGGCATACGGTCTCTTTGGAAAGGGACTGTGTGCCTTTTATATACCGGATATGAGTTTTACACCGGTATATAAGAAAGGAAAGGTATGAATACTGATATCAGAAAACTGCTTGAAAGCGTGCAGAGCGGAGAGATCAGCGTAGACGATGCGCTGCTGACTCTCAAGAAAGATCCGTTTGAAGATCTGGGATTTGCAAAGGTTGACCTCCACAGAAACATCCGTCAGGGAGCACCTGAGGTGATTTATGGAGCAGGCAAGACACCAGAGCAGATCATCGGTATCGCCGAAGCGATGCTTAAAAATGACGTGAAGACCATCCTGATCACCAGGCTGGATGCAGACAAGGCCGAGGCTGTGGGCCGGGTAATGGATATTGATTACAGGAAGGATGCCAGGGCAGCCATAGTAGGCAGTATCCCGGAGCCGAACGGGATAGGCAGGATAGTTGTGGCTACTGGAGGGACTTCCGATATCCCGATAGCTGAGGAAGCAGCCCTGACCGCCGAGGTCCACGGAAATGAAGTGATCAGACTGTACGATGTGGGAGTGGCCGGACTTCACAGGCTCCTTTCACATATAGATGAGATCATGAGTGCTGAAGCCATCATCGCCATAGCGGGCATGGAGGGAGCTCTTGCCAGCGTGATAGGCGGACTGGCAGACTGCCCTGTGATCGCTGTTCCGACCAGTGTAGGGTATGGTGCATCATTCGGCGGCATCTCGGCGCTTCTTTCGATGCTTAACTCATGCGCGAGCGGAGTATCGGTCGTAAATATTGACAATGGATTCGGCGCAGGATATCTCGCCAGCATGATAAATCACAGATAGGAGGAGCAGAACATGAAGACATTATATTTAGACTGCGGAATGGGTGCTGCAGGGGACATGCTCTCTGCCGCTCTGTGGGAACTGCTGGATGAGGGTGACCGCGCCGCATTTCTGGAGAAGATAAACAGCCTGGATATTCCAGGAGTGAAGATCATCGCTGAGTCTGCCGAAAAATGCGGCATCACCGGCACACATTTCACCGTGACAGTGCATGGCGAGGAGGAGTCCGAGCACATGCACGAGCATAGTCATGATGGTACGGAGCATCACCACCATAACAGCCTGCATGGCATAGAGCATATTGTCAGGGATCATATGGATATTCCGGACAAAGTAAAAGACGACATCATGGCAGTTTATGGCCTGATCGCAGATGCTGAGAGTACTGTTCACGGCTCTCCGATCGACGAGATCCATTTCCACGAGGTCGGAACCATGGACGCGGTCGCAGATGTGACAGCAGTATGCCTACTGATAGACATGATCAGGCCTGAACTGATCATAGCATCTCCGGTGCATGTAGGAAGTGGAACAGTCAGGTGTGCGCATGGGATATTGCCAGTCCCCACGCCTGCCACAGCCCTGATCCTGAAGGACGTACCTATCTATGGAGGTCAGATAAAGAGCGAACTGTGCACTCCTACCGGAGCGGCGCTTCTGAAGTACTTTGTAAGCAGCTTTGGAGATATGCCTGTCATGGGCACTGAAAGGATCGGCTATGGCATGGGAAAGAAGGATTTCGAACGTGCCAATTGCGTCAGGGCTATCCTGGGAAGAACTGCCGAGGCAGGAGACGTGGTATCTGAACTGTCATTCAACGTTGACGATATGACAGGCGAGGAGATCGGATTTGCCATGGAGATGCTCTTTGAGGCAGGAGCCCTGGAGGCATTTACTATTCCTGTAGGCATGAAGAAGAGCCGTCCCGGCATCATGATGAGTGTGATGTGTCATACCCAGGACAGAGACAGGATCATAGAAGAGATCTTTAAATATACTACGACTATAGGGATCAGAGAAAATATTTCAAAAAGATATACTATGAGGCGCAAGATAGAGCAGCTGGAAACTCCATTTGGAACTATCCGTCGTAAGAATTCAGACGGATACGGAGTTACTAAGTCGAAGCTGGAATATGAAGACCTGGCCAGAGCAGCCAGGGAACATGGCAAGTCCATAGCTGAGATCAGAAATGAGATCAGTAGGAATAAATGATAATTGCAGCATGAAGCGGCATAAAAGCATATGAATATGCAACCAGAGTATATATTTTAAAGGAGGCATTTAACTATGCATATGGCTGATGCTTTGCTGAGTCCTGCGGTCGCCGGAGTTATGTACGGTGCATCCGCAATAACAGCAGGAATTTCTATCGTTAAACTGAGAAAAGAAGAAAAACTGGACCCGGAACCGACCATCAAGAAGCTACCGACCATGGCTGTTATGGCAGCACTGGTATTCGCAGGTCAGATGATCAACTATACTATTCCGGGGACAGGCTCTTCCGGGCATCTTTGTGGAGGCATGATGCTCACCGGCTTGTTGGGCCCGTGGGCGGGCTTTCTATCGATGATCGTGGTACTGCTCATACAATGCCTGTTCTTTGCGGACGGCGGTCTGATGGCACTTGGTGCAAATGTTTGGAACATGGCATTCTATGGCTGTTTCGTGGGATATTTCCTGATCTACAGACCGATCATGCGGAGCAAATGGTTCCATAATTCCAGCCAGAGGGCTTCGAACAGACTGAAGATAATCATTTCTTCGATCCTGGGATGCGTGATCACACTGCAGCTGGGTGCATTCTCTGTCGTTCTGGAAACCAGTCTGTCAGGTATCACGGAGCTTCCATTTGGCACATTCTGTGCGCTGATGCTTCCGATCCACCTGGCTATCGGTCTGGTTGAGGGTCTGATTACTGCAGCGGTACTGGTATTCGTTCACGAATCCAGACCGGAGCTCCTGAAGGATGTTCAGACCGGGGAGACAGTTAAGAACAGGACGTCGGTCGCAACTACGTTGGTAGTTCTTGGCATCGTCGCGCTGATAGTAGGCGGCGGCATCTCGCTTTTTGCCAGCAGCAATCCCGACGGACTCGAGTGGACACTCTTCGGCAATGCCGAAGCAGGTTACTCCGAGAACATGGGTCTGGACGAGGAAGATTATGGTATAGCCAGTGATGTGGCAGATACCGCTGCAGGCATACAGGACAAAACATCATTCCTGCCTGACTATGCATTCTCGGGAGACAGTGAGAATCCCGCGGGAACCACGGTTTCCGGTATCGTCGGAAGCGTTATGGTAGCAGCTGTGGCTGCTCTGTTGTGTCTGGCAGCAGGGTTCTTCAGAAGAAAACACAGAAAACAGGCACTTAATGAACAAAGCTGAGAGAGCCGGAG
>JAZUNG010000050.1:0-13103 GCA_045604025.1 Lachnospiraceae bacterium | reverse complement strand
CGTAAAGACGACATAAACAGCTGCCAGAAGGGCTGACAGGATGATCACCGATATCCTTGCTCCCAGAACTGCCTCTACAACCACCATGCATATAACTGTCGGTATGCCAGTAATGATCGCTGCCATTTTGAACTTGGCCTTCAGTACCTGCCCGGCAGTGACAGGCATGGACTGAAGCACCCAGATATATGGCCCCTCAAGCGAGATGGATGGCGCAGAAATGTCTATAAATCCTGTCAGGATACAGACCGCAAAAGCGAGTATCACAAATACCAGAGCAGATCCGAATGGCATGCTTTTCTCTATCTGTACGATCATTTCCCTGATCTGTCCTGACATGATCGGGACGATCACCATCGCAGCCACCAGGAACAGTATACCCAGACCGCAGTTCAGCATGTAGTTGGGACTGGATGAGAACCTGCGCAGTTCCTTAGCAAGCAGCGCACTGTCTGCGCTGGAGGTTCTGATCTGCCCTTCCCTGAATGCAGCTTTCGTCTCTGACGGTTTGATATTTACGATCTTGTTGAAGCTTCTGCTGATCAGCCAGTACGTAACTCCGAACAGAACTCCTGTTATCGCTGCAAATACCAGCATTCCGATAACATCACCGTTCATTCCCAGTCCCAGCGAATAAACAGGATACCAGGTGCCCTGGACCCACTCGCCTATCTCCTCGGCATTTTCAACCACCATCCTGAAGAAAGCATCTGCCCTGAACCTGAGGTATACGAACAGGCCAATGAATACAACAGATATGATGACTGTCAGGATGTTTTTGTTCCTGAGTTTAGCCATAACGATCGCGATGATCCAGCCAAAGAAGCAGGAAAATGTCAGGATAACAAATCCCAGAAGTATGATGCCCAGAATGGCAAACAGCAGCTTTAATACCGTGATCCCACCAAATATAAAGCCCAGTATCACACCGGGGAGCATGACCAACAGCTCATAGATAAGGCCCATGATATAGACGCCTGTCATCCTGGTAAAAATGATATTGGCAGGCGGGATGGGCATGGACATGAGGAATTCATTATCCTTTGCCCGGAACAGCATTTCTGCTGTGGTGAATACACTTCCCAGGATACCTATCAGGAAGGCAAGTATCGAGATAAAGAAATAATAAAGCCACCCTTCACCTATAGGGATCAGTGTGACCGCAAACAGTGAATCCAGCGCACCCATGGACATCATCAGTATAAAATAGATGACTATCAGGAAGATGAACATGCCCCTGCCGCCTTCACGCTTCCTACGCTTGTTGGTCAGGTACATCTTTTTGATCTGGAAAAACTCTTTTCTAAGCAGCGCTTTGATCATGTCCTATGCCTCCACCTGCTTTGCTTCTTCCAGCTCCAGGAATACGCTTTCGAGTGACTCATCGCCCTTGACCTCTTCCATGGTACCGGACCTGATCAGTCTTCCCTGCTTGATGATAGCAACCTTGTCGCAGAGCTTCTCAGCCACGTCCAGAACATGTGTTGAAAAGAAGATGGCTCCTCCATCATCACATATCTCCCTCATGGTTTCCTTCAGAAGAAATGCTGCCTTCGGATCCAGACCCACAAATGGCTCGTCCATCAGGATCAGCTTCGGTGCATGGATCAGTGCTCCCATGACCGCCAGCTTCTGTTTCATGCCGTGTGAATATGAATTCACATTCTGAGCCAGCTTGTCAGTCAGTTCAAACATGTCACCGTATTTTTTGATACGCGTGGTCCTGTCTGCCTGACTCACTCCGTAGATATCAGCGATGAAGTTCAGATACTGGATCGCGGTCATGAACTCATAAATATCGGGATTGTCCGGAATATATGCCATGATCTGTTTCGCCTCTATGGGGTGCTCAGCCATGGACATTCCGTTTACATATATCTCTCCTTTGTCAAACGTGAGAATGCCGGCAACACTTTTGAGAGTTGTAGTCTTTCCGGCTCCGTTGTGTCCTATAAATCCATATATCTCGCCTGGCTGGATGTGCAGGCTCAGGTCATCTACTGCTTTGTGATCTCCATAAGTTTTTGTCAAATGTTCAATTCTGAGCATTTTTACGCCTCCGGTTTATTAAAGAAGTCCAGTGCATCCTGGTATACCTTCTCTTTTTCTGTTTCATTCAGTATTTCGTGTCTCATCTGCGGATAGGTGATGACAGATATATTTCTGAATCCTGCCTTCTCGAGGACTGCTTTGCTGTCTGCCCTGCCCTTTTCTCCACCGGTACATGGATCATCCACACCACCCAGCAGCATAAACGGGAGATCGGCATTGATATTTGAATATTTATCTACCTTACCCATATCATTCAGCAGATGGAACAGTGCACAGTAGCTGCCTACAGTAAACTCAACTCCGCACAGAGGATCTTCGATGTACTTCTGAACGTTTTCTTCATTATATGACAGCCAGTCACATGGTGTCTTGCTGTCCGGAACTGCCTTGACATAGGGTCCCAGCGCCAGATTGGTCAGCAGTTTGGAGTAGCCCCTGGGCTTCTTAAATGCCTTCGTACAGTTACCCAGTGAAACCGCTATCCCGCTCATGGGATTGGGGGCTACATATCCGCTCAGCAGCACCTTGGAATATACTTTTGAATCTGTCTGGAGAAGAACGCGGGAAATGATCGTGCCCATGGAATGACCAAACAGATACAGAGGCATATCCTTGTATCTGTCTCTGATATATCCGGCAATGATCTGCTGATCCCGGATCAGAAGCTCTTCGCCGTTACTGTCTGCGATATGTGAAAGGAGCGGTGCGTCTTCTCCATGTCCGCGCAGGTCAGATATGATCACATTGTATCCGTTATCGCAGAGGAATCCGGCAAATGGAATATACCTTTCCTTGTGCTCCTCCATACCATGGACCATCTGGATGGATGCCTTCGCTTCAGGACATTCAAAGACCAGAAGTGATAAGTCATAGTTGTTTTCGCTCTTTAATGTTACTTTCTCAAAATCAGCCATTGATCCTTCCTCCATCTCATTATTATATAAAATATATCATATCGATCCGGATAATAAAACACCTGCTACTGAATATAAACAATTTCAGTTTTCCTGAATACAGTAATGATCCTGTCGACTGCTGTATATATCAGACCTGCACAGTAAACATACACTACTATCTGTATGTTCCCTATGAAAACTCCGCAGCAGACCGCTACCGCCAGCATGATCACAGCGGTGATCAGACTGCCTTTCCACATAGGAGAGCCGTTCTTTTTTGCTTCCACTGCCCTCAGAATACCTATCACTCCCGAAAATGCATATATTACTATCAGATATATGATCACATATATTTTGGGAATATCTGTAAGAGTTAATGTAAAGAAACCGCAGTCCAGCGCCAGTATTCCCAGACACAGGATTGTTTTCCCTCCGACCATCAATCTGGCCATAGTAAAATAGTAGATCAGCTGTCTGATGGCATAAAAAATCAGAGAAAAACACAGTATGGCAGTAACGATGAGAAAGCCATCTTCAGGAACAGTCAGCATTATAACACTGCTGATGATCATAAGAACTGCTGTTATGATATTTCTGATCTTCTGAAATGTGCTCACTTTCTGCTCCCTCTCATTCTGTTCTTCAGCAGTTTTTCATAATCTCTGTTACCGCGAAAACCTTCATCCCCGTAATCTACGGAAACACCTGCAAGGGAGTTTCCGGAACTGTAAACCTCATGAATGACCATGCTTTTCTGGGCAAGAGCACCGATGATAAATTTTCCCAGGAATGTTTCGTCTTTTTCCGTTTCATCTGCGTCTGTATATTCCGGTATATATCGTTCCAGATCAAAATTCGGGATTTCATATCCCGACATACGCTCGCCCAGAGCCTTCCAGTCATCCTCTGCGCTCAATCTTCTTTTCCCTATAATGGTCTGTATTTCATTCTTAAGGGAAGAGATCGCCTCCCAGTCATAAACATCTTTTTCGAATACATCTGAACTGCCATTTATATACTTCATGGCATATATCATCTGGCAGAATGCATGTAAATAGTCTGAAGGATTGTCCTTGACCAATTCCTCGTATCCTCCCCATGCCGGAAGGTATTTGTAACGGATAAAGCTGTAATCAGGCAGGTGCCCTGCCCTTCCGTGTCCCAGATTCATTATGGTATTTTCACTGATCTGGTACAGACTGTTCGAGAAAATACCTTTATCCAGATCATCTGCTGCAGAAGGGCTGTGACGGAACTGCATTTTCTTCTGAATGAATCCATCTCCTTCAGATATCAGTTCATAGAAATGATCATTTGTATTGTTTATCACCAGAGACGGCGTTCCCGCAAAATACCTGTGTGCCCATGTATCTGCAATGACATGCATGGCTATACCTGTTGCCTGCGTACCTCTGCCTTTTGCCAGTTCTGCAGTCCTGATCACCAGATTTCCATTGGGAGAACAAATCATTCTGTATTTATCTTTATATCGTTTTGATCCCTTTTTCACCTCGGCATAGAGATCACCTGGCAGAAAATGAAATGAAGACCAGATGCCTGTTATATCCTGAAGACCTTTGATATCTGTTCTGGCACTCATCATTTCCAGGGAAAGCTGGGTTGTAGCAGCCGACAGAGGCGCTCCTATTCTGGAAAGGAACGTTTTCGAACACAAGTCAACCAGCTGGTCACTATAGCAGATGCCAAGACATTCTTCATGAGGATATCCTGCCAGATATGCCGCGCAGTATGTTGCATAATAATGAAAATCCGGATTCACTGTTCTGTTCTTCCCCCATCAGTCAGTTTTATTTTCTTCTCAAGTGTCTTAACTCTGATCCCTGAGATAAACAGATCCAGCATAAAATAGAGCGCTGTCAGTTCAACAATGATCGCTGCCACAACGTCCGGGACCGATCTGCTGCTGATCGTACGGATGTTTTCGTATATGCTGAGAATTGACAGCAGGATCAGGATAACCGTAAATCCGAGATAAACATATCTGCGTTTCTTTCCCTTTCCTTCAGATCTGGCAGATAATCCCACAAATACTCTCATGGCCAGATCTATTATCATAATGATCATTACAATAACTGTTAAAAAGATCATAACCAGCTCATAAACATCTGGTATCACTTCGGGAACAATAGCAGGCTCAGCAGCCGGCTCAGTGATCAGATATATAATACTCTTGATCACACTCCATATTCCAAAGGCCAGGATAGCAGTCCCATCTATAACAAGATTATGTTTTAAACGTCTCAGTCGGGTTTCCACTGTTTTCTCCGGTTTATTATTATTCAGATCATCTGTTATTATAAAACCGCAGTTCTTTTTATACAAGATTTCGGATAATACTTCAGATATGATAACATATTGGGCATGGTATGACATTCTACCCAACCACATAAAAAACATCTCCTGTGACCGGGGAGAGTGTCACAGGAGATATTTATATCGAAAACACAGGTTGTGGATCGATCAGTTAATTCTTGCCAAACAGTTCCTCTACTGTCGGATACAGATTCTTGTAGCTGACCAGAGCCAGATAGTTTCCAAACTGAGGATATACTCTTCTAACCTCTTCCAGCGTCTCCAGCGGATCATACGGCGTATCTTCAGGGATCTCCCTGTCAAATACATCCGCAAGCAGATACAGCTTTGGAGACATCCATACTTCCACTACAACAGGAAGATCCGGATATTCTCTGACCAGCCTGTCCATCATCTCGTCCTTGCCAAGTATGGGCTGGGTGATGACGTAGGTTGCACCGGCCTCGATCTTCTTTTTAAGCTTGGCGAACTCATTCTCTGCAGGCTCATACGGGTTGAACGCAGCACCGATAATGTAGTCCGGATAATGCTTCCGCACATATCTGATGAGTTCAACAGCTGTTGTAACGACTGCATCATCCGCCTCGATTTCCTCGGGAAGGAGCTTGTGCATCTTGTCAGATCCGTCTCCGGTGACGATAAGGAAGTTCCTGATGCCCAGCTCACCTGCCCTGGTAAGGATATGATCCAGTTCCTCCTTCTGATGGAAGGTATTCAGGTGGATCAGTATCTGATCGGGCTTAGGATTGATGCCCATGGCCTCCACAACTTCGGTAGCCTGGAATGTCAGATTGCCCATAGCGTTGTCAGTAATGGATGCGATAAAACCATGATCCATGTAACGGTTGATCTTCTCGTTGAACAGCTCCAGGTCTGCTGCCAGTTTCTTGCTGGCATGCTTGGGAGGGATCATCTCCATATGGCAGGACTCCAGAGGAGCCTCGGCCCATACCGGAAGCAGCGGCTTGTCAGCCGACACTTCCTTCTTCGCCTTGATCTGCCTGGTCAGTTCGGGAACGATCTCGAACAGGTCTCCTACTATACAGTAATCTGCAACCTGGAATATAGGTGCGTTAGGATCGTTGTTGATGGCTACTACCACATCTGCTCCTGCTATGCCTGCTGTATGCTGGATAGCACCTGAGATACCGCATGCGATATACAACTTGGGGCTGACGGTCTTGCCTGTCTGGCCTACCTGATGTGCATGAGGGATCCATCCTGAATCTACCGGAGGCCTGGATGATCCGACTACTCCGCCCAGAGCATCAGCCAGCTCTTTCAAAGGAGCATAGCCTGCAGGTCCACCGACACCACGTCCGCCTGCTACAATGATCTGTGCGCCTTCCAGATCCACCTGCTCACCCTGGAGCTCTTCGATGATCTCAAGGACCTTTACGCCTATCATCTCAGGAGTTACATGGATATCTTCACGGATGATCTCAGCCCTGGGCTCGGTTATCTCGCTCTTCTTGAACACGCCCGGTCTGACTGTTCCCATCTGGGGACGAGTGTCAGGGCACTGAATCTGAGCCATCAGATTGCCGCCGAATGCGGGACGTGTCCAGATAACATTTCCGTTTTCTTCATCAATATCGAGTGATGTGCAGTCTGCTGTCAGACCGGTTCCCAGTCTGCATGAGATCCTGGGGCCCACATCTCTTCCGTTCGGGGTAGCACCGATCAGCACGCTCAAAGGTCCGTATTTCTCGATCAGTTCCACCATTGCATATGCATAGGCATCTGTACTGAATCTCTTATATTCCGGGCTGTCGATCACGATGATCTTGTCAGCACCGTGCTCTGCAGCTTCCTGTACGGCTGCATCAACACCGCTTCCGAGCACAACCGCAACCAATGCTCCACCCTGCTTGTCAGCCAGTTCCCGGCCGGGGGTCAGCAATTCTATTCCGACATTCCGTGCGCTTCCGTTTTCTTCGGTCTCAACAAAAACCCACAGATCTTTTGTCTTAGCTTCCACAGTCTCTCCTCCTTATAACGCTACGCCTTTTTCTTCCAGTAACTCTATCAGCTTTGAAGCAGCAGCCTGTGCGGTATCTTCCTGTATAGTGATACCTGCCTTCTGCTTGTTGGGAACGAAAGTCCTCTTGACTCTCGTGGGAGATCCGGCCAGACCGATCTTCGTCTTATCCATTTCCGGGAAATCTTCCTCTGACAGGATAGTGATCTCCATCTGATCAGCAGCCAGCTTCCTGGGGATGGTAGGATACCTGACCGGCCATGCGGGCTTGGTAAATGTGATAAGGCATGGAGTTTTAACCTCTACGATCTCATATCCGGACTCTGTCTCTTTTCTGACCTTCAGGGCATCTCCCGTTGCCTCTGCCTCAATGCCGTATGTGACCTGAGAGAGATGCAGATGCTCTGCGATCTCAGGGCCTACCTGAGCGGTGTCACCGTCTATGGCCTGCTTGCCGCAAAAGATCGCATCAAACTTGCCTTCTGTTTCTTCAAGTTTCTTTATTGCCTCAGACAGAATGTAGCTGGTAGCCAGCGTATCTGATCCGCCAAATCCCCTTCCTGAAACCAGGTATGCTTTGTCAGCTGCGATAGAAAGACATTCTCTGAGAGCATCCTGTGCCTGCATGGGACCCATGCACAGTGTTACGATCCTGGTGTCCGGATTCCTGTCCTTGATGCGGGCAGCCGCCTCAAGCGCATATCCATCAAACGGATTGACTACACTGGGAACTCCGTCTCTGATCAGGACATTCTTGACGGGATCGATCCTGATCTCTGTTGTGTCCGGAACCTGCTTTACACAAACCAGAATATTCATAATTCCTCCAATCAGCTTTTCTTGACGCCGAAACGGCCATCATTGTAAGCGCCAATGTATTCAATACAGTATTCATCAATCTCCAGCAGCGCTTCCGTTGCGAAGATCGATCCGATCATATCTCTGCTGGTCGGGTCGATGATCGCGCAGTCCATACCTGCCTGCATGGCCAGGATAAGGAATGCCTGGTTCATGGTCTTTCTTGAAGGTATTCCGAATGAAATATTGGAAAGACCGCTGGTGATATGTGCGCTCGGATAATGCTCTTTAACATATTTTGCAACTGCTGCATAACCTGAAAATGATTCGGGGATAGTTCCCAGAGAGAATACCAGGGGATCGATATGGATCCTTGACTCGGCTATATTGTATTCTTTGGCCTTCTCCATGATCTCATTGAGGGCATCTATTCTCTCATCCACATCGTCAGAGATCCTGTTTCTGCCGCTGAGCAGCGCGATAACTTCCCACTCAGTATCAGCTATTGCAGGGAAAACGACATCGATCTTGTCGCCTTCAAGAGATACTGAATTGATCAGTCCCGGCTTGTTACAGAACGGGATAGCTTCTACTATAGACTGGGGGCTGGGGCTGTCGATGCAGATAGGAGTATCGCAAACCTCCTGTACCAGATCGATAAGCCACTTCAGAGTCTCCACATCCTTGTCAACTACAGCAGAACAGACATCAATATAGTCTGCTCCTGCCTCACTCTGGATCTTCGCCAGATTGCGGATCCAGTCAGCGTCCTTCTCCTCTATGGCCTTAGCAACAGAGGGAATAGCTCCATTAATTTTCTCTCCAATTATGATCATTGCCTGTGCCTCCTGTATTGTAATGTAAATTCTTACTGATATTAGTATAGTTTCATGAGTATTATCTGTATATCAATTATGAATTAATTTTGGTAAAAAATTTGAATCTGTATCAATATGGATGCCAGAACGGGATCCATCAGTGATATAAAGAAATACGGGCCCGGTTTACACCAGACCCGTTGTTGCTGATTTAACTGTCAGGTTATCACCTGCAGGTTATAAATTGTATTTTTGAGCGCCTAAAAAAAATATAATTCTTCTAAATAAATTACCAACTGTGTCACTCGTCTCAGGCAAGCTTTATTGCATTGATCCTCTTGTATCCTTCCGCCATTTTGTCCATTATGGTCTCGGGATCATACATATCATTCTCCAGGATAAAGTATTCAGTTCCTGCTTCATTCGCTGCTCTGCAGAATGACTCAACATCAATATTTCCCTCTCCAAATACGCAGCCTCTGAACACCTGCATATTCTGATGACCGTCAAGCGGTGTCACTGCGATATCCTCAAAATGAATAAGAGGTACACGTCCTGCATTTGAACGGGCAAGATCTGAAATATTATATCCGGACAGCTGTGCATTGAATATACACAATTCGTATTTCATGGTCGGTGCCAGCAGCGCAGCCCACTCAAATACTGTTTTCCCCTTGAGCCTGGTAAATTCATTGGCATGATTGTGCATACACAGCCCGATACCATCTGCAGACAGTCTCCTGGCATACTCCTCACAGCTGGCAAAAAAGGCTTTCATTTCCCCGAAATCCTCACATGCCACCAGCGGAGCCCCTGCAAATCTGACATAATGGCAGTCCAATAGCCGGCAGCGTGATACTATCTCATCATAGTCATTTACCAGGCTGACGCTTGCTCTTCCGTCCTTGCGCGGTCCGGTGGGGATATGCCCGCTGAAGCTGACGCTCATGGAGCTTATATCCAGACCAAAGTCGTTCTTTGCACGAAGGAGTTCTTTAAGACTTGCTTCATCAAGCGGAAAATGTCCCGATATCTCGATAGCCTCGTACCCGATCTCACGCACCTTTTTCAGGGCATCATAAACACCTATCTTCTGTGCGAGTTCAAAAAGCATCATTGTCTGAAAAGTAACTTTATACATCGGACACACTCCTTTCGCTGTCAGTTATGACCTGATAACTGTACCATCGGGCAGTCTGTTGATAAAACGTGTCAGGCCATAACCTATGGGCGGATACTTCTCTGCTTCGCCTTCATCAAAGTCCACACCCAGTCCCGGTGCTTCATTTACATAGAGATAATCGCCCCTCAGTTCAGGTGAGCCGGGAAATACATCGTTTATGGCCTTGGTCGGTACAGTATATTCTTGAAGACCAAAATTCGGGATGGCCAGGTCGATATGCAGCTGAGCTGCAACGCCCACGGGAGACAGATCTCCCGGACCATGCCATATCGTCTTGATACCGAACTGTTCAGCAAGGACCGCTACCTTGCGCGCAGGTGTGATGCCACCCAGCTGGCTGATGTGACAGCGGATATAGTCTGTCAGTCTGTTGGTTATAACATATCTGTATTCATTTTCGTTGTTGAACAGTTCACCAATCGATAAAGGTGTGGTCGTATGCATCCTCAGGAGATTCAGCCACTCCAGTTTTTCAGGTGAAAAGCAATCCTCAAGGAAGAACAGATCATACGGTTCCAGACCCTTTGCCAGCTTCAGCATCTGGGGAGGGGTGAGCTTCTCATGCACATCCAGCATCAGCTTCGGACCATAACCGAACTGTTCTCTGAGAGTCTTAAACTGTTCTATACATCCACTGATAAACTCGTCAGGGTCAATGCTGCCTCCATAGATGGCTCCGTCAGGCATCTGACGCTGTGTTTCCTCCGCGGAAGCCTCGCTGACTTTCGGCCCTCCGACCCTGATATATCTGCAGCCTGCATCCAGACGTTCCTTTACACAGCGGACTACAGATTCGGTATCAGATCCATAGGCATTTCCCGAGAGATATACCTGTGCTCCTTTGCGGCATTTTCCACCAAACAGTTCATATAGAGGCGCACCGAGCATTTTGCCTTTAATGTCCCAGAGCGCCTCATCGATACCGGATATGGCATTGTTCAGAACAGGTCCGTTGCGCCAGTACGAGTTTCCATACATAGACTGCCACAGGTCTTCAATATTATTGACACATCTGCCATAAAGAAGCGGTGCCAGATACTCATCAACAGCTGTTTTTATAGCCAGCGCACGCTGCGTAAACGTAGCGCATCCCAGACCGTATATAGTTGGATCTGAGGTTTCGATCTTTACTACGACCAGATCGCATCTGCCCGGCGCAGTGATAAATGTTTTAATGTTGCTGATGGTTACCATACTGTATACCTCCTACTTTCCATACAGACAGAAAAATGCCAGCGCGCTGGCTGCAGCTACGTTTAAAGAATCCACATTATTGTACATGGGGATCTTTACAGTATATGAACATGTATCTATAACGGACTGCGGGAGTCCAAAGCCTTCATTTCCCAGTATCACGGCAGTTTTTTCTTCTTGGATCTGCGTTTCCCTGGTCAAGGTTATCGAATCATCTGTCAAAGCCATGGCAATGGTCTTATACCCGTTGTCATGAAGCGCACTGATCAGATCCGTATCACTGCTTGCAACAGTCCAGGGGATCTGGAAAACTGTTCCCATACTCACTCTGCTGGACCTGCGTGTGAGCGGGTCAACAGAGCTTTTTGTCAGCACCACACCATCTGCTCCCAAAGCTGCCGCAGACCTGATGATAGCTCCGACATTGGTGGGATTGACTACATCATAGAGCACAGCCAGTTTCTTCTTATCCTTGCTGAACTCAGACAGCTTTTGCATCGGTTTTCTTCTGAACACAGTCCAGAGACCTTTGACCAGAGCGTAACCTGTCAGCTGCTCTAC
This sequence comes from Lachnospiraceae bacterium, assembly GCA_045604025.1. GTDB lineage: Bacteria > Bacillota > Clostridia > Lachnospirales > Lachnospiraceae > RGIG5612. The sequence goes on along the minus strand of JAZUNG010000050.1, from coordinate 1,286 downwards.
TACAGCATGGTCCGCCATGTATACAGGGATGCCCTCCTGTTTTTCTGTTCCGAATAGCTCCGCGATCTTTTCAAGAGCAGGTCTGGCTTCCTTGTCGAACTTCTGGATCTCCGCCAGCATTGACAGTGGCTCGTATCCAGCCTCCAGCGCCCTGAGTGTGACATTTGCGCTTTCTGCTATGAATATGCCTGTATCCGGCTCAAAGTATCTGTACAGCTGTACTTCTTTCAGCTGAGTGAACACTTCCAGCTCCGGTGCGTTCAGATCTTCTATTTCTATCCTGTTGATCTTCATCTTCGTTCGTATACCGACAGCTTCCTTTTATTTGTGATCAGCTTTCTGCCTTGCCGGGTGATTCCTTAAACAGGCTCCGGGTCTTCCATCTTCCGCTCAGCATATAGAGCAGGCAGATCAGTCCCGGTATCGCTCTGGAGAATCCATTGCCCCACCAGAAACCAAGATAGCCCATGTTGAAGGCATAAGCCAGTATTACGCCGAAACCAACCTTGCAGATAACGCCGTCAATAATACCGATAACAAAATTCAACGTGGAATTACCGCATCCCAGGACTATACCCTGGATTGGTGAAACAAATGCCGAGAAGAACAGATGGATCGTCAGCATCTGAATATATACCCGGCCCATTTCTATGACAGCGGGATCGCTGGTGAAAATGCCGTACATCTGATCCGGGAAGAATATCAGGAGCGCAGCTGCCACCGCGGCTATAGCCATCGTGATCCCCAGGGAATACCAGACCATTTTAGCCGCGCGCTCCGGTTTCTTTGCTCCCAAGTTCTGCCCGACCATAGCTGAACATGCGGACATAAAGCTGGAACTGTACAGCTCCAGGAAGCTCATCAGCTTGTTGCCTACACTGTTTGTAGCAGAAACGACCAGTCCATATGCATTTATACTGGAGTTGACGTAGAACATGGAACCCCGGACAAACAGTGAACGGATGGTCTGCGGAATGCCCAGCTTGAGGATGACCCTGAGCGATTCGCCATCTATCTTCAGATATGAAAGGGACAAATGGAATCCGAAATGCTCCCTCCTCTGATACATGAATATAAAAGCAGCGGCAAAAGATGCTATCTGGGATATCAGTGTCGCAATAGCAGTTCCTGCAGCTTCCATATGGAATGGTACGACCAGAATGATATCCATGACGATATTTGCGACCGCAGCTATGCAGATAAATATAAACGGGCGGTTGGACTCACCCATTCCGCGCAGTACACCGCAGACCGCATTATACAGCATTACAAAAGGTATGCCGAAG
>JAZUNG010000049.1:0-6121 GCA_045604025.1 Lachnospiraceae bacterium | reverse complement strand
TTCTGCCAGATGCCCTCTGCACATACGTCTTCTTCGGTCTGATTGATGTATCCGTCGATAACGTTGTCACGGGTAGGTCTGCCGATGTCCTCACGGAAAGGCAGGTTCAGCACGCGGTCGCTCTGACGCAGGAACCATGTGTCTGCCTTGCCGCCTGCAAGACGTGTGCAGTGTACTCTGGACTGCTGGCCGGCGCCAACGCCGATAGCCTGTCCGTCCACTGCGAAGCAGACTGAATTGGACTGTGTATATTTAAGAGTGATCAGCGCAACGATCAGGTCACGTACAGCACTCTCGGGAAGGTCCTTGTTGGCTGTAACAATATTGGACAGAAGCTCTTTGTTGATCTTGAAATTGTTCCTGCCCTGCTCAAATGTGATACCAAATACCTGCTTGGTCTCCTGAACCTCAGGTACATAGTCAGGATCGATCTGAACTACGTTGTAGTTGCCGTTCTTCTTGCTCTTCAGGATCTCCAGTGCCTCGGGCTCATATCCCGGAGCGATGATACCGTCGGATACCTCTCTCTTGATCATGGATGCTGTAGTCACGTCGCAGACGTCTGACAGTGCGACCCAGTCACCGAATGAGCAGAGTCTGTCCGTTCCTCTGGCTCTTGCATATGCACATGCGAGCAGGCTGTCGTCCAGTCCTTCTACATCGTCAACGAAGCAGGCCTTCTTCAGCTTCTCGGGAAGAGGAATGCCTACAGCGCCTGATGTAGGGCTGACATGCTTGAATGAGGCACATGCAGGAAGTCCTGTAGCCTCCTTGAGCTCCTTAACCAGCTGCCATGAATTGAATGCGTCCAGGAAATTGATGAATCCCGGACGACCGTTCAGGATCTCTATTGGTAGGTCAGATCCGTCTCTCATATATATCTTCGCAGGTTTCTGATTAGGGTTGCATCCGTACTTTAACTCAAATTCTTTCATTGTATTGTCCTTTCTTCAACCTGAGGTACCAGGTTACACTTATATTTGATCACTGCTGAAGTAGTCGGCGCGGGACCCCGCTTTGGACTTTCTCTCCGGGGACGTAATCCAACTGTCCCCTTCGCGAAAGCCCAGCGCCCACGCCTCGTTCTTCAGCAGTTTTTATTAACTAAACGTGAATCGTTCTCGCCTGTCTTCAAGTCTGTATAACGCACATACAATGAGATCTTGTTGTCAGCGTTAAGTGCAGACCAGATGGCGTCTGTGAACTCATCGATATCATCAGGAACAGCTACACGCTCGGGCTCTCCCTGGAATGTAGGGATCGGATTGCCGTCGCATACGTATGTGTGCAGAAAATGTCCGAGGCCTGCCAGAGGCTCGTAATAGTAATTGAACCTGTTGCATGTGCTCCCTTCAGCGTCTGCGCTCTTGAGGATGCTCATCTTGTAGATGAAATCGCCATCCTGGAATGTGGTCATGGCGCTGATCCTGGGTGTGAAGTTCGGGCCATCAGGCTCAAACTGTCTGGTCTGCAGCGCATATGTGAAGCCTTTGCCTTCAGCAAGTGCATTGTAGATCGTGTCTGTCTGATCGCCGTTGGTCACGATCAGCTTGTTTTCGAATTCCCTGACTGCCGCATAGATGATCAGGCTCGGATCCTCTACCTTGGTAGCGTCAAAAGGCTCCGTAAAGATGGCTCCGTCTCTCTCCACAAATACGCGGTTGCGGCTGTTGGCACTTCTGCCCATGATGAAATACGCGCTGACCGCCTTGGTGCCGTCCGCACTCTTTCCCACAATGATTCCGCGTCCGGGATATGTGTTCCCCTCCAGCAGTTCCCCAATAGTGTTAACCTTGTAAATATCCATTTCAACCTCCATAATACTGTCCCGATATTTATCTCATTTCAAATTGTTTGCTTATCCCCACAGCCTGTGCAGGCTGAACTGTTATTTCCCGGAGATGATCTCAGCGCAGACCTTCTCCGTGGCTTCAGGAAGGATGATCCACTCGGCCTGCTCCATGACTCTCCTCTGCAGGATCTCGGGTGTGTCTCCGTCCTCAATATATACTGCCTTCTGAGCAATGATACGGCCACCATCCGGCACTTCATTAACAAAATGGACCGTCGCTCCGGTCACCTTGACGCCGTAGTTCAGGGCTGCCTCATGCACATGCAGTCCATAGAATCCTTCTCCGCAGAATGAAGGGATCAGGGCCGGATGCACGTTAATGATGCGGTCCTTAAAATGATCGGTGAAGCGTTTGCTTAAGATGCTCATAAAGCCTGCCAGCACGATCAGGTCGATCTGTCTTTCATCAAGCGCTTCGATCAGTACGCTCTCAAATGCTTCCGCGCTGCCTAGCTCTTTCTTCAGGATCACCTTCGTATCTATTCCGGCATCTGCAGCGCGTGTCAGCGCATAGGCCGATGCATTGTTTGAGATCACCAGCTCGATACGTCCGCTGGTGATGATGCCAGCATTCTGTGCATCTATCAGCGCCTGCAGATTGGTCCCCCCACCGGAGACCAGCACCGCGATCTTTGCTTTTCTGTCACTCATGTCAGTTCCTCTTTATACCTGTGCATGCCCGGCTGCAGCCGGTCCGCACCTGATCTGTTATTTAATAACTATCTTATCTTCTGAAGCTATGATGCGGCCGATCACATATGCGTCCTCACCGGAGTCTCTCAGGATCTCAAGAGCCCTGTCAGCGTCTTCAGGAGCGACCACGATACTCATACCCACGCCCATATTGAACGTGTTGAACATGTCATGCTCGCTGATACCGCCTCTTTTTGCGATCAGGTCGAATATCGGCAGGATCCTTACGGAAGCCTTGTCTATCTCTGCTCCGAGTCCGTCTGGTATACTGCGGGGGATATTCTCATAGAATCCGCCTCCAGTGATATGGCTGATACCCTTGACCTGTACGCTCTCAAGCAGCTTCAGGACAGGCTTTACGTATATCTTCGTAGGTGTCAGCAGAGTCTCTCCTATGGAGCTTCCGCCGAGCTCTTCTACCGGTGAGGTGATGTCGGCATTCTCCACATCAAATACCTTTCTGACCAGAGAGAATCCGTTGGAATGCACTCCGCTTGAAGGCAGGGCGATCACGATATCGCCTTCCTTCATGGTCTTGTTGTCAATGATCCGTGCTTTGTCAACCACGCCTGTGGTATAGCCTGCGAGGTCATACTCATCCACATCGTAGAATCCGGGCATCTCTGCAGTCTCTCCGCCTATCAGGGCGGCTCCAGCCTGCACGCATCCTTCTGCCACACCCTTAACGATGTCTGCGATGCGCTCGGGGATGTTCTTGCCACATGCGATATAATCCAGGAAGAAGAGGGGCTTTGCTCCGCAGCAGATGACATCATTTACACACATGGCAACGCAGTCGATACCTACGGTGTCGTGCTTGTCCATCAGAAATGCCATCTTGAGCTTGGTGCCTACACCGTCGGTTCCGCTGACCAGAACAGGTCTGGTGATGCCTTCCAGATCCAGCTCGAACAGACCGCCGAACCCGCCAACATCAGAAACCACTCCTTTCGTCATGGTCCTGGCAATATGTGTCTTCATCAATTCGACTGCCTTGTAGCCCGCTGTGATATCTACGCCCGCAGCTGCATAGCTGTCAGATCTTGAATTTGTATTCATGAATCAGTCTCCTTAATCTGTCAAATTATATCCTGTCCATTATCCCGGCGTCCTTCTCCAGGACTACAGCTGCCTCGCTGGCTCTGCGCGCATCCAGCACTGCTGCCAGATCTGCGTCTGCGACAGCCAGGATCTGGGCTGCCAGAAGGGCTGCGTTCTTGGCACCGTCAATGGCAACTGTTGCCACGGGGATGCCGCTCGGCATCTGAACCGTGGACAGAAGCGCATCCATACCGTCCAGCTTCGCGCTCGAGCACGGGATCCCGATCACCGGAAGTGTGGTATTGGCTGCGAATGCGCCTGCCAGATGGGCTGCCATTCCTGCTGCGCAGATGATCACGCCGAATCCGTTCTCCCTGGCATGCAACGCGAAGTCTCTGGCCTGCTCAGGAGTCCTGTGCGCTGAATATACATGCACTTCAAATGGTATCTCCAGTTCCTTCAGCGTATCGGTCGCTTTCTTCACTACGGGAAGGTCAGAGTCACTTCCCATGATAACTGCTATTTTCTTCATATTCTCATTCACTTTCTATTTCTTTACTGGCCCTTGGTCTCGCAGTAAATGCATCTGTAGACCTTGTTTTCCTTATCCGTCAGCTTGAACACATGAGGAAGCTCCTGCTCCGTGGTAGTAATGCACCTGGGGTTCTTGCACTTGATGACATTTACCAGTGTTTCGGGCATATCGATCGTACGCTTCTCTATCAGCTCACCGTCCTTGATGAAGTTCACAGTCGCTTCCGGATCAACGAATCCTATGATGTCATAGTTCACGTCGATATGAGCGTCAATCTTGATGATATCCTTCTTGCCCATCTTGTGGCTGGTTACGTTCTGGATGATGGCAACCGGTACGCCCATCTCGGCCAGTCCGAGCAGATTGTAGAGACGCATGCCTCTGCCGGCTGTGATATGATCTATAACCATTCCATTCTCAATTGAATCTATATTCATTTTCCGGCCTCCTTCAAAAGCTTCAGAATCAGTGCCATTCTCATGTATTTACCGTTCAGCACCTGCTTGAAATAGCATGCTCTCGGATCGTCGTCAACTGCCACGCTGATCTCGTTTACACGGGGAAGCGGATGCATGATGATCAGGTCTTCCTTGGCATTTTCAAGTTTCTTGGTATCCAGGATATATGTGTCTTTCAGTCTCAGGTAATCTTCCTCGTTGAAGAATCTTTCTTTCTGGACTCTGGTCATATAGAGTACGTCCAGAAGAGGCATAGCCTCCTCGAGGCTGGTAGTCTGCACATAAGGAATACCTCTGGCCTGCAGAACATCTTTCTTCACATAGCTCGGAAGCTTCAGCTCTTCAGGGGAGATCAGAACGAACTTCATGTCCGGATAACGCACCATGGCGTTGATCAGCGAGTGTACCGTACGTCCGAACTTCAGGTCTCCGCACAGGCCGATAGTAAGATTTCTGAACTCGCCTTTCTCGCGGCGGATAGTCAGAAGGTCCGCCATGGTCTGTGTAGGATGGCAGTGGCCGCCGTCACCTGCATTAATAACAGGGATCCATGCATTGTGGGCTGCAACCAGGGCTGCACCCTCCTTGGGATGACGCATGGCGATGATATCCGCATAATTGCTGACCACCTTGACTGTGTCAGCTACGCTCTCGCCCTTGGAAGCCGATGAACTGTTGGCGTCTGTAACTGACAGGACGTTTCCTCCCAGTTCGTACATGGCAGCCTCGAAGCTCAGACGTGTCCTGGTGGACGGCTCGAAGAAGAGCGTTGCCAGTTTCTTGCCTTTGCAGGCTTCGCTGTACTTCGCGGGATTGGCTATAATATCCTGCGCTGTAGCCAGCAGCTCTTCGATCTCATCAGTGGTGAAATCGATAATATCAATTGCACTTCTCATGTGTTTGCTTTCCTTTCGTGGTATGTATGGGTAACGCCTGTGTGCCATAAAGGCGCATACCTGACGCAATTATTTCTTTATCCAGCTCTCGTCAGAAGGATTGTTCCTGAATGCTATCAGCCTTTCGATATCGTCATGCGCGATATAGTTCTGCTCTGCTGCAACCTGCGCGATGGTATCGAAATCAGTCAGGGAGATATTCTTCACATTGGCAGCTGCCAGGCGATCTGCACTCTTTTGCATGCCATAGGTAAATATCGATACGATGCCCAGCACCTCAGCGCCTGCCTCTCTCAGAGCGTCAACTACGTCTATCACGCTGCCGCCAGTAGAGATCAGGTCCTCTACTACTACGACCTTGGCTCCCGGCTCCAGCTTGCCTTCGATCTGGTTATAACGGCCATGATCCTTGGCTCCGCTCCTGACATAGCCCATGGGCATGTTCAGGATAGTTGCAGCGATAGCTGCATGCGGGATACCTGCGGTGGATGTACCCATGAGCACCTCTGCCTCAGGATAGTTCTCTTTGATAACGGCTGCTATGCCGTGCTCGACCTTGTCTCTGACTTCGGGTGCAGTCAGGATCAGTCTGTTGTCACAGTAGACAGGGCTTTTGATCCCGCTGGCCCATGTAAACGGCTCATCC
>JAZUNG010000048.1:0-2112 GCA_045604025.1 Lachnospiraceae bacterium | reverse complement strand
CAGCCGGTCTTCATTGATCATGGCGATCCCTGCCTTGATGGCTTTTTTGATCGTCATGTGGTTATAAGTCTGGCCGTTAATAGTCAGAGAACCTGACTCTATCTTGTCTATACCGAATATGCCGTTAAGTATCTCTGTACGTCCGGCACCCATAAGTCCGCATAGGCCGACAATTTCACCCTCGCGGACTTCAAGATTTATATCATGAAACTTCTGGCCGGAGAGGTGATCGCATTTGAATATCACATCACCTATCTGCGGTTCTGTCTTTACAACCTCGCCGCTGATATCCCTTCCAACCATTGCTTTGATTATCTCGTCTATTGACGTATCTTCTGTATTGGATGTATAAACTGTCCGTCCGTCGCACAGAACTGTAACTCTGTCGCATATCTCGAACAATTCTTCCAGTTTATGAGAGATGAAGATGATCGTCTTTCCTCTGCTCGCAAGATCTCTCATTACCTCAAACAGAGCCATGATCTCAACACCTGACAGGGCCGATGTTGGCTCGTCCATAATGATGAGCTCCGCGTCATAAGATACAGCGCGAACAAGTTCAACAAGCTGCATCTGGGCTACTCGCAGATTTTTAACTATCGCTTTTGCGTCCAGTTTGAGATTGTATTTGTCGATCAGTTCCTGCGTTTTTGCAATGCGTTCTTTTGAATTTATAAAACTGGCTTTTGAGAATAACTTTTCCCTTCCCAGCCAGACATTTTCCGCAACGCTGAATTCCGGTACAAGGCTAATCTCCTGATGGATCATTGCTATTCCATGGTTCAGGGCATCTTCAGGCGTCTTGAAATGACAGGGTTCTCCATTCATGAAGATCGATCCGCTTTCTGCGTGATACAACCCCAGGATTATCTTCATGAGCGTCGATTTACCTGCCCCGTTTTCGCCGATAACAGCATGGATCTCTCCTTTTTTCAATGTGAGATTCACATTGTCCAACACCTTAATGCCGGAAAAGCTCTTGCAGATATCTTTTATTTCCAGAAAATACGGTTCCTGTGCCATTTTGGTCTCCTCATTCCGGTATGTATCCGAAAAAAGTGCCGGGTCCGACTCCGAACCCGGCACAGATCAAATGCTGTTACTGTACATTATCAGCTGTGATAAGCTCGAAGATATCTACTGAGATGTCAAGGATCTCATCAAATGTCTTACCCTTGGCAAGATCTACAGCATACTCGCAGGTAAGCTGTGCGCCTTCAGGCTCATGCATATCGACTGTTGCCAGCTGATAGCCGTCTTTGATGTTCTGCTTTCCAACTTCTGTTCCGTTGATACCAAGAACCCAGAATGAATTGAAATCAACATTGTTTGTCTTAGCTGCCTGAATGGATCCGTTTGCCATCTCATCATTCTGGCAGACAACACAGTTGAGTTCAGGATATCTCTGCAGCCAGTCTTCTACGAAGCTGTTTGCCTCATCACTCTTGAAGTTTGCTTCCTGCTCTTCAAGGATGACTACACGGCCGGAGTCGATGTAATCTTTCATGGTATCCATGAATCCCGCATAACGCTGCTGAACGCTGCTTCCTCTTGCCTTGGAGCCCCAAAGGTATCCGATGTTCAGAGTAAGATCAGGATCTGCCTCGAGCATGTCAACAAGGACTGAAGCCTGAAGCTCACCGCACATGTTCTGTGTAGCAATGATACGGCAGTCAACATCACAGTTGATATCGTATTCTGAAACGAGTACGGGGATGCCGGCTTTCTGAGCTTCGCCGATAACTGATACCAGTCCGTCTGCGTCAAGAGGTCTGATGTGGATAACATCTACCTGCTGCTGGATCAGGTTCTCCACGTTGGTAATCTGAGTATCTACAGATCCCTGAGCATTCAGTGTTACTACATTAACACCAAGCTCTGCGCACTTAGCTTCATAAGCATCCTGATATCTCTTGGAGTTATCTGAGATTTCGCTGAGTGAAAGACCAATGGTGATCTGGGAATTATCTTTCTCAGTCTCAGCCGGGGCCTCTGTTTCCTTGGTTTCTGCCGGAGCTGCTGTTGTAGCAGGTGCCGGAGCTGCTGTTGTAGCACTTCCACCGCCTGAGCCGCCGCATGCAGCAAGAGCAAATACCATTACAACTGCAAGTA
>JAZUNG010000047.1:0-6420 GCA_045604025.1 Lachnospiraceae bacterium | reverse complement strand
GCGCCTTCTTCACCTCCGGCTGCTGCGCCTTCTGCTCCCGGAGCTGCTGCTCCTCCGGCTGCGGCTCCTCCGGCTGCCGCTCCTCCGGCTGCCGCGCCTTCACCTGCCGGTGCTGCCGCCCCGCCTTCTGTAGTTTCATCTTCTGCTGCCGCTCCGGCTGCAAGTGAGTACGGAAGCACCCAGTTGTTTCCGTTGGGATCATCAGCATGGACTGTTCCGGTTATGTTCCTGTACTGCGGTACATAGCCGTCAAAATATCTCCATGGCGCTATCGCCTTGTCCCCGTCATATGCGTAATAGGTATCTGACCCGAGCTCTGTTGTCCCGTACATGTAATGAACTGTGTACTGTACCAGCTGTCCCCTGAGGCCGTATACGACTACCAGGTCAACATCGCCAGTTACCTGGAATGCAGAAGTCTTCAGGTCTTCCTTTCCTGCCTCATGCACACCTATCGGCGCATACTTTACCTGCCCGTCCTCGTCAAGAGTTCCGCTGACGTCAACCTCATTGACATTGAATGAGAACTCTTCGCCTGCTGCAACAGTATACTCTGCCATCTGCGCTCCGCCTATGGTTCCCTGCTCTCCTGCGAACACCCTTATGGTATATTCAGTGCCTGCAGTTTCATCTGCAGCCAGCGCCCTCGACGGGACCGCTCCCATCACCAGCATAAGCGCCAGGAACGCGCTGATCATTATTGCGATCTTTTTCATCTCATTCACCGGCCTTTCCGTCACGCCTTCTCCTTGAGACCATGACTATGGCGACCACCAGGATTGCCACGCCTGCGGCAAACATCGCAATCATGTAAGGGAGCGCATTGCTTCTGTCGCCTGTGTTGGGTGTATTGCTCTTTGGCGGTGTCGTCGTGCCCAGCTGCTCCACTCCAAATAAGAGCTGCAGCTGTCCCTGTGTAAGCTGGTATGCATTTCCCTGGGACTCTCCGTCCAGCTTGATCTCCAGGGTAACGCTTCCTTTGTCACCCTTTTTGAAAGTATCAAGATAGACAGGTTCATCTGCTATGCCTTCGGTGGCATCCTTCATTCCGGTCTGCTCGGATCCGCCGACGACCACATCCTTTAAGTTCCTGGTCTCTCCGGCTGGGTTTGTGTAAGTCAGCTTGTATGTATAGGCTCCATTCGATGCCTTCTGGGTCTCCTCGAGCGTCTGCAGCACCTTGTTCTCAAGATACCAGGCGTTCTCCCCGTCATGCTCATTGTTAAGAGCCACAGTTATCTGTATAGTATCCCCAGGCTGGATCCCTCCTTTTACGGTATCGCTCTGGAAAAGATCATCCCAGGTGCTGCCCAAGCTCGAATCCCAGGTTCCGTCCGCCTTGTATGTCACATGCAGGTCATCCCTGCCTTTTATCGGGTCATCCCAGCCATCAGCTGCGAACGCTGTCCCGGCAAGCGCCAGGCAGAGGGCTGCGGTAAGGATCAGTGTTATTATCTTCTTACTCATTTATTCATCCCTCCTTCAGTTCAGACTGAGCGTTCCGCCGCTCACAGTTACCGGGCGGCCCCATGCGCTCGTGATGGCGTGCTGTGCGTTATGTGTCTGTACGCCGTCTGCCTCGGCTTCAAGCTTAAAGCTTGCTCCGTCATAATCTTTGTCTTTTGCGGCGCTGATGTCTATGCAGTAATCCAGCTTAAGTTCCGGCGCTGCACCTCCTGCTTCAACTATGCCTGTATAGTAGAACACCAGCTTTTCCTTTGTTGAATATGCTTCGTCGAGTACCCATCCATCGCCTGTTCCCTTTAGGATTATCTTTTCAGGATCGAGAGTATAGTCTTTAACTACTCCGTTCTCTTCATCCTCAGTCTCCCAGTACCTGGTCACGATGACTCGTACATACTCATCGATCGTTCCGCTGTTGTTGACCGTCAGGGGTTCAGTGTAATGTTTCCCTATCACGAACTTCTCTTCTTTTTCCTCAAGGTCTTTTTTCAGACTCTCAAGGAGGACTCCGCTTCCGTCATTGAGCCGGATGTCGATTGAATACAGGTTCAGCTGTGACTGGTAGGTGTCTGAATATTCCAGCACGGCCCGTGCTCCGCCTATAGATCCGCTGATAATGAGGCCTGCTGCTATGGAGAACAGGATGACCAGCATCGCGGGAGACTTTATGAACTTCTTTACCTTACTCATCATTCTGCCTCCTTTTCCCAGTCAGCTGCTGTGGCAGCTATCGGATTTCCTTCTTCATCAAATGCTGCGGGTATGCATTCATATACCACGGCTACATTTACGGTCTCGCCTTTGCTCTCCGGGGTAACCGGAATCCCGGTTACTGTTATATCAAGGGTGCCCGTCTTGGCTCCGGGTGCAAGCGGCGTCCCGTAGTACGACCAGTCCCCTTCGTTGCTCCAGCCCTCGCCTGAAGGTGTGCCTACATACTTTTTGTATTCCTCGCCAACGAAAGCCCTTGCCCTGACCCAAACATATACGCTGGAGTCGGGATTATTGGTGATAACTACGTGCTTGGCGCCTTCTGTATATTCCTCATCGATCCTGGGAGGTTCTATGCTGATCTGGATATTTCCGGCTGCCTCATCAAACGTCGTAAAGTATGCCCAGGCGCTGCCTATCCCTGCGCTCATCACAAGCACCAGGACCAGACCGGCTATGATGATCTTATATCTGTTCTTCATGTCCTGATCCTCCTTTACTCTTCTGTATTGCTGCCTGCAGCGGTGTCATCAAGGGTAACGCTGCTGTCATAGCCTTCTTCATTTCCACTGATATCATGCCATGTCCAGTCAGTTCCGTCTGATGTGAATGTATTAAGGATGCCGTATCCTCCCGGACCGTCTGCAGGACGGTTTGTGATAGTAACCTCATATACTGTTTCGGAATCCTCTATGACCACCTGCCCGTCTCTCGGTGATACTGAATCCAGCCTATAGCCTGCCCCTTCATACACCTCGGTGACTGTCACGGTGGATCCAACCGGAATCTTCTTCTCCAGTGTAAAACTGCTTGCAGTCTGGCTTCCGAAAAAGTTCAGGGTGAAGACATTGCTGTATGTAGGTTTGCCATTCTTATCAGCTTTGACCTCAAATACGAATGTGGCGTCAGACTCTTTCGATGTAAGTACCTTATTAACCCTGATCGATCCAAAACGCTCTATCTGGGTAGGCTTCAGAATAATCTCGGCTTCATGAACCCATTCGCCCCAGTCAGCTGCTGTGTTGAATGTGTCTGCGGGAATGATTCCTGTCTCATCATCATGATTTTTTGCCGGAAGGAAGATAAGCTGCGGCTCAAAATGGTACTCATAATCATCTGTAAGGGCAATCGTGGTTATCTTCCCATCTTCCTCAGTGGTAAAATATGAATCCATGGAGCGGTCCTTAGCTTTGATGACCTCGAGAGAATTATGCGTAAGCACAAGATAGAGCCCCGGCTCGATATCTGTTATTGCTGTTCCGGCTGTTCCCGTAATTGGTTCTTCAGATACTTTTTCACTTTTCACCAGATCAACTGCGCTTTGTGTGATAGCCTTCCACTGAGAAGTGTTGTCTTCTCCTTCTGCGCCTTCCTCAACCTTGACCTGAGCTTTTTCCACTTCATCTGCAAGGTCTCCAAAATCAGCAGTAATGGAAAGATTATAAGTGTCAAAAACAGTATCCTTATCCCCTTTTGCTACCTGATAAAGATCCACGACCAACTCATCTTCTTTAAGGTCTTCATCCTCCATTATTCCGCTGGTGGCAGAAAACTTCACTGTCAGGGATGATTCATCTCCCTCAGCGAAGACTGCTCCTGCAAAATACATGGCAGAAAGCGCAGCAACAACAACCAGCGCCGCCGAACGCAACAGCCACGCGGTTAATGTATGCCTGTTTTTCTTGTTACTTCCAGTTAACATTGCAACCTCCTCAGTTATAAACCAAAACGGTGTGATTTATCATTATGGTTATCTGATATTTATTATCTATATGAAAGATCTTTTAATCTGTTATTTACGTACTTTATGCTTGTTGTTATTTTTTCCTAAATGTGCTTAACCGCGCGATCAGCACGACCGCTGCTGCCACTACCAGGACTCCGCCCACTATGTAGAATATAGTTGTTCCTATACCGCCGGTTCCCGGAAGATATGCTGTAACATTGATGTTGCTCATGGATTTCTCCTGTTCGCTTCCTGACCGTTTTTTCCTCTCCCGGAGCTCCTGCCCAGCAGGAGCCCCGGTATAATGGAATAACGATCACAAATTTAATATTGTTTCTTAAACTATATTTGATGTTGCTAAAATGTTAGTTTTATTAAATGTTATGATACGTGTCTTTCTGCCTCCACACGGCTCCGGCAGCTGACCAGAGCCGTTCCTGCGCTCACAAAACTCAACAAAGCGAGTTGTGAAAGGCGTCCCGCAGGGATGGACGGCAGTGTATATTAACATATATCTGTTAATATCTTTTTAGCTGTTGTCGGAACCAAACTTGGATCGGGTGTGTGACCCGGTCATTTCATTCCGGTTTATACTATGTGATTGTGTAGGTAAATGATTTCCCCGGGGAGCCTAGCCTGATGGTCAGGCTCCCGTTTTGTTGGGGTTTGTTTGTTAATTCAGTGTGGTCGGATCAGATGGATTATCTGCTTTTGACCATCGTTTTAGTATTGGTCGCTTCTACTTAGTTCGCGTTCATGCGACGTCTGGTTACCAGAACAACGCCAGCACCGATTACAAGGATTGCACCGATGATGTAGAAGATTGTGGTACCGATGCCACCAGTGGAAGGAAGAACGGTACCAGACTGGTTGACAACAGGCTGATACTCATCAGCTGTCATGTCAGCAAAAGCAGTATCCTTGTCTTCTGTCAGTGTCAGAGTAACGTCCTCTTCAAGCATGTTGTAGCCAGGAAGAGTGTAGGTCTCGGTGAGGGTATATGTCTTGTCATCATCAAGACCACGGATCTTAATAAGACCATCAGCATCAGTTACAACTTCGTTGCTTGCACCAACTACATCTGCACCAGCAGGGATGTAATAGCCATCTGAAGTCTTGGTTACGTTGAAAGCTACGCCATCTTCAAACAGATCAAACTTGACACCTTCCAGAGGTTCTTCATCGCTGTTTGTCTTAATAATACCAGTGAAGTAAGTAGTATATTCAACAGAATGAGGCAGAGATTCATATTCATCACCATACTTCAGACCAGCTTCGTTCATACGATCAGTATCAACCAGAGCGTCATCATTAATGGTCATGGAATATGTGAATACAACATCAGTACCCTTGTTATCAGCTGTAACAGTGATAATCTTATGCCAAGCTTCACCAGTTCCAACCGTACCATCTGTCACATTTGTAGCCGGAGTGGCAACAACATCATTATTATAGGTAAGACCGCTGGACGCTTTATCCCAAACTTCGATGGTCTCGCCAACCTTGGCAGCTTTAGGAATAGTAACCGTGACACTATAATTCACAACATCACCGATAGCAACATCGAGAGCTTCACCGGTATCTGTGTCAACGATTGTAATATTATCCTCGTCTTCCTCTTCCTTTACGAGAGGCGGGTAGTCATTCTTTTCATTTACAGTGATATCTGTGGTAGCAGCAATTACATTGTCACCAGTGTCACTGGAAATTACATAGTAACCAATTTCAACATCAGCAGTCCATGCGCCATCAGCAAAGGTCATGCTTGCAGTGTCTTCGTAAGCGTTGTTGGCAATCAGCCATTTTGCCATAGCCTGAAGAGTTGCAGCATCAGTAGCAACGCCATCTTTCCAGGTAATCACACTGAGTTCACTGCCAGAGATAGCCTGCACATCAAACCATACGTTTTCTTCACTAGCAAGAGCAGTAGCAACAGCAGCTGTTGCATAGTAAGCAACCTGTCCATCTCCTGTTGCAACGTTAGCTACACCATCAGTATGTCCGCTTGCATTGGAGGACTCGAAATCTTCAGCCGGAACAGCTGTGAAAACCTTGTACCATGTAAATGTACGGCCAGCTTCGTCAGCATCACCAGCATAGGAGCTATCACGGTTAACTGTAATTGTAACGGTTTCAGCAGATGCAGGTTCCTCATCTTCAGCCGCAAACACGCTTGTGCTCATACCCAGTACCATAACCATGGCAATCAGCAGAGCGAAGATCTTTTTCATTTTCTTCATGATCGTTCATCCTTTCTTGTTAGTCCGTCCCTTCAAGGACTTTAGTAATATTTACCTGCCCGTGAAGGGCGTTTACTGTTTCAAACCACAGCTGGTTATTTTGACTGTCCCTCCGGCACCTCGACAGTTTTCCATCGGGACAGCCTTTTATTAAGTTGTAATATCACGGTTTCAGATTTCGGCGTCAGTTTATTCGTCGAGATCAGAGGCTGTTAGTTTAACCTCCTTTCTCTACGCCTCATCCTGAAGCCGTACATCAAAGCGGATACCATGATAAGT
>JAZUNG010000046.1:0-5916 GCA_045604025.1 Lachnospiraceae bacterium | reverse complement strand
ATGATCGCAGTGGTAAGGATGGTAACAACTGAAGCATTTCTGGTAATTGCTACACATCCTACAGACTCTCCATAAGTTGTATTAGGACATCCACCGAAGATAGCGCCTGCAAAAGAACCGATACCGTCACCAAGAAGTGTTCTGTGAAGGCCGGGCTCTTCCAGAAGATCTTTGCCAATGATGGATGAGAGGTTCTTATGATCAGCTATATGCTCAGCAAATACAACAAATGCTACAGGAATATATGCAACGGCAATTGTAGCGATATAAGTACCACTGATCTCTCCGAATCCCTTAAAAGCTGTCAGGAATGTAAAGCTGGGGATCCACTGCATTGTAGCAAATTTGGAAAAGTCAATGATCTGAAGTGCGGCATTTCCTGAAGCATTTCCGATAAGAGTGAATATAAGAGCTACAACGTAACCTGCGCAGATACCGATGATGAAAGGAATGAGCTTCATCATCTTCTTGCCAAAGACAGAGCAGAGGCAGACAACCAACAGAGTTACAAACGCACAAATAAAGCAGATCCATGAATGGGTATCCATGACAAATGCTCCTGCTTCGGCATCAAATCCGCCGCCCAATGCGTCAGATACGGCATTTCCTGCCAGTGACAGACCGATGATGGCAACAGTAGGTCCGATAACAACAGGAGGCATCAGGAAGTTGATCCAGCGAACTCCTGCGAATTTAACTATGATCGCAATGATCACATATACAAGACCTGCAAAAGCTGCACCAATGATAAGTCCCAGGTAACCAAGCTGCATGCTGACTCCGCCTGCAAAAGCTGCAAACATGGAACCGATAAATGCAAATGATGAACCAAGGAAAACGGGACTTTTGAATTTGGTGAAAAGTAAATAGATGATAGTGCCGACACCGGCGCCGAAGAGTGCTGCTGACTGGCTCATGCCATTTCCGATGATCGCGGGAACTGCGATGGTGGCGGCAAGTATTGCCAGAAGCTGCTGGATTGCGAAGACAAGCGTTTTACCGAACCCGGGCCTGTCCCCAATGTCATACGCAAGATTCATAGTATTTCCTCCCATAATTAAACGCTGTTCTCCAAAAAAACTCAAAAAAAGAGAGTCTGCAAACGCAGCGTCATATTAATTATTTTGATTAGGATACCACTTTGCCAGGAAATTGTAAATCGATTTTACAGGATAATTTTTACTTAAAATTTCACTTAACATTTATATGCAATTATGCATTGAATTATGCATAATTGATGATATAATAATTCTTGCGTTTGAGTATTAAATTCGAAAAGAGGAACTGTTATGAAAAAATCAGCAAGGCATGAAAAGATCATCGAACTGGTTACTTCAGGTAATATCGAAACTCAGAGCGAACTTGCCGAACTGCTGAACAAAGCAGGTTTTCAGACCACTCAGGCAACTGTTTCGAGAGATATAAAAGAGCTGCACCTGGAGAAAAGATCATCCGGTGACAGTAGTTATTATTTCTATCCTGAAAGCAGAATTGTTGACCAGAACAAGTATCTGCGCATATTCAGTGACGGATTTGTCAAAATGGATGCTGCTGGTAACTTCGTTATCATCCGTACTGTTTCAGGTATGGCCATGGCAGTTGCCGCTGCATTAGATGCGCTGGGACTCAGCGAGATCATCGGTACCATAGCAGGTGATGACACGATCATGTGCGCTACCAAATCCGACCGTGATGCTGTAAATATGGTAAGCAGGATCAGAAAACTGTTAAAGAATTCCTGATATACATAATGCTGAATAATATTCACATTAAAAATATTGCTCTCATAGAAGAGGCAGACATAGATCCGGAAAAAGGGCTGAACATTATGACCGGAGAAACAGGCTCCGGTAAATCCATAATGATCAGCTCTGTTAACATGGCTCTTGGTGAAAAGGCCAATAAGAGCCTGATACGTTCCGGTGCTGCCAGCGGTCTGGTTGAACTGGTATTTACAGATATCAGACCGTCTGTTCTGGCTGTCCTTGATGAGTTAGGAATCTCCAGGGATGGGAACGATATCATCATTACCAGAAAGATATCAGCTGATTCCAGTATTTCACGCATTAACGGCGAGAACGTTTCACTGGCAAATCTTAAAAAGATCACTTCAATGCTGGTGGATATTCATGGGCAGCATGATCATCAGTCACTTCTGGATCCATCAAATCACATTGATATCCTGGACAGATTCGGAGGGGCCTCCGTTTCATCCCGGAAAGACGCGCTGAAAGCAGATTATCTGTCGTACAGAGAGCTCAGAAAATCAGCTGCAGGTTTCAGCATGGATGCTGAGAGTCTTTCACGTGAGACAGAACTGCTCGAGCACGAAAAGAATGATATAGAGGAAGCCGCACTGATCGAAGGTGAAGATGATCAGCTGGAAGCAGAATTCAGACAACTCGAAAAGCTCAGAGAAGCAGGCACATCTCTGAATAATGCATACTCGGCTATAGCTGACGAAGAAAACGGTACTTCAGCTAAGACATCAGGTATTCTGGCTGAGATCCAATATGCATTAAAGATAATAGATCCTGAAGGGAGAAGTTCATCAGAGAATCCTGTAAATGAACTGTCTGTTATCAAAAACACATTATCTGATGTTGACAGTGTAATGAAGGATCTGCAGCATGATCTGGAAAAATACCTGGATAAATACAGTTTTGATGTAAACAGATATATAAAGGTACGTGACAGACTGGATCAGATCAACAGGCTGAAGAGCCGCTATGGCAATACTGTTAATGATATTCTGGTATATTATGACAGTATTTCGAAGAAACTGATCGGATATCAGGATTACAACAGATCAAAGGCAGAACTTGCCGAAAAGATGTCACATCTCAGATCCGAACTTA
Source organism: Lachnospiraceae bacterium (assembly GCA_045604025.1). Taxonomy (GTDB): domain Bacteria; phylum Bacillota; class Clostridia; order Lachnospirales; family Lachnospiraceae; genus RGIG5612. The sequence goes on along the minus strand of JAZUNG010000046.1, from coordinate 3,058 downwards.
ACAGGCTGGCCGGAGAATTATCAGAGGCAAGGAAAAAAGCAGCTGCCAGACTGGAGCCAATGATCAGGGACAATCTGAAAGAACTTAATTTCCTGAATGTTGAATTTGCTATTGATTTTAAGAAAGCAGATAAGATATCCGACAATGGATTTGACCGTGTCGAATTCATGATATCCATGAATCCCGGTGAGAAGCTGATGCCTCTTGCGAAGGTGGCTTCAGGTGGCGAGTTGTCCAGGATCATGCTGGCTATCAAGTCTTCAGTTGCTGATAAAGACGATATGCCCACTCTTATATTTGACGAGATCGATACGGGCATCAGTGGAAAGACAGCTCAGATGGTCGCTCATAAACTGTATGATCTGTCAAAGACCCATCAGATCATATGCATCACCCATCTGCCACAGATAGCATCAATGGCAGATACACTTTTCAGTATCAGGAAAGAAGTTTCTGATGGTGTGACTATATCGGGAGCAGAAAAACTTAACAGAGAAGGGCAGCTGATGGATATAGCCAGATTGTTGGGTGGAATAGATATAACCGAAGCGTCAATAAATAATGCAGCAGACCTGAAATCTCAGGCCGCTGCATATAAGAAATTGTCAGAACATTCTGATGACGCCGATAACCTGTCCTAGTATCTGCAGGTTCTCTGTGATGATAGGGTCATAATCCGGATTGTCAGGCTGCAGACGAAAGTGACCATTCTCTTTGTAATAATACTTGACGGTAGCACCGTCTTCTATCAGCGCCACGACCATATCGCCGTTTGAGGCGCTGTTTGTCTGTCTGACAACAACCAGATCCCCATCAAGAATACCGGAACCTATCATACTGTCTCCCCGGATCTTCAGCATGAATACCTGATCGTTGGGAAGCATATCGGCAGGAAGAGGGAAGTAATCCCTGATGTTTTCTTCTGCCAGGATAGGCTCGCCAGCAGCTACATTACCCACAACGGGAATATTGCTGATCTCACGCCTGGTCAGATCGAAGTCATCATCAATGATCTCTATAGCCCTGGGCTTGCTCGGATCTCTTCTGATATATCCGCGTTCTTCCAGAACAGACAGATGTGAGTGTACAGAAGCAGTAGACTTCAGAGACACTGCCTGACATATCTCGCGGACTGCAGGAGGATATCCTCTGGACAGAGTCACCTTCTTGATATATTCAAGTATTTCCTGCTGTTTGGCTGAAATCTTATCTCTGGGCATAAATAATCTCCTTTAATGATCTTTATATCTTCAGGTTGAATTCATGATATCACACGCCTGAACAAAATGGAAACATTTGTTTGTATTTATGCTTGACAAACAAATGTTTGGGTAGTATTATAATGGCAAACAGATGTTCGTCTAATGCGTACTTGACGTTAAAGGAGGCGGGAATATCGTGAAAAAGAAGAATATCAAGAAGAGCAGAGCTCATAGAAATATGATCAAAATGATCACGGTACTGTCTGTATTTGCATGTGCAGTGATAGCAGTTATAGTTATAGCAAAGAATCCTGTCAATACCAATGCAGCTGAAAATGACCAGATGACGAAGTATTACAAGTCAGTAGTGATCCAGAACGGAGATACTTTATGGAGCATTGCTGACAGATATATGGAACCTTCCAAATACAGGGATCAGAGGGAATACATTACAGAACTGATGTCGATCAACAATCTGAAGTCTGAGAAGATCACCTATGGAGAACATCTGATAGTCGCATATTATGATCATGAGTAACTGATCATAGGTCATCGAGATCGAGATCAAACAGTTCAATATCTGAAGCAGCTGGAGTATTACTGATATCAGCTGCTTCTTGATTTTCACGAAGTGTGACTAGATTGCGGGCCATCCTTCTTCTGGAATCCTCGATAGCAGCATAGTGCTTTTTGGTAGTATTTACATCGGAATGTCCCAGAACGTCTGCAACCAGATATATATCTCCGGTTTCCTTGTATAGCTGTGTTCCATATGTACTGCGCAGCTTATGAGGAGTGATCTTCTTCAGCTGAGTGATCAGAGATGCGTATTTTTTGACGAGCTGCTCAACACTGCGTACAGATATCCTTTTTCTCTGAAGAGACAGGAAAAGGGCATTCTCGTGGCCTTCAAGAGGTATTATCTGATATCTTTCTACCAGATATTCCTTCAGAGCTGCTTCGACTTCATTTCCAAAGTATACAACAACTTGATTTCCGCCTTTTCGGACTATCCTGATGCCGTGATTCTTGAAGTCCACGTCATTGATATCCAGTCCCACACATTCAGAAACACGTATACCTGTACCAAGGAGCAGAGTAAGAAGAGCCATGTCACGTATCTTCGTCTTGTCATGAAAATGCATCTGCTGTCTGGTCAGGTCTTTGCCTGTTTCAACTTCATCAAGAAGCTCGGCAACTTCATCTGAATCCAGTCTAATGATATCTTTATCATGGAGCTTGGGCAAACGGACAATAGCAGCAGGATTATTTTTGATCATTTCCATACGATAGAAGTAGTTATAAAAGGATCTGACACTGGAGAGCTTTCTGGACAGACCGCGTTCACTGTTGGATCTTTCAGTATCTTCTGAATTGCTGTATACCTTTAGATAATCCAGATAGTCTTGGATAACGGCCGGAGTTACCTTGTCAATGACACTGATTGGTATATCAGGTATTTCATGATTTCCACAGAGTTCAGTTTCAGTTTTTAAAAAATTGAAGAATATGTTCAGATCGTAAGCATAGGCTATGCGGGTCCTGACAGATGTGGTCGGTTCAATACCTCTGAAATAAATTGACGCAAAAGAAGGAAGCGCTTTGAGCTTTTCCCTCAGTTTGATATCTGCATCGATTCTGTATTGTTCGTGATAGCTTTTTGCCGGCATTATATGTATGGCTTTCTTAATATAAATATACTGTTGGAGTATTGTGATTATATTTAAACACAACTCTTCGCAAAAGTCAACTTTAACGAAGAAATATAGCGATATTAGCAGGGAGAAGTGGTAAAAACAGGTATTTCTGTCAGAAATAGATATAAATATAGATATATTCAACAGGATCAGTTTAAG
>JAZUNG010000045.1:0-4089 GCA_045604025.1 Lachnospiraceae bacterium | reverse complement strand
CGGCGGCGACACAGGCAGCCATCTGTGGTATCCTCAGATCACCTATGGCACAGTTCTGTCAGAGGCTAACAAGTTCAGCTACAACAGAAACAACTGGATCTGGAGTGGAGCAAAGTCTACCAACTATCAGCCTGACTGGCTCGGATGGGCTACACATCAGGTTCACAGACTGAAAGACCTCAACCTCTGCACTCAGGACGAGATCAACCTGATCGTTGGCGGTAATGCAGCTCGTCTGTACAAGCTTCCTGTTCCTGAAGGATGCACATTTGCTTCCAACAGACCTGACCTCAACATCATGCCTCTGGAGATCCTTAACTCAAGAGATCCCAAGCAGAGAGACGGATTCCCCTGGCCTAACGGACAGTATGTCGGCGGAACCCACACCATCATTTATTAATCCCGAAATGTATGAAACGAACCCCGCGGAGTATTCCGCGGGGTTTTTGTCTGTTATAAATGAGGGACAAGGAGACAGAGTGGGAGACAGGAGACAGAGAACCGTCCCCTGTCTCCCCCCTGTCTCCTACCTGTCTCCTTTGTTTTATCAGGCGGTGCGTTCGGCCAGGATGGCGTTGATGAACTCCTGCTGCAGAGCAGAGAGCGGATCATCCTTGCGCCAGGCAACCACGAGGTCGCCATATAGCGGAGGATTGAGCGGCGCGCTGTTGGCAGGGCGAGCGTGCTTCGGGAAGAAGACAATGCCGTTGCCGTCATTTGCCAGCGTGGCGATGCTGTCCGGGTATGCATTGACGAACTGGATGGGAGGGTTCTCGAAATCCGACAGATATTCCTTGATAGCCACGGTCATGGTATTCTGGATGCCGGATACGTAGAGCTGCTCGTGCATCAGCATTTCGGGAGTCACGTATTCCACGTTGTTGAATGGATGATCTGGTGAGAAGCATGCCACGTATTCGACCTTTTTGTAGGGAACATAGCTGAGCAGGGAATTGGTCATCTCCTTGCAGACGATGCCGATGTCGATCTTGTGCGACATCAGGCCGGTCACGATAGCGGTGTGTCCTTCCTGCAGCACATTGAGAGTCGCATTGGCGTGCGTATACGAGAACTCCGGGATCACGCGGGAAAGGATCTCGGGACACAGCGGTATGGGCATGGCCAGACGCAGGAGTTCTCTGGCCTCACGGGTGATCGTATTGAGCTCTGAGCGCATGTTGGTGATATCGTTGTGGATAACGGTAGACCAGTTGAGCAGAGCCTCGCCTTTTTCCGTGAGCGCAAATGTTTTGGATTTCCTGTCGATGATGTCTTCTCCGAATTCTTTTTCCAGGCGCTTGATCGACATGGAAAGAGCCGGCTGAGTGACGTTCAGTTCAGCAGCAGCCTGTGTATAGTTGCCGTATTTACATAATGTCCGGAAATATTCCAGCTGATACAGTTCCATAACCCCTCCAGATATTATAAATCAAACTTATAATAAATTAATTTTATAACCGAATAAAAAAGATTGCAAGTCCGATCGCGAAAATCGTCGTGATAAATGCAGGTATGAATGATAAAATAGAGCAGTAGGAAACGTGAAGGGCAGAGATGATCTGCTCAGGTTTCTGATATCTTTTCTCAGTGGACCGGCTATAAATATTGCTGATGAACGCTGATATAACATTGATCAAAAAAATCACATATACAGGAGGATTACTATGAGCAAGATCCATGATCTCAGATCTGCGCTGGAGGTTCTGAAAGAGATCCCCGGACAGTATCTGGAGTGCAACAAGCCGGCCGACCCGAAATGCGAGATCACCAGCATTTTCCATGAGATCGGCTGCAGAGGCACAACTATCAGACCGACCAAGATCGGACCTATGATGATGTTCAACAATGTCAAGGGATATCCCGGCAAGCGTGTGGCCATCGGCATGTTCGGTGACCGCGGACGTGTAGCGCATCTGCTGGAGACTGACAAGGAGAATCTGGGACGTTTCTATCTGGATTCCATGGCAAATGCCATGGACCCTGTCGAGATCCCGAATGAGCAGGCAAAATGCCAGGAAGAGGTTTATCTGGCCAGCGATCCGGACTTCGATCTGGCAAAGATCCTGCCGGCATTGTACACCACACCGACCGACGCAGGCGCATATATAACCATGGGACTGCTGTATGCAGCTGACCCTGACGATCAGACCAGCCACAACGCTACCATTCACCGTCTGTGCATCCAGGGCAAGGACATCCTGACCATTGGCTTCGGCGGACACAGACATATCGGTGTGTTCAAGGACAAGGCATTTGCCAAGGGAGAGCCGCTCCAGCTGTCAATCAGCATCGGTATCGACCCTGCTATCTATCTGGCATCATGCTTCGAGCCTCCGACAACTCCTCTGGGATATGATGAGCTGACCATCGCAGGCGGCATGAGAGGCACGCCTGTGGAACTGACTAAATGCAAGACTATCGACGGGCTGGCTATCGCCAATGCCGAGTATGTCATCGAGGGTTACATGGTACCGAACGAGTTCCTGCCTGAAGACCATCTGACAGGTTCCGGCAGATCTCTTCCTGAGTTCCCCGGATATTCAAGCGCGAGCCGCAAGAGTCCGGTATTCAAGGTCACAGCTGTCACATGCAGACATGACCCTATCATGCAGGCATGTATCGGTGCCAGCGACGAGCATGTCAACATGGCAGGCCTTCCCGCAGAGGCATCAGTTCTGGCGTTCCTGGACAAGGCTCTGCCTGGACTGGTCAAGAATGTATACGCTCCTCCTTCAGGCGGCGGCAAGTTCAATATGATCCTCCAGGTGCAGAAGAGAAGCATCAAGGACGAAGGCAATCAGAGGCATGCAGCGCTCAGCGTGTTTGCTGTGCTTCCTGAGTGCAAGAATGTATTCATTGTCGACGAGGATGTCGATATCTTCGATCCGTACGATGTGGAGTGGGCACTGACCACACGTTTCCGTCCGGACAAGGATCTGATCACTATCCCCGGACTCAGATGCCACATAGGCGATCCGACCGAGAAGCAGTACTATGATCCGTCTCTTCCGGACAATGGTATCGCGCACAAGGCCATCTATGATGCCACCTGCCCGTTCGAACACAAGGACAAGATGTGGAGGCCGCGTTTCATGGAAGTAAATGTCAGAGATTTCTTTGATTGATCTGAATAACTGATATAAGGGCCTTGCGTGATGATTTCCCTCGAAAACCGCGGGAGCGGATTGTTTTCTCAGAAAATATCACGCAGGCCCTATTACACATTATATGGCCCGGTTCAATCAATAGTATCACAGCCACTGGTTCCATGAAACCGGGCCCCACAGGAGGGGAATATGGATTTTAACGAGATCAGGAAAAACAAGGCGCTGAGTGAGTCGGCTGTGACTTTCACGCCGTGGCGACATCTGCGTCTGAATCAGACCCGCAAGGTCAAGATGGGACCGCCGGATCCCATGACAGGCTATCCGGTCCCGATGATAGAGTTTGCGGACAACGGAGACATGACGCTCCGCTACTACGCACCCGAGGCACGCGAAATGTACTGCATCGTAGGCAGCTATCAGCAGCAAAGGCGCGTGGAGTTCACGAAGAGAGAAGATGGTGTCTTCGAGGGCGTACTGCCTTTTGACCCTGCATTCGTGGGCTACCGCAAGCTGACGTATTTCATGGACGGCACAAATGTGCTGAACAGCAAGGTTCCGGTCACACCGGGCGGCCAGACCATGGGCAACTTCGTAGAGATCCCCGACGTGGACATGCCGGAGATCCTCATTAATGATGTACCGCACGGCAGCGTGGTGAAGGAGATCTACTTCTCACACATCCTGGGTGAATGGATGCGCTGCAGTGTATATCTGCCGCCTCAGTATTTTGCAGAGGAAGGCAGGCGTTTCCCGGTACTATATATGCAGGACGGCGCTCTGGGCAACGAGCTGGTATTTATGTACGCGACCAAGCTGCCTTATATCATGGACAACATGATCGCAGATGGCAGGGTAGAGCCGTTTATCATCGTAACAAACGACCCTATGATGCAGCTGCCGCACGAGCTGGAGGCTGTGGACAACTTCGAGGGCTTCGAGGAAACTATGATCCAGGACTGCATTCCGTTCATTGACAGCAAGT
>JAZUNG010000044.1:0-17308 GCA_045604025.1 Lachnospiraceae bacterium | reverse complement strand
CAGGGTTTACGGAAGACTCGGTGTTCTGAAGAACTCAAAAGACTCCAACCCAGATATGATCATCGCACTGTGTGGATGCATGATGCAGGAGCCGGAAGTTGTCGAAAAGGTCAGAAAAAGCTACAGACATGTAAATATCATATTTGGCACACACAACATTTACAAACTGGCTGAACTTCTGTTCATGTATCTCTGCGAAGGAAATAACCAGACAGAGATACTGGATGGTACCACTCAGATAGTTGAGAATCTTCCTTCCAGACGCAAGTATTCATATAAATGCGGTGTAAACATCATGTATGGCTGTAACAATTTCTGCAGCTATTGTATCGTCCCCTATGTCAGAGGCAGAGAACGTAGCAGGAAAAAGGAAGAAATACTGTCAGAGATACGCGATCTGGTCGCTGACGGTGTTGTTGAAGTCATGTTGCTAGGGCAGAATGTTAATTCATATGAATATGATTTTCCTGAACTGCTCAGGGAGGTTTGTCAGATAGAGGATCTTGAGAGAGTCAGATTCATGACATCTCACCCCAAGGACCTGTCAGATGAACTGATCAGGGCCATAAAGGACAATGAAAAGGTATGCCGGCATATTCATCTGCCTCTTCAGTCAGGAAGCACACGGATCCTGAAGGCTATGAACCGTAAGTATACCAAAGAAGATTATCTGAGCCTTGCTGAAAAGATCAGATCATCCATACCGGACATAGCTATCACTACTGATATCATAGTTGGGTTTCCAGGCGAGGCAGAAGAAGACTTTGAAGAAACACTTGATGTGGTCAGAAAAGTCCATTTTGACAGTGCTTTCACATTCATATATTCAAAGCGTACTGGCACCCCTGCCGCATCCATGCCGGATCAGATACCCAGAGATGTTTCTACAGAGAGACTTAACAGACTGATCGCCGAATGCGCCGTACAGTCAAAGATACAGACCGCTCAGCATGTCGGAAAAACCATGAAAGTACTTGCTGAAGAGATCAATGCCAAGGATCCGTCTCTGATATCGGGAAGACTGTCCAATAACAGCGTGGTACATTTTCCGGCCACCCCTGACATCATCGGAACCATCGTTGACGTAAATCTGACCGAATCCAAAGGATTCTATTATCTGGGTCAATTAGTATAAAGAGGAAATAGTATTGGCACTTTCACCAATGATGTCTCATTATCTTGAGATGAAAAAACAATATAGCGTCTGCATCCTGTTCTACAGACTGGGCGATTTCTATGAAATGTTCTTTGATGACGCAAAAACTGCATCAAGAGAGCTGGAACTCACTCTGACTGGAAAAGATTGTGGGCTGGAAGAGAGAGCACCCATGTGCGGTATACCATTTCATGCCGCTGATTCTTATATAAACAGACTGGTTTCAAAAGGATACAAGGTTGCCATAGCCGAACAGATGGAAGACCCTAAGCTGGCCAAGGGACTGGTTAAAAGAGAAGTTATAAAGGTTGTTACTCCCGGAACCAATACTGACAGCATGGCTCTTTCAGAAGATAAGAACAATTATCTGATGTGCGTGTATTATGCAACTGATTTCTATGCACTGGCATTTGTGGATATTACAACCGGTGAGTTCCTTGCCACTCAGGTCAATGATGACCGTGAGCTGATGGATGAGATCAACAAATTCCCCATCGCGGAGATAGTTTCAAATCATGCTTTTTCCATGTCCCCTGTAGATTTCGACTATCTTAAAGATAAGCTTGGTATCTCGATCTATCATCTGAGTGACGCTAAATTTGCTTATGATATATGCTCTGAGACCATTAAAAAGCATTTTAATGTACTGGATCTGTCCGGGCTGGGACTAAACGAATTCTCAGGGTGCATCCCTGCTGTGGGAGGAGTTCTGCAGTATCTGTATGAAACCCAGAAGAATGATCTGAGATTCTTAAATAAACTGACAACATATTCTTCCGGAAGATTTATGGTCATTGATTCTGCAACCAGACGCAATCTGGAGCTGACTGAGACCATGAGAGAAAAGAATAAAAAGGGTAGTCTGCTGTGGGTTCTGGACAAGACCAGAACTGCCATGGGAGCCAGACGTCTGAGATACTTTATCGAGCAGCCACTGGTAGACAAAGACGAGATACTGAAAAGGCTGGATGCTGTTGAGGAACTGAACAGCCGTCTGATGGACAGAGATGAGCTCAGAGAGTATTTAAACCCAATTTACGACCTTGAAAGACTATTAGCCAGGATTTCATACCATTCAGCAAGTCCGAGGGATCTGGTGGCATTTAAGAACTCTCTGGAGATGCTTCCACATATAAAAAACCTTATAAAAAGTTTTTATAGCGCCGCCATAAAAGATGTTTATAACAATCTGGACTGTCTGGAAGACCTGTATAAACTTATAAATGATGCCATCGTAGATGATCCGCCTATTAACGTCAAAGAAGGCGGCATCATCAGAGACGGTTATTTGGAACAGATAGATAAACTGCGTGAATCCAAGACCAGCGGTAAGACATGGCTGGCCGAGATCGAAGAAAAAGAAAAAGAAGCTACAGGCATCAAGACACTTAAAGTCAGGTTCAATAAAGTATTTGGCTATTATATCGAAGTGACTAATTCTTTCAAAGATAAAGTTCCTGACAGATATATTCGCAAGCAGACGCTCGTAAATGCCGAAAGATATATCACTGATGAGCTTAAAGAACTCGAAGAAGTCATCCTGGGTGCTGAAGATAAGCTGTTTGCTCTGGAATATGATCTGTTCAACGATCTGAGAGACCAGATCTCGGCGCAGGTAGTCAGGATTCAGCAGACCGCCAAGGCCATATCTGAGATCGATGCCTTCAGTTCCATCGCATATGTTGCCGAACAACATCGTTATGTCAGACCGCATATCAATACCAGCGGTATCATTGATATCAAAGATGGCCGTCATCCTGTTGTTGAACGCATGATGGAAGACGGTATGTTCATCCCGAATGACACATATGCCGATGGAGATGACAATCGTGTCAGCATCATTACCGGGCCCAATATGGCAGGTAAGTCCACATATATGAGACAGCTGGCTCTTATTGTCCTTATGGCTTCTATAGGCAGTTTTGTTCCGGCATCATATGCAGATATTGCAGTCTGCGACCGGATATTTACCAGAGTTGGCGCTTCCGATGATCTTGCGAGCGGACAGAGTACATTCATGGTAGAGATGACAGAAGTTGCCAATATACTCAGAAATGCAACATCCAGATCTCTGGTCATACTCGATGAGATAGGCCGTGGTACATCCACTTATGACGGACTCAGCATTGCATGGGCTGTCGTTGAATATATAGCCGATAAGAAAAAATGCGGAGCAAAGACATTTTTCTCAACGCATTATCATGAGCTGACAGAGCTCGAAGGCCGTATTGACGGTGTTAAGAATTACTGTATCAGCGTTAAGGAACAGGGAAAAGATATCATTTTCCTGAGGAAGATCATCAGAGGCGGAGCCGACAGAAGCTACGGTATTCAGGTAGCTGCTCTTGCCGGAGTTCCTGACGACATCACGAAAAGAGCATTTGAGATAGTTGAACAGCTGATCGGAAACGACCTGGCTCTTAAGAAAAAACGTTATGATATATGTGAGTACTCTGTCTCCGCTGATGATGTTCCTGCTGAGACACAGCCGTCTGTTAACGAAAAAGAGTCTGCTGTAATCGCAAAACTGAAAAAAGTCGATATGAACAGCATTACTCTGATAGATGCTATGAACATACTGTATGACCTGAAGAACAGTATCTGAAACAAAAGAAAGTGAGAATTGAACATGAAGATAATTGAAACCGAAAATGCACCCGGAGCCATCGGACCTTATTCTCAGGGATACGAAACATATTATGGCATGTTATTTACATCCGGACAGATCCCGGTAGATCCTGAAACCGGCATTATCCCCGAAGGAATTGAGGCTCAGGCAGAAAGAAGCTGCCTGAATGTAGGCGCGATCCTGAAAGCTGCCGGATCCGGATATGAAAAAGTAGTCAAAACCACCTGTTTTCTGGCCGATATGGCCGATTTTACGGCTTTTAACGAGGTCTATGCCAGATTCTTCACCTCCAGACCAGCACGCAGCTGCGTGGCCGTCAGAGACCTTCCCAAAGGTGTTCTGTGCGAGATCGAAGCAATAGCAGTAAAGGAATAACAGGATCGATATAAATGAACTTTTCGAAAGATATTAAAGTACTTGATAAATATACGATCGACAAGATCGCTGCCGGCGAGGTCGTAGAACGTCCTGCAAATGTTGTCAAAGAGCTCATGGAGAATTCAATAGATGCAGGGGCAACAGCCATATCTGTTGAGATTGCAGACGGCGGCAGGAAAATGATCAGGATCACGGATAATGGCTGCGGCATCCCCAAAGACCAGGTCAGAACCGCTTTCTTAAGCCATGCTACCAGCAAGATCTCTAATGCGGACGATCTGTCATTTGTGACCACACTCGGATTCAGAGGTGAGGCTCTGTCCAGCATAGCCGCTGTTTCAGATGTTGAGATCTGCACAAAAACAAAAGACGATATCACCGGAGTTATTTATCGCATCAGCGCCGGTAATGAAGTTTCTCTTGAAGAAGCAGGACTTCCCGACGGTACGACCGTTATAGTAACCAATCTGTTCAAATATGTTCCTGTCAGACTGAAGTTCCTTAAGACTGCCCAGTCAGAAGGAAATACGATCTCTGATTCGATCGAAAAGATTGCTCTTTCTCATCCTGATATCTCTGTTAAATTTACAAATAACGGTGCTGTCAGACTGAACACTTCAGGAAACGGATCTCTCAAAGATGTAATTTATACTGTATTTGGCCGTGAAATGACATCTAATCTTCTGGAGGTTCAATATTCATCTGATCTTCTGTCTGTAAGCGGATTCGTCGGAAAGCCCGAGATTGCCAGGGGAAGCCGAGCTTATGAGAATTATTTCGTAAACGGAAGGTATGTCAGAGACAAGATCATATCCAGTGCTATCGAGAATGCATACAAGGGATTTCAGATGAAAGGAAGCTTTCCTTTTACTGTTTTCAATATCACGATCGAGCCCGAACTTATGGATGTCAATGTTCATCCTTCCAAGATGGAGATACGTTTCTATGACAGTGAAGCTGTATACAACTGTATAAATGAGGCTGTTTCATCTGTACTTTCAGGAAGAGAGAACATTCCTGAGATCCGCGAAGAGACAGTGGCAGACAAATTGATCAGAAAGCATTCTGCTCCTGAACCCTTTGAGGAAAACAGAAGGGCTGCTTACAGTTTCCCTGATGATGACAGTATGTTTGATGATCCTGACAGCCCCGCATATGGCAAACAGATCTCCAGAGATGACTGGAATGCATATTCCAGCCATGTGGTCGATGATGATTATTTCCTTCTCACGACAGAAAGACCGACATATAACGGTGGTTATTCAACTATTATAGACGATGACGACGATTATGCTTATGATCAGGTCTTCAGGGAACATGTGCCATATTCTGTCAGAAAGCAGGAGTATTACAAAGACAATGATGAGAACCGATCAGTTGACAATGATCCTGCTGCAGAACCAGCTTATGAACAGCAGAGTCTTTTTACTGATGCCTTCTTAAGCGAACAGGCCAGGGAAGACCACCGCATCATTGGTGAGGTATTTGATACATACTGGATAGTTCAGTATGGAGATAAGATGTTCATTATTGATCAGCATGCCGCACATGAAAAAGTCCTGTATGAAAGATTCATGAACAGGATCCGGTCCAGGGATCTGACATCGCAGACTATTGCTCCAGGTATAATAGTCACGCTCTCAGCGGCAGAAGAAGAATGTCTGGTCAGAAACATGTTCAGATTCGAACTGCTGGGATTTCAGATCGATCATTTCGGAGGTAAAGATTATATCATAACAGCTGTTCCCGCAGATCTGTACGGACTTAACAATGCACAGCTGTTCCTGTCATTTATCGATGAACTGGTTGAAAACCCCTCATCATCATCTCCAGAGATACTTAATGACCGTATAGCTACTGCAGCATGTAAAGCAGCTGTGAAAGGCGGAAACAGGATCTCACTGGAAGAAGCTGACGCCCTGATCGAAGAACTGATGGGGCTTGACAATCCATACAACTGTCCGCATGGCAGACCTACTATCATTTCCATGAGCAGATCCGAAATGGAAAAGAAATTCAAGAGGATCATCTGATGGAAAAGAAAAAACCTCTGATCATAATAAGCGGAGCGACGGGAGTAGGCAAAAGCCTGCTTTCTGTTCTGCTTGCGGGAAATATCAATGGCGAGATCATCAGTGCTGATTCCATGCAGGTATACAGGGGATTTGACATTGGAACTGCCAAGATCACCAAAGAAGAAATGGGAGATATCCCTCATCATCTGATCGACATACTGGATCCGGATGAAGAATTCAACATATTTGAATTCAAAACAAGAGCTCTTAAGGCAATAGATGAGATCACTTCACGCGGAGCTGTTCCGATCATCTGCGGCGGTACAGGTTTTTATATACAGTCGGTTATTTATGATATCGATTTTGAAGATGAATCACCGGATAAGGATTACAGGACTTATCTGGAAGACATGGCCATGGATAAAGGCGCTGGATACATGCATGCCATGCTGGCCAGGATCGATCCCGAATCTGCCGCATCAATTCATCCAAACAATGTCAAAAGAGTGATACGGGCACTGGAATTTGCTCATGAAAACGGCATCCCCATTTCCAGACACAATGCGGAGCAGAAGGAACGTTCTTCACCATTTAACTTTGCTTATTTTGTTCTGGAAAGACCCAGAGCCGAAGTATATGAACGGATCAACAGAAGAGTGGACCAGATGATCTCAGACGGTCTGGAAAGTGAGATCAGAGGGCTTCTTGAATCTGGTGTTTCCAAAGACTGTCTGGCCATGCAGGGCATAGGCTATAAGGAAATGATCCCATACATCGATGGTCAGATCACTCTTGACGAAGCAGTATATCAGATAAAACTGAACACCAGGCATTTTGCCAAGAGACAGGATACCTGGTTCAGACGTGAGAAAGATATCATCAGGATATCCTATAACGATCACGGTGATATTGATCCCATGGTCAGTTATATGGCAGATATACTTAAAGATAAAAATATTATTTAGAACAAGAGGAAAACAATGTACAGATATCCTGAATTCAGCGATGAGCTGATCAGATTGGCAGAAGAAAAAGAGCAGGAGCTGACTCCTGTTTACAGACAGATAGATGAGATAAGTGAAGCAAATCAGTATAAAATACTGAATGCATTCAGAAATAATAAGATATCCGATATTCATTTCAATTCATCTTCCGGCTACGGTTACAGCGAGATCGGACGTGACCAGCTGGAGAAGGTTTATTCAGAGGTATTTCATGCTGAAGATGCTTTGGTCAGATCACAGATAACATGCGGAACCCATGCTATATATCTGGGCCTTTCTGCATGTCTTCTGCCCGGAGACGAACTGTTATATATCACAGGAAGTCCTTATGACAGTCTGGAAATGTCAGTAGGCATTGTGTCCAGCCCTATGTCTCTGGCGGAATATGGGATCACATTTGACTATGTTGATCTGATAGATGAAGAGCGGTTTGATTTTGAAGGTATAAAAGCAAAGATCAGGAACAATACTAAAGTGGTCGCTATCCAGCGCTCTAAAGGCTACAAAGTACGTACTTCCTTAAGTCCGGATGAGATAGGAGAAGCTGTCAGGTTTATAAAGAATATCAAGGAAGATGTCATCATATTCGTTGATAACTGCTATGGTGAATTCGTTGATTTTAAAGAGCCCACAGACTGCGGTGCAGATCTGATCGCAGGCTCTCTGATCAAGAATCCCGGAGGAGGACTGGCTCCTATAGGCGGTTATCTGGCGGGCAGGGCAGACCTGATCGAAAGATGTGCATTCAAGCTCACTGCCCCTGGACTCGGAAAAGAAGTCGGTCCTTCACTCGGAGGTGTTCTGAAGGCATATTATCAGGGTCTTTCTATCGCTCCGATGATAGTTGCAAATGCTCTTAAGAACGCACATTTCCTGGCTGCTCTGGCTGATCATTTCGGGTTCAGAACATGTCCGGCACCTATGGAAAAACACCACTGTATCGTCCAGACTGTAGATATGAAAGACCCTGAAGTTCTGGCCAGATTCTGCAGGGCACTTCAGGCAGCTTCATATGTTGACAGTTTTGTAAAACCCGAAGGCGCAGTCACTCCGGGCTATACTGACAAGGTCATCATGGCATGTGGTGCATTTATGGAAGGATCATCTATCGAACTGTCAGCTGACGGGCCGATGAGAGAGCCATACACTGTATATTTCCAGGGCGGTCTGTCGCGTGAACACGGCAGATATGCCATATTGTCTGCCATTAACGCCGTTCTTAAAGGAGAGTAACAGACACAGTATTTTCATTTCCATTTTAAGGGAATTATGTTACAATAATGAATTGAATCTGAGGAATGTCTCCGATACAAAAGGAGGCATTATGATAAACAATTATTTAACCATCAGAGAAATGCAGGCTGATTACAGACCGGATGAAAAGTTTATCCGATTCGGCAGCGGATCTCTGACCTGTGCAGAACTTCTGGCTATCATACTGAGGACCGGGAGCACAGGAGAACCTTCAGTTGAACTGACCAGAAAGATCCTCTATAACGAGAGCAGCGGTCTGGAAGATATACAGAATATCTTTAATTATGATCTGCAGACTCTCATGAAGATAAGGGGTGTAGGCAAGGTAAAGGCACTGCAGATCAAGGCAGTTGCAGAGCTGTCCAAAAGGATAGCTCAGAGCCGTTCTACCCTGATAGAACTTACAGATGCTCATCTTATCGCTGAGCGGTATATGGAGGAAATGCGTCACCGCAAAAAGGAATCCGTTCTTCTGCTTCTTCTGAATTCTGCATGCAAACTCATTAAGGAGATTTATATTTCCGAAGGCACAGTTAATGCTTCACTGTTTTCTCCAAGAGAGATTTTTCTGGAGGCTCTGAAGTACGAAGCTGTCAGTATAATAGTTCTTCATAATCATCCGAGCGGGCTTGCAAGACCGTCAGAGGCTGATATTTCAGCAACAAAGAGCATATTAAAGGCAGGCCGACTGATAGGAATCCAATTATTAGATCATATCATTATCGGTGATGGAGAATATGTCAGTTTCAGAGAAAAGGGATTGATCAATGAGTGACTTGAGATATGGTCTGAATATAGGTACCCACAATATAGGTATCTCTTCTGTTGGAGCAAGAGAGATACTTGTAGAGAAGAATGTTATCGCTGTAAGAGATGACAGATATGTTATAGGATGTGGTGATGATGCATATGAAATGTATGAGAAGGCACCCGAAAATGTTGACGTTATTTTTCCTGTCAAGGACAGTGTCATCTCTGATCTGGATAAGATGCAGCTGATCCTGGAAGCACAGTATACCAAGCTCAACAGAGGCCGTATGATCAAGGGATCTGAATTCCTCATAGCGGTTCCAACAGATACAACTGAAGTAGAGAAGAGGGCTTTTCACGAGTTGGTTGCCAATTCCAAGATCAGACCCAGGAGCATTTCTGTAGTGGAAAAAAGTGTTGCCGACAGCATTGCCTGCGGTATTGACCACAAGAGTCCCAAGGGTAATATGATCGTTAATATCGGTGCAGATACTACAGATATCGCTGTTGTATCTCTCGGAGGCATAGTTCTGTGCAAGACGATCAAGATAGCCGGAAACAGATTCAATGAACTGATCATTAATGCTATCCGCTCAAAATACGAAATGCTCATAGGAAACAGAAGCGCAGAATCCATCAAATATAACCTGGTCAATCTTAACGATGATGCCCAGCATTCTGAAATGAAGATATTCGGCAGGGTCATTTCCACCGGACTTCCCAGGAAGAACACTGTCGACAGCGAGCTGGTCACAGAGGCTCTGATAGAATCTATCGAGATCATTATCGAAGATACCAAAAGAGTACTTGAAAAGACTCCTCCTGAACTGTCAGCTGATATCACAGATAACGGTATCTATCTGCTTGGAGGTTCTGCCAAACTGAAAGGCATAGACAAGCTGTTTGCAAAAGAAACCGGCCTTCAGATCAATACTCTGGAAGATCCTCAGAATGCAACTATCAGAGGAGTCACCAGGATATTCAGCAAGAAACGTTACGACAGCCTCAGATACTTCCCTGAGGAAAAGGTTTACAATTAATAATGCAGGACGATAACAATAAGAGTTCATTTAAGGACTTTCTGAACAGATTCAGGATACACAAGGCTTCCGGAAAGAAGGAGCCTTTTAAAGCCAACCCCAAGATCTTATTTGCCATACTTGCTGTTCTCTGTGTAGCACTGATCATATTGTCTTCTATCTTCGAACAGGTTGCAGCCCCTTTTAAGACTGCTGCATCATATCTGATCGTTCCTTCACAGTCAGGTATTAATAAAGTCGGCTCCTGGCTGTCAGACAGATTTGATGAGTTCAAGGGACTTCAGAATCTTGCTGAAGAAAACAGACAACTGCAGGCCAGGATAGATGAGCTCCTGGCAGAAAACAACGAGCTGAGACAGCAGTCTGACAAGCTGGAAAGATATGAAGAGATCCTTGAACTTCGTTCCGAATATGAAAATTACGATACGATCGCTGCTGAGATCATTTCCAAGGATGCATCCAAATGGTTCTCATCTTTTATCATCAGCAAAGGAACCAACCACGGTATTCAGAAGAATATGAATGTAGTCGCTCACGGAGGCCTGGTCGGTGTTATAACAGATGTCGGTTCTAATTATGCTATAGTCCGGACCATAATCAATGACTCCAGCAATATCAGCGCGTCATTCGAAAGCAAGACTGACCTGTGTGTTGTCAGCGGTAATCTGGTATCTATGGAAGACAACCTGATAGATTTCTCGGAAGCCAGCGTGACTGTTGAGATCAATGAAGGTGATGCTGTAGTCACATCAAATGTCAGCTCTATCTATCTTCCCGGGCTTCTCATTGGACACGTAGCAGATCATCAGATAGACGGAAATGAACTGACTCAGTCAGGTCATGTTACACCTGTTGTCGATTTTGATAATCTCAGTGAGGTTCTGGTCATTACCAAGCTTAAGGAGATCACTGATCAATGAAACAGCGTATCAGAAATTTCTTTATCATAATTGTTCTGATCATTGCAGCATTTTTGCTGCAGTATTCTGTTTTTATCAGGATCCCTGCCGTTAATTATGCACCCAATCTGATGCTTATCTTAACATTTGCATTCGCATATATCAGAAACAAGAATGCCGGAATGGTGGTTGGTTTCTTTTCAGGACTTATCATCGATATTTTCTACTGTGAAGTGATCGGATACAATGCACTGATCCTTCTTATTGTCGGTTATATTTGCGGTTCATTGAAGAAGGTTTATTATTCAGATTCGCTGTTTACACAGCTGTTCATATTGTCTTTGTGTGACCTCAGCTGCTCACTGGTATATTATTTCTTCTGGTTCATACTTCGTTCCAGATTTGCTTTTGTACATAACCTGCTGTATGTGATCATTCCAGAATTCTTATTCACACTACTGGCTGGCATAATACTGATCAGACCGCTTTCAGCAATGATCAGAAAAATGTATCTGTTTGATACTGAGGCAGAAAACGCATGAAATCTTCATTCAGAGAAAAAGTTTCATATATCTGGGACAGTATCAAATATGCTTTGATCAAACTGTTTTCATCAAGGGTAGCACTTCTTCTGACAGTGTTTATCATTCTTTTCTCAATACTGGCCGGCAGACTGTTTTATCTACAGATCATAAAATCCGACTATTATACACAGAATTTTACCCAAAAGGCTGAGAAGGTCATTACAACGAATGCTGCCAGAGGCAATATTTACGACAGGAACGGCAAGCTTCTGGCATATAATGAGATCTCATATTCTGTTGTAATGACAGATGAGATCCCTAAATCCAATTCACGAGGCGATATCCTGAACGGTATAGTTTACCGTGCGATCAATATTATAGAAAAGTATGGCGACCATATCATTGATGATTTCAATATCGAACTCAATAACGAGGGTGAATACGTATTCAAGAGCAATCCTGTAACCAGACAGATGACGTTTCTGATCAATATATATGGACTTACTACTGATGAGATCAGACAGGGCGGTTATGACAGGCTCAGTGCCGAAGACATCATGGCATATCTGTGCGGACCTAAAAAGTACGATCTTGATGAAGAATATACCCGCGAAGAAATGCTTAAGATAGTTACGGTCAGATACGCACTGTCACTGACGGCATACCAGAAGTATGTTTCTACTGTCATAGCTGAAAATATCAATGAGAATACCATGGCAGCCATCCTGGAATCCACCGAAGACCTGACAGGTGTTGAGGTACAGGAAAACTATAAACGCGTCTACAATTATCCCGAATACTTTGCTCATATTATCGGATATATCGGAGAGATTTCGGAAGAAGAGCTGACCGAAAACAATCTGGATAACCCTGCAGGTATTCAGTATTCTATCGGCGATTATATTGGCAAATCCGGAGTAGAGCAGTCATTTGATTCTTATCTTCAGGGTATTAAAGGAGAAAAGCGGGTATTTGTTGACGCTACAGGTAATATACTGGAAGTACTGGATGAATCAAAATCTTCCAGCGGCAACGATCTATACCTAACACTGGATACTGATCTTCAGATAGCAGCATATAATATCCTGGAAAAGAAACTGGCAGCATGTCTGATCAATAAGATCGTCAATTATGATACCGAAGCCAAGGAAAAGCAGACATATGTATATATCCCTATAAAAGACGTATATCATAAGATACTGACAAATATCGTTGATTTTACCAAGTTTTCTGATCCGGATGCTTCTTTTCGCGAGAAAGGGACTCTGATGTCCTTTGAAGAAAAAGAACCTGAGGTCATCAGCTGGATCAGTTCTGAGCTGCTCAATCCATTTGCAGAGCCATCTATGAATCTCAGCAAGGAACAGACAGCATACATGGATTATGTATACAAGCTGCTCAGCAACAATGGCATCATCAATACATCCCTCATAAACAAGAATGACTCCATTTACAAGGGGTGGGAGATTGATGAAACCGTATCCTTAAGAGAGTTTCTTCAGCATGCGATCGCTGAAAATTGGATCGATGTTACAGCCATAAATGCTACTCAGAGATATTCCAATTCTGATGAAGTATTTGAAGCTATAGTAGATAATGTTGTCGAGCTGCTCCCTCAGAGCAGAGAATTTCAGAAACTCATATATTACTACATGGTATACAGCGACGTTGTGACTCCATATGACATATGCATGATGATGTATGATCAGGAAAAGATCAGTAAGGATGCATTGTATGAGAGGCTTTCAACTGGCGCGCTGGACACTTATACATATGTGATCTCTGAGATCCAGAATCTGGTCCTGACTCCTGCCATGCTGGCACTTGATCCGTGTTCAGGCGGTCTGTGTATGACTGACATAGATACAGGCAAGGTTCTGGCGCTGGTATCATATCCGACATTTGACAACAACAAACTGTCTGGAAGCGTTGACTCGCAGTACTGGTACGAGCTGAATACCAATGATTCACAGCCGTTGTTCAACTATGCCACAAGTGCCATTACAGCTCCCGGTTCCACATTCAAGCTCTGTACATCTGTTGCGGGTCTGGCTGAAGGATTTATAACACCTGAAACCGTTATTCACGATGATGTGGAGTTCAAGGAGATCTCACCTTCACCTAAATGCTATATCACTCCTGCCAGCCATGGAGACGAGAACCTGGCCGGAGCTATAAGAGATTCGTGCAACTATTTCTTCTTTCAGATAGGATATGATATGGGCCTGGATCAGTATGGAGAATATAACAGTGCCATGGCTCTTGATATCATTGATAATTATGCCATTCAGCTGGGTCTCGGTGTCAAATCCGGAGTTGAGATACCGGAAAGAGAGCCAAGGGTATCTACTACAGACTCTGTCAGAACTGCTATTGGTCAGGGTACAAACGGATACGCTTCTGTCCATATGAACAGATATGTAAATACTATTGCCAATAACGGCAACAATTACCGACTGAGTCTGATCGACAGAGTTGAATCCAGTGATGGAAGAGTAGTGCTGAAAGTTGTTCCTGAGCTCACAAATGTCGTTGAGCTTCCTCAGGAGGACTGGGATGCCATCCATTATGGAATGAGACTGGTAACACAGTCCGGTACAGCTTCATCATTCTTTACTGAGCTGCATACCAGTGTTGCCGGAAAGACCGGAACAGCTGAGGAAAATAAATACAGATCCAACCATGCTGCTTTCGTTGGATATGCACCGTATGAAGATCCTGAGATCTCATTTGCATGCATGATCAGAAACTGCGATTCCACTTCATATCCCGGAGGCGTTTTATCTGATGTACTGCAGTATTACTACGGACAGACCACATTTGATGAAGTTCTGGCAAAACCCGTTGAAAATACGATTGCTGGATTCCATTCAGAATAGAGGATTTATTTGAATCTTAAGAGAGTTTTAGAGACGATCAGGTCATATAATTACAGAACGATCAATATTAAACTGATCATTTATGTTCTGCTGCTGTCAGTCGGAGGAATATTTGTTATCTCTTCTGCAACTGATGATACTGATTATGTCAAAAAACAGATAATAGGCCTGATCGCAGGCATTTTCATTATGATCGTATTCATGCTGATACGATATGATTTTATTGCGCGGTATTACTGGCTGATATATCTGTTCACCATAGTGATACTGGGTGTCGTTCTGTCACCTCTTGGTTCAGCCCATAAAGGAGCTCAGAGGTGGATCGACCTGGGTGATTTTCTGCAGATCCAGCCATCTGAGCTGGCCAAGATACTGCTGATCATATTCTTTGCATCATTTATTGCAAAGAACCAACCAATGCTGAATACATGGAAGTTTGTCATCATTATGATCATACTGGCTGTCATACCTATATTTCTGATCTATGAAGAGCCTGATCTTTCAACTTCTGTTGTTCTTTTTGTAACAATATGTGCTATAATATTCTCGTCAGGTCTGCATAGACGGTTTATTAAGGTTATATTGCTGATAGCTGTACCTCTTGCTGCGGCTCTGGTTGCGTTGATAATCATTCTTCCGCCCGAGAAGAATATTATCGACCTTTATCAGTATAACAGGCTTGTAGGCTTCTATGAGAAAGATAATGAAGTCGCCAAGGACATCAGATATCAGCAGGAGAATTCTGTTCTGGCTATTGCAAACGGTTCGCTGACCGGTAAGGGCTACAAGAACAATTCTATCAACAGTGTAAAGAACGCCGACTTTATATCTGAGCCTCAGACAGACTTTATTTTTACTATCATCGGCGAGGAACTGGGCTTTGTAGGTTCCATTGCATGTGTACTGCTTCTGGCTCTGATAGTCATCGAATGCTTCAGAGTCGGAATGAGGGCAAGAGAGCAGATTGGGAAGGGTATAGCCGTTGGTATCGGGTCTCTTATAGGGATTCAGACCTTTATTAATCTGGGAGTTGTAACAATGCTTCTTCCCAATACAGGTGTTACACTTCCTTTTGTCAGTTATGGATTAAGTTCACTGATATTCCTGTATATCGGTATTGGCATTATACTGAATATTGGTCTGCATAGAAAAATTGCATTTTAGGAGGTACCGTGGTGAATATTGGATTGGTTGCACACGATTCAAAAAAAGAACTGATGGTCAATTTCTGTATTGCGTACAAGAATATTCTCGCAAAACACAATCTATTTGCTACCGGTACTACAGGTCAGCAGATTGAGGACAATGTTGATCTGAATGTATATACATTTCTTCCTGGACATTTAGGCGGAGACAGGCAGATGTGCGCTCAGATCGAATGTAATCAGATGGATGCGTTGATCTTTCTGCGAAATCCGGTTCATCCTTCTGACAGAGATGTCGAGTTCAACAGACTGGTTCAGTTGTGCGACTCAAACAACATTCCTGTCGCAACCAATCTCGCATCTGCTGAGATACTTATCATTGCTATTGACAGAGGCGACCTTAACTGGCGCGAGCTGTATAAATAAACATTTTTGGAGGTATTTTTATTATGGTCAAATTGGTTTTAGGAGCAAAAGGAAAAGGTAAAACTAAGTATATGCTCGAGCATGCCAACAATGAGGCAAAGGAGTCAGATGGTCTGGTAATCTATCTTGACAAGAATTCTGAGCATATGTTCCAGCTTGACAGACTGATCAGACTGATCAATGTCAAGGAATATCCTGTAAACACATTTGAATCACTTATCGGTTTTGTCTGCGGTCTTGTGGCCGGAAACAGCGATATAGTTTCCATATATTTTGACAGTTTCCTTATTCTTGGAGAGATCACTGCAGCTGAAGCAAATGATGCTATCAAGAAAATGCTGGTTCTGTCAGACAAACTTAACGTTGAGTTTACCATCAGTATGTCAGTTGAAGACAGTGATGTTTCTGAAGAATTCAAGGAGTTTATTGTTCAGGCACTGTAAGGTAAATGGCTGATACTACTGCATCACATCCCGAGAAGAATAAAAGATCCGGGTTAAATATCTGGATAATTATTGTTGCGATCATTCTCATATATCTGATCGTACGTTTCTGTACTTATTTTTTCGGGAATGATTCCTCACTTTATGAAGTTATGAACGGAAGCGCAGAAGGGCGTTTTAACTCCCAGTATACTGCGCTTGCGCTCAGAACTGAGGAAGTGGTAACTTCAGTAGACACAGGATATATCAATTTCTTCGTAGGTGATGCCATCCCGGTTCATGTAGATGAGCAGACCTATGTCATCGATGAGAGCGGCGAACTGTCTGCAAGACTCGAAGAGGCATCACGTAATCAGACTGTACTGAATGAAAATGACCTCCGTCAGATCAAAAGTACTATCTATGACTTCGATACTTCATATAGCCCGGACAATTATTATGATACATATTACTTCAAATACAAAATGCAGTCCCAGATACTGGATCTGATCAACAGCAATGTATTTGACAGTCTGAATAACGGCATGAGCTCAGCTGCTGCCGGATCATATTCTATTGCCAGGTCTGAAGTATCAGGTATAATGCAGCACAGTATTGACGGATTTGAAGGATATTCGCTGGATGATGTTGAAGCTGCCATGTTCAGGCGCGCCAATTACAACAAGCAGATCATCAAATCAAACGATCTTGTGGACAAGGATGAACCTATCTACAAGGTAGTTACCAGCGAGACATGGAACCTTGTTATTCAGCTGAACGATGAGGA
>JAZUNG010000043.1:0-6146 GCA_045604025.1 Lachnospiraceae bacterium | reverse complement strand
CCTCCGACTTGGTCATGGCAACCGATGGCGCAACAGGCACATTGCCAACCAATGATGCCAGCGACGTGGTCAGGGTTATGCCTGCTGACGGCCCGTCCTTGGGTGTCGCTCCGTCAGGCACATGAATATGCAGGTCGTTTTCCTCAAACAGGTCCGCCTTTTCAGGGAACATGTGCTTTACTATGCTTACAGCTATCTGAGCGGACTCTTTCATAACGTCACCCAGCTGACCTGTGATGATGGTCTTGCCGCTGCCTTTGGTGAACATAGTCTCAATATAGAGCACGTCTCCGCCTACACTGGTCCAGGCCAGACCGGTCACGACTCCGGGTTTGGCTTCTTCCTTCACCTGTCTGTGATGGAGCGGCTGTGTATCCAGATAGTCCCTGAGGTCTTCTGTATGGATCTCTATCGGCCGCTCCTCTCCGCGTACAAGCTTGACCGCGATACTTCTCATCAGTACATCCATGCACTTCTTAAGGCCACGGACTCCTGCCTCACGTGTATAATCATCAATGATCGTTTTGATCACTGCGTCATCAACCTGTACGTCGCCCTCTCCGATGCCTACAGCCTCCATGGCCTTCGGGAGCAGATGGCGCGCCGCGATCTCATATTTCTCAACAGGAGTATATCCACGGAATGAGATCACTTCCATCCTGTCCAAAAGTGGCTGAGGGATCGTATCCAGAGTATTGGCCGTGCAGATAAAGAGCACGTCTGACAGATCAAATGGTACGTTCAGATAATGATCCGTGAAATTGCTGTTCTGCTCCGGATCCAGCACCTCCAGCAACGCGCTGGCCGGATCGCCATTGTATGATACAGACAGCTTGTCAACCTCATCCAGTACCATGACCGGATTGGATACACCGCTCTTCTGTATGCCGTCAATGATCCTGCCCGGCATCGATCCAATATATGTCCTTCTGTGACCTCTGATGTCTGCTTCATCACGCACGCCGCCCAGGCTGACCCGGACATACTCTCGGCCAAGTGCTCTGGCTATACTCTGTCCGATACTGGTTTTTCCTGTTCCGGGAGCTCCGACGAAGAGAATGATCGATCCGGACTGGACCTTCTTCAGATCCATTACAGCTATCTGCTGGATGATCCTCTTCTTGACCTTGTCCAGACCGAAATGATCCTCACTTAAGATCTTCTCAGCTTCATCCAGGTCTATTTCCTTCGGAGCCTCCTTTGCCCATGGAAGGCCTGCCATAAAATCCAGATAATCATACAGCATGCCGTATTCAGCGCTGCTCTTGCCTTCCTGTTTCAGCCTGTTCAGGATCTTATCGCACTCCTTGCGGGCTGTCTCATTCATGGGAGCATCTTTCAGCCTCTGTTCCAGTTTGGCCAGATCGGAGACATTTTCAGGATGCATCTCATCCAGCTCATTCTGCAGATACTCCAGCTGTTTCTTGATCGCTGCCTCTCTGTACAGTTTCTGATGATCCTCTTCCTGCGCCGTTCTGACCTCATTGCCAACCTTCAGCAGCTCCAGGTTCTCATAGAGCATGTTCTCCATCATGTCAAATCTGGCCTGCAGACTGTCCTCGGTAAGGAGCGCATAGCGTTCTTCATTTGTTCCGGGAAGCCACGGGCACAGTGCAGCCGCGATCTCACCCAGATTGTTCCATCTGGCTGTGAAACCTTTGACTACAGGCTCCCAGGGCTGACCCTTGACAAAATCAAGGACGGCTCCTTTCATATCGTTCAGCCTTTTCTTGGCATCTTCCCTGTCCAGGTCGTCTACGTCACTTCTTCTGGAGATATCCAGGTCAATATTGCCTTCACCGTAAACAGCGATCTCGTCGATATTCACACGGTTCTGCAGTCTGATCGTGATAAATCCGTCAGGATTGATATCGGTGATCACTCCGGTGATACCTATACGGTAAAAGCTGTCCTTTGTTATCTTATCCCTTTCGATCGGTTCTTTGGCTACTATCAGGACTACTCTGGCGTCCTGTACCGGTTCCTTTCTCGAAAGTTTCCTGTAGTTATCTGTCCTGAGATAGATCGTTGCGTCGGGAACGACTACAAGGTTATATATAGGTAAAACTGTCATTTATATTCCTCCTTATATGGTAAAACTATGCTACCGTTTGTCAGCTTGTTGTTAGCACTCTACTTTCTCGAGTGCTAATTATACATCGTATTTAACCTACTGTCAAGTAGGTTGAAAAGAACGCTATGTGAATTATCTGTGGTTTTTTCCAATAAAGAATGTTATAATTAATCAGTTTTGAGAATCACTTTTGTGACTAATCATATCAAAAGGACAAGAGACATGAAAAAGCGTGTTTATCTGACTGTTATTGCTGTGATCATCGTTGCTGCAGCTCTGCTGCTCTCTTCATGCGGATCTGATCAGCCAAATGATATCGAGGGCTCCTACTCATCTGCCGGCACTGTTTATACATTTGCCAAGGATGGTACTATGAGTCTTGAGAAAGACGGTGAGATCAGCTATGGTACATTCAGGGCTGATAACGGCCATCTGACTCTGTCTGTCAATGGCAGCGAACAGAAATATGATTACACCTACGAAAGCAGTGTACTCTCTCTGTTCAGACCCGGATCACTTATAGGAACACAGTATAGTAAGACCGCAGATGCGGCCGATTCGATCGATGGCTGGAAGGGGGAGCTCCCTACAGAGTCTGTGATCTCTGAAAGCGAAGAACCCGAAGGCAGAGAAAGTACCGAGGCGGCTTCCGAAACCGAATCTGCAGCTGAGGTGATCACTGAATCAACCACTCCTGCCCTTGAGACCGGATCTTCATCTGCACAGACTGAGCCTGCCAGTGAAACCATCGAACCCACTACTCCGGAAGAGACAACTCAGGAAACCGCACCCGAAGAAACAACAACTCCTGACAGATCTGCTCCTGAAGAGGAAACCACAGTTCCGGACGAGACTGTTCCTGAAGATTTCAGACTGACAGGTGATTTCTATCCCGGTGCCATCGTTACCATGGGCAGATACGAGCAGGATAACAATACTGCAAATGGAGCTGAACCGATCGAATGGGCTGTTCTCAAGGTTGACGGCAACCGCGTATTTCTGATGAGTCTGTATGGTCTGGATTCTCTTCCATATGACTATAACTGGGGAGCTTCAACCTGGAATACCAGTACTCTCAGATACTGGCTCAATGATTCATTTATAAATACAGCATTTACTCCTCAGGAGCAGGCTGTCATCTGCACAACATCCGTAACTGCTGACGGCAACCCAGACTATGCGACATATGCAGGCGAAGCCACTGAAGACAGGATCTTCCTTCTCAGCGCCAATCAGGCGTATATGTATTTCGTCAATTACTGGGACCGTATATGCACGCCTACGGCATATGCAATAGCTCAGGGTGCATTCTATGACAGCAGTATGGGCGGATACTGGTGGTGGCTGAGATCACCCGGCCGCAGCAACAATTACGCCGCTCTCATCACTCCTTACGGCACTATAGACTATGTTGGATACTATACGGGAGAGACAGCCAACCTGGTCAGACCTGTAATGTGGGTAAATGTAAACTGACAAACAATTTTGAACATTAAGACGGCGGGATGTGCATTCCCGCCGTTTTTTATTTTTCATACTTAAAAACTGTAAACCGATTTCTAAATTGTTTCTTTAACATCTGTTAGATTTATATATAATTAACCCATAAAAAGAAATTCATCAGGAGGAATGAAATGAAAAAGATCATCGCACTCGTTGTTTCGCTGATTCTGGGTCTTGCTCTCGTGGCCTGCGGCAACAGTTCAAACAACACACCTGCCACTTCTGAAGCTACTCAGGCAACTGAGGCAGAGACTGCCGAGGCCGTAACAGAAGAAGTTACAGAAGAAGAAACCGAAGAGGAAACTGAAGAAGAAACCGAAGAAGAGACTGAGCCTCCGGTTTATGAACTGCAGGACGTTATGTCCTATGGTTTCGTAGATCTGGAAGGTGCCAAGGCATGTGCCGTCATCGTCAAATTCGGCGCTTCCATCGATGCATCATCAGTAGATGCAGACACATTTGCCATCACAGACTATGCCCAGAAGTCACTGGAGACTCAGGAGCATCAGCGTTTCATCGAAGTCGACGGTGATGATATTGCCGGCAACGAAGGCGCTATCGAGAAGGTTTATGTAAACAACAAACCAGAGATCGATGAAGCAGGCGGCAAGGATTTCGGCCGTTATGTCATCATCGAGGTCAACACCGATTATATGCTGTCAGGCCAGAATCTGGCTTACACCGAGACCATGATGGCAGGTGCTACCCAGCTGAAATACGTCAAGGCATTTGACGGCACAGTGATCGCACCTACAGGCGAGGAAGTAGGCAACTACACTGCTGAAGTTGTAGAAGGCTTCAGAGGCCCTCAGACCAGGATCTCCACCGATACATCCAAGATCATCCTTCCAGAGTTCGGTGAAGGCAGTGGCTGGACCATGCACTATATTGGTGAGAACGCTTTCCAGGCGCATGATGCTTACAGCGAGTATAACGGCCAGTATTTTGATTTTGAAATGCCCTACTCCATCTATGTTCCCGATCAGGAAACACTGGATGCAAACAAGGGCAAGGTTGCTCTCGTTATCCATATGGAGCATGCAGGCGGAAATGATACCGACCCCATGGCAGGCATCACATCTTCCAAGGCAGCTGTCAAACTGGCCAGCGAAGAAGTCCAGAGCAAAAACCCTGCTATCGTAGTTGTTCCGCAGATTGAACAGTCACGTCGTTCAACTGACGACTATGATGCATCCAGCGAGGCAAATACAGCTGTATGGGAGCTTCTTGACTGGCTGATCGATGAAGAATATGCAGATTATATCGACAAAGACCGCATCTATGGCACCGGGCAGAGTATGGGTGGCATGACTATCCTGAACATGGCTGCACAGAGAGACAACTTCTTCGGCGGTATCGCTGTTATCGGCGCTCAGTGGTCCAACAACTATGACAAACCCTACCAGCACGGTGGCGCTCCCATCAGAACTCCCGAGGTTGACCCTATCAGCTTCGCGGTAGACGGAACCGAAGGCTATGGCCACAGCATTGAATGGTACAACGAAAACTTCGAAAACTGGTACTATATGGTATCTGATGACAATATCTTCGTTCACACCTGCGTTGGTGACTCCATGTCATGGGGCGAGTGGAACGATATGGCTCAGTACTATGCAGCAGCCGGAGTTGAGATTCCTTATGTTGAGTATGATCCTTATATCGATCTTGCCGAGCAGAATGCATTTGACAAGGAACTGACAGATCATCCCAATACAGAACCCGGATCAGGTATCAACTGGGCTACATTTACCCGTGGAAACCATATGTCCACCTGGAAATATGCTTACGCTCTTGATTACTATCTGGAGTGGCTCTTCGCCCAGACCAAGACCACTGCAGATGCACGCGGCAAGGTTGAGCAGCTGAACAATGAATGGCTCGGACGTGACGAAGCCGGCAATATCCTGCCCGGTTCAGGCACAAAGGGTCTGAATTCCGCTCAGTACACTCCCGGCGGTGCAAGCGCTGAATTCACAGAGGGCTGGAAGCCTGCAAACTGATCTGACTGATCATACAACAGATATCTCCTACAGGGCCGTCACATTTGTGGCGGCTCTTCTTTTTTGCTCTCCAAGAATAGACAGTTTCGGTATGATTTGATAAACTCTGATGTAAGAAAACTGTCTGATGTTATCCGGATCCCGGCAGACTGTTTTCAAATAATAACATTTTATAAGGTGATCAGATGATCCGACTGAATAATGACTGGAAATACTCATATACATGGACCGATGATCTGCTGACAGATGACGCTGCAGAAAGTGTCCGGCTCCCCCACAATGTAGCCGGTCATTCTGAAGGTATCTCAGATGAGTATGCTGAATGCGCTGGCATCGGCAATGTGCAGACAAACAGTTACCTGCCTCTGCATTATGCAGACAGAGACCTCTACTCCACTGTCTGCGGCTACACAAGGGAGCTGGAGATCACGGAGGATATGCTGAGAGGTCATATTTTCCTGCAGTTTGACGGCGCCGCGCATATTGCTGAAGTCTTTGTAAACTCTCAGCCTGCGGGGAAGCATTATGGTGGTTATACAGCATTTAACTGTGAGATCACAGAGCTGGTC
>JAZUNG010000042.1:0-7225 GCA_045604025.1 Lachnospiraceae bacterium | reverse complement strand
GGATCACACCCAAGGCTCCGTCATATGAGTTCTTTCACAGACACCTGGTGACCGATGCTTCCAAGGTTTTCCGTGCAGCCAGACGTGCAGGTGTGAAACGCAGCGCCGTCAACAATTCCTACTTTGCCTATTTTGACCGTCTGTTTCCGGAGAAAGGACTGGCCAAATATCATCCATATGTCAGAAGCCGCGTTGAACAGGCGCAGACATTGTTTGAAGAGTCAGGAGGTGGTGCGGCAAACGGCGGAATGGACGTAATGGTCCTCGAGCTTCCATATATATTTGGGGCGATGCCTGAGCGTATGCCGATATGGAAGGATGTTTATATTGAGAGATTCTTCCACTATCCGGCTATCTTCTTTCCGAAGGGCGGCACTACGATGATCGCTGTAGAGCATGTCGGAGAGGCTATGATAGGCGCGATCGAAAACGGTGTGCACGGAGAAAGGTATCCTGTCGGCGATGTAAACAAACCTTTCAGATGGATGATAAAAGAGTTTGAAAAGGGATTGGGCCTGAAGAAACCCGTGATCCAGCCGGCAGCATCGATCTGTGCCATGGGAGCCAACAGTCTGGCCAGAAAAGAAGCCAGAAAAGGTAACGAAGCGGGACTCGACCTCGGCAGGATGATGAAAGATATCATGTCATATGAGATCTATATCCCGGAAGAAGTTATCGAGGAAAACTCCCGAATACTCGGCTTCGGACGCGGCGGTCTGGAAGAAGCAATAGAGAAGACCATGCACCGCTGTTATCCGAACGGATTTGGCAGATAAACAGACTATATGACACACTTGAACCGGAAAGACCTTATCTGAATATGGTCTTCCGGTTTTTTTGTCTGTAATCTGTCCTTTTTTTGTACAATATTATTGAAATCAGTCCGCAAATATGGTAAATTTTCTTATTAACCAGATGTGCTGATGCGATGAAGTGTTATCACCACATTTATAACATTTTAAGGAGGATGGATATGACCAAAAAGAGTTTTATCAAACGTTTGGTGCCATTGATCATCTCGTTCGTACTGGTACTGTCCAATGTTGCATTCGCAGCGCCTGACAATACCGAACCGAAAGGCAACGACGATCCTGCATGGGAGATAGTTGACAATGGTACGATCGAAGGTCTGACACCTGGTCACGCCGATCCGTTCGGCGGACTGACAACGGACGATTATCTGCCTAATGGAGACGTTCGAGTTTCCATTATTGTTGATGGAAAGTCCACAATGGAAGCAGGTTTTGATACAAATGGTATCGGAACCAATCCGTCAGCAAAAAGATATCGTGGCGAAGTATTAGCCAATCAGAAAGCTATCGCAAAGAAGATTTCCAAGGAAGCACTTGGAAATAAAGAACTGGATGTTGTATGGAACCTCACACTTGCAGCAAATATCATTTCTGCAAATGTTCCTGCCATCAAGATCGATGCGATCAAGGCTGTTGACGGCGTAGTTGATGTTATCATCGAGAATCAGTATGAGCCTTCAGCAACAGTTGAAGCTGATGACCCCAACATGAGCGTAGCATCCGGAATGACCGGTATACAGCCTGTATGGGCCAGCGGATATACCGGAGCAGGCTCCAAGGTCGCTATCATCGATACCGGTCTTGATACTGATCATCAGTCATTTGCAGCAGATGCATTTGACTATGCTATCGAGCAGACAGGCAAGGAAGTCGATCTTCTTGATGCTGCAGATATCGAGGCTGTATATGACCAGCTGAATATCAAGGACGTTGCTTCAGCATCAGATTTCTATCTGACCAGCAAGGTTCCTTTCGCAGCCAACTATGTTGACTTAGACCTTGATGTAACACATGACAATGACAAACAGGGAGAGCACGGCTCACATGTTGCAGGTATCGCTGCGGCAAACCGTTATGTAAATATCGACGGCGAGTATACCAATGCTCTGGAATCTGTTCTTACACAGGGCGAGGCTCCTGACGCACAGCTCTATGTAATGAAGGTATTCGGCAAGGGCGGCGGCGCCTATGATTCAGACTATATGGCTGCTATCGAAGACGCTATCATCCTGGACGCAGATTCAGTCAACCTGTCCCTCGGATCATCAGTAGCCGGACTTCCTTTTGATGAATATTATGACTATGTACTGGAGGAGATGGCTGCCAGCAGCACGGTAGTCACTATGTCTGCAGGCAATAACGGATCCTGGGCAGATCAGACCTATCCTATGGGATATCTGTATACTGATGATGCCAACCTTCATACAGGCGGATCACCCGGATCATTTGCCAATTCATTCACTGTCGCATCTGTTGATAACGACGGATTTACCGGCGCTTATCTTGAGAAAGACGGAAACCTGATATTCTACACCGAGACTTTAGGTGAGTACAGCAATTCTGAGATGGCATCCATACCGGGCGATTATGATTATGTATATGTTGACGGCCCCGGTGCCATTACTGATGACAATGATGCTGTTATAGCTGACCAGTTTACCGCAGTAGCAGATAAGCTGAATGGAGTGATCGCTATCTGCAACCGTGGTACCAGTTCCTTCTTCCAGAAGGCAAATGCAGCTGCTTCAAAAGGAGCTGCAGCAGTCATCATCGCCAATAACCAGGCAGGAACCATCAACATGAACCTGACCGGTTATGAATATACCATACCTGCAGTCGCCATTACACTGGCTGACGGAGCTCTGCTCAAAGAGCTGGCAGACTCCAGCGAAGAAGTCACATATGAAGTGACCGGAGGTGAAGCAGGAACCGTTACCGTATACTACGGCAAGATCACTGTCGGATCTGATGTTGCTACCGTTCATTATGACGCTGATGATTATACTATGAGTGATTTCTCTTCATGGGGAGTTCCCGGAGATCTGTCACTCAAGCCTGAGATCACAGCTCCCGGCGGAAACATCTATTCAGTAAATGGTGCTATCGCAGGCGGCCAGGCATATGAGAACATGTCCGGAACATCCATGGCAGCACCTCAGATCGCAGGTCTCGCAGCAGTATTCAAACAGTATCTGCGTGAGAACGATATAGCAGCCAAGACAGGCCTTACAGAGCGTCAGCTCACCAACAGCCTGTTCATGTCCACAGCTACACCTCTCATCGAAGCTGATTCTGAATCATACTATTCGGTCATGAAGCAGGGTGCAGGTCTTGTGGATATCGAATCTGCAATGAATGCGAAGTCTTATATCATGATGGGCGAGTCTTCCACCAAGACTGCTGCTGACGGCAAGATCAAGGTCGAGCTGGGCGATGACCCCGAGCGCACCGGATCTTACTCAGCCGCATTCAGCGTTTCCAACATGTCCGATGGTCCTCTGTTTGTAAACTTTGGAGCAGATTTCTTCACACAGGATATATTCCCCTATTATACATATGATACCGAAGGAAATGCTCTAGTTGATGAGGACGGAAACCCCGTTGTATCAACATATACCGATACATGGACAATCCCTCTTTCAGCTGATGTTTCATGGCATGTTGATGGAGCGGAGATTAATGGCGTCTATGATTTCAATGGCGACGGATTGGGAAATGAGGCTGACGTACAGGCACTTCTTGACTATGTAACAGCAAACAGGGACGAGATCAGCAATGAGGAAATCGCAGATATAGACGGCGATGGAGATATTGATACCTATGATGCATACCTTGCTCTTGATACTATGTATATACCTGCTGGCGAGAGTATCAACGTTGTTGCTGACTTTGATATCCCCGAAGCTATGTACTATGATGACAACGGAACCTATATCGAAGGTTATATTTATGTTGTTGAGGCAGGTACACCAGATGGTGCCGAAGGCATCACCCATTCAATCCCTGTTCTGGGATACTATGGTGACTGGTCTGAGCCTTCCATGACAGATAAAGGCTCCGCACTCGAGTATGTCTATGGAGAGGAAGACAGAGCACCTTATATGGTAGCTGCTCTGGATGATTCCGCACTGGGCGTAGAGTCTTTCCTGATCAGATATGCAGGAGAAAGCAGCCCATATCTGTTTGGCGGTAATCCTTATAACTATGACGATGAGTATCTGCCTGAGCGTAACGCTATGAGCAGCAAGGATACGATCTCCGCATTCCGTTACACACTCATCCGTAATTCTGCGGGTGGCAAGTTCACGGTCGATGACGGAACAGATACTGTCTTTGAGGCTCAGGAAGCAGGCAAGTACGCAGCTTATTACTATCAGAATGAAGGCAAATGGTACAACACATACACCTCTTTCAGGACTGATTTTACTCCTTCAGATGTTGCTGAAGGTACCGCACTGAACATGAGTGTGACCCTGGCTCCTACCTATTACCTGAAAGATGGTCAGGTTGACTGGGATGCACTCAGCGAGAACGCTACTATCTCGATGCCTGTTGTGATCGACAATACCGCACCTGAGATCAAATCTGTTGAATTCGTTAAGGATGAGGAGACTGATGCAGTCACTGCCATCCAGGTAACAGTAGCTGACAATGAGTATATCGCTGCTATCGGACTCTTTACTGAAGACGATGAGGCAGTAGAGGTTATCGGCTCCGATCCTGAAGCAGAGAAAGGCGCTGAGGCTGTTTACACATTTGATGTTACCGACAGGGAAGAAGCTCATTATTATGTTTCCATCGGTGACTACGCAATGAACCAAGTCCTCTACAAGATCAACCTGAACGCAGAGGAGCTTGAAGCAGGCGTAACCGGAGTAACTGTAGATCCGGATGAAGCTTTAGTTATTGCAGGTAATACGATCAAGCTTACAGCTTCTGTGGAGCCTTGGGGTATTGATGATGCTGTTACATGGACGTCTTCAGATGAATCAATTGCAACAGTTGATGAAAATGGTATCGTAACAGGTGTTGCAGAAGGTATAGCTGTAATTACAGTTGCTTCTGTACTTAATCCTGAGTTTACAGCTGAAGCAGAGATAGAAGTTATTACAATTGATAAAGTCCTTAATGGTATTGTTTGGGATGAAGAAGGCAGAGTATGGTTCAGCGAGTTCAATCTGAACAGTCTTCCGAACTACACCAAGCTTTCAGGAAAC
Source organism: Lachnospiraceae bacterium (assembly GCA_045604025.1). Classification (GTDB taxonomy): domain Bacteria; phylum Bacillota; class Clostridia; order Lachnospirales; family Lachnospiraceae; genus RGIG5612. The sequence continues at coordinate 2,196 of JAZUNG010000042.1, read as the reverse complement.
GTCAGCCTGCCGATTGCTTCACTTGCATATGATGAGAATAAATCATTATATGGAGTTACATATGACAGTGAGGAAGATCTTTCATCATTGTATGTGATCGATGAGGAAACTTTCGAGCCCACAAAGATCGGTGACTCTTCAATAGCTTACTGGGATATAGCAGCTGCTCCTGCCCTTAGTGAAGCAGGTACTCCAGTTATGATGGGTATTTATGCTAGCTATGTAGTGGTCATAGATATGACAACAGGTGACTACTTAGGTGCATTTGATTTATCATCTTATATGGATGGAAGTTATTTTGTCGGTATTGCTTATGAAGAAATCTATAATCATCCTACCTACGGAGATACAGACTGGTATTTCCTTGTAGACGATCAGGGTAATCTTTATAATGCAGGCTTCCTGCCATATAACGGCTCATATTCTCGCTTCAATCCATCTAATTTGGGCGGATTAGGATATACAGTTGATACACCATACTTCCAGTCATTGTATTATGACGGAACCAGCCTGTACTGGAGCCGTTACAATGCAGCCGACAACCTTGTTAATATGGTAATGGTAAATGACCTTTATAATGATGGTTCGATCTACAGTGTCGGTGAATTCAATGACGGAGTATGGCCTGTTGGCGGATTGTATGAGCGTGATAAGAGTCCTGCGTTTGAAACAGGCAGCGCAGTTTCGATCAATAAGAGTTTTGAACTTGATGAAGCAGCATTTGTTAAGACCGTTGCAAAGGTAGCTGCACCTTCAGTCACCAATCCTAAGGGCGGACTGAACGCAGTGATCGTTGATGAAGATCCTGAAGGCACCAATGGCAAGTTCAGAGATTTCGGTGGTGAGATCGCTCAGCCTCAGGGCTCTGGCATCGCTACTGTCAATGTCGATATCGCCATCACCCCTGATGAGATCGTTGAAGGCGAGAAGATCCACAATGGTTTATATGCAATAACCTGGGATCCTGAAGCAATGAAGCTTGTTTCCAACGGCTCAGTTGCAGAATTCAGATCTGTAAACTGGAATGATGAAGAAGGTACACTGTGCTTCGGCTATGTAGATACTGACGGATTCACACCTGAGGATACGGTTCTGCAGCTCAGATTCCAGCGTATCAAAGATGTTGATACCGAGATCACTATCACTACTGTTGATAACGGTTCAGAGAATCCCGGAACTATTGAGAAGTATGCATTCGCTGCAAATGGGGCAATTGCAACCGGAACTGCGGTATCAGGTGTTGAACTTATTAGTGAGGCAGAAATATTTGTTAATGGAACTATTATACTTGAACCGAAGATTGTACCTGATAATGCTTTAGACAAGTCTGTAACATTTACCAGTAGTGACCCTGAAATCGCAACAGTAGATGAGAATGGAATTGTCACTGGAATTAGTGAAGGCAAGGCTATTATTTGTGTAACTACTAATGATGGATCATTTACTGCAACCTGTGAGATTACTGTTAAGCCAATTAATATCTGGGTTAAAGAAGATGGCAAATGGAAGTTTATTGACGAAACAGGATCATATGTTACTGATGATTGGAAGCAAGTCGATTCAAAATGGTATCATTTTGATGAGGATGGCAATATGCAGACTGGTTGGTTATTGATAGATGGAAATTGGTTTTTATTTACACCAGGTGGAGCAATGGCTTCTGGATGGCAGAAACTTGGAAACTGCTGGTATTACTTCTTCGACAATGGAAATATGGCTGTCGGATGGCAACAGATAAACAACGTCAGGTATTACTTTATGAGCAGTGGAGCAATGAAGATTGGCTGGCTTCTGGAGGATGGAACTTGGTACTATTTCCAAAGTAGTGGAGCAATGAAGACCGGTTGGTTGCTGCTTGATGATACCTGGTATTACCTCAGAAGTAATGGATCAATGGCAACTGGCTGGTTACAACTTAATGGTAAATGGTATTACCTCCTGAGCAGCGGAGCAATGGTGACTGGAACTGTTGAAATTGATGGTCGTGTCAGCATATTTGATGAAAATGGAGTTTGGCTTGGGTATGCTGACTGAAACAACATGAGATCATAAGGTGTTTAATGTGTTCAATAAGTAATTATTGATATGTGGTGCTGTCTTACTTTGTAGGACAGCACCTTTTTATACTATAAGGTTATTGCTTATCATCAGTTGCATGGTTATAATATTTAAACTAAAAAAGTGAGATTGAATTAC
>JAZUNG010000041.1:0-7951 GCA_045604025.1 Lachnospiraceae bacterium | reverse complement strand
GCCAGTATGTCCTGCGCTCCCATAGGCCTGCAATTGATCGCATACTCCTTGCCTCTGTACTCATCATTCAGAAGCTCCACCTTCTGAACCAGGGTGATCTGGCCGTTTTCTTCATAATTAAATACATGGATCTCGCACTTGCGCTCATTGTTGGTATACAGAACCGGCAGCGCCGGATGAAATGCCGAATATCTCGGGAATACGCCGTAGTCATCCACATAGGTGTTCAAAAGGCGCAGCTCGTTATTCTCGTCATCCACGCCAAATGTGTAGACCCTGTCCATGCCCTTGTCACAGACCACATAGAAATTGCCGGATGGGCTGGGCATGACTGAGTGCTGGCGCGAGATCACGCGGGTCAGCTGCACATGACCGGTGACCGGATCGACCAGCTTCCTTCCCTCGCGGCCCAGACCGCCATTGCTCTTCGTGATATACACATCCTGTATCTCACCGAGACTGCCGTCTTCGTTCAGACCGATGAGCAGCAGACCGGCGTCCTCCATGATGATCTGATTGCCCCATGTGCCGTCCGCATGCTTCACAACCTTCGTCACATAGAACGGATCCGCATGCTGGCTGACCAGCACGTGCTTTCCGGACCGATCGACCACTACATAGCACGGTTCGGTGCAGAGCGACTCGATGCAGCTGAGTCTGGTCAGAGCGCCTGTTTCTGCATTGATCGAATATGCCATAACATATCCGCCGCCACCCATTTTGCCGTCCAAGTCGCCTTTTTCGTTGACAACATAGAGTATCGGTTTGTCGGGATGCAGCCAGATCTGTCCGGCGCACACCTCCGGGTCGATAGTCTCGATCAGCTCGAGGCTGCCGTCCTCCGGAAAATATCTGTAACAGCTGATGCCCTTGTCAGCCGGATGGAAATTCCAGTTTCCTACATATGCGAACATTTTGCCGCTCATAGTCCCTCCTTGATCAATGTTTTTTATGTAATGATATTTTACACAATAACTCTGTAATAATCTATCTCGAAATCCCAACCTGCCCCCTCACGCTGCTCAATATCTGCAGCTGCATTCAGCCTCTGAATATAAGCTGCAGGAAATCTCTGAGCGCAGGTCGGAATGCGCTCCACAGATGTCCTTTATATGGATATGTCGCGTAATGATAGCATGGCAGATCCGCAATGCCTTTGTTCCTGAAGAAGTCATTATCCTCCGCAAAGTAAGAAAACAGGAAGTCACTTTCGCCCATGGATCTGAAAAATACATCAAAATCTCTTCCAAACTGCTCTGCGTCATCCAGATAAGCCTTGTTATAGTAGCGCGCGTCACCCGGATCATTATCAGCATGGAACATATATGCGCTGAACACACCGATATTTGCAAACAGCTCCGGATGTGTGATCGCAGCAGCAAATGCCTGATGACCTCCTCTGGACAGGCCGGCGATGGCACGGCTCCTGCGGTCTTTGACCACTCTGTACTTCTTCTCAACAAATGGGATCAGGTCAGCAAGGAGCATGTCCTGATTGCCGCTGATGCTGTCACTGCGCGGCGCCGGATAACTCTCAGTGCCATCAGGGATAACTATGATCATGGAAACGCACAGCCCCTCTGCCAGTGTATTGTCCATGATATGCGCAAATCTGCCGTTATACTCCCAGGTGGTTTCGTTCTCTCCGCCTCCGGCCTGAAGGTACAGGACCGGGTATTCTCCTCCCAGCTCATATCCCGGAGGGGTGTATACAAATGCCCTCTGCCAATCATGGAATGTTTCCGACCAGAACAATTCCCTGGCAACAGTCCCATGCGGAACATCCCGCAGCAGGATATAATCCGATATATGCTCCGGTATCTCTATAAAGTTTACGAGTCTGTTCCTGTGCCAGAAGACAGGGATCCTCGGGTACAGCAGAACAGTGCCGTCAAACCTGATATCCAGGCTGGTGGCGCCGGTAAATGTTGGATCGTAGGGAAATGTCCCCACATGCAGACCATTTTCCTGTTTTTCCAGGATCAGGTCCGAACGCGGCTCCATGCTGAGCATATGAACTTCGACCCTGCAGGTACCAGGCGCATATATCTGAAACAGGATATCTCCGTTTGGCTGGATGATATAACCCGTGTCTATGGGTGTACCTTTGACGGGCTGTACACCCATTTCCCTGGCCTTTGCCGGACCGATACCACCGATTTCCTCTTTTGACGGCGGAAGAAATCCTCCCGGCTGCTCCCAGAAAACCTGATTGTCCAAATACTCTATGTCAAAGTGAATCTGTTCTGTCATTTTCCGCTCCCCTTTCATATTGATCATTGTTCGTCTGTCAGGATGTTGTTTCGTATCTATAGACTACATCATATGAAAATACTATTTCAAGCGCGCGAGCGGTTGTTTGAAATATTGCAACATGTACAGCGGTCTCCGATGGATTTTTGGGAGGTCTATCTATCCGCATATCAGCTGCCAATACTGGCTGTGAAGAAGTACACCTCTTCACAGCCAGTATCCAGCAAGACCCTGGCGCATTCATTTATTGTGGCTCCCGTGGTGAAGATATCATCTACCAACAGCACTGTTTTGTAGGCACCCCTTGTTCCCTTCACAGCAAATGCCCTCTCCAGATCGCTGCTTCTTTCTTCGGGGCTGAGCTCCTTGAGCGCCAGGGTCTGGCGCTGTCTGACCAGATAGTCTTCGTCTACCGGGATATCCACCCCGTATATCTTCAGAAACAGCGCCAGCCTACCTGCCAGCAGACCTGCCTGATTGTAGCCTCTTACATGCTCCCTGCGCCAGTGAAGAGGGACCGGTATGATGACATCCGGATCCCAGAAGCCGATCAGATGATGAAATCTCCTGGCCCCTTCAAATGCAGGAAAGTCGGCATTGTCCCTCATATGGCTGTACTTGAAGTCATACAGCATCTTCCTGGCTGCATCCGTGTGTATCATCAGGGCGATCCCGCCGGTGAACAGCCTGGTCTTCTTTGCACAGTCCGGGCACAGACCGCCTTCACCATCAAGCGGCTTGGAACACCTTAAGCAGCGCGGCTTCCCTGATGCGCAGTCAATCTCTTTATAACAGTCTTCGCAGATATACGGGTTCGGCAATGCAGCTACCGTTTGATCCCGATGCGCCTCAGACTGCCGGCCGTATCTGGCAGGTGCTTTCAGATCACCGGTTTTTACCGGCGTAAGAAGACTTCCGCACACAGGGCATACTCTAGGATATAGTATCCCGCCCAGACGTTCCCTAATGCTTAACAGTTTCAGTTCCTTATCTATGTTGTTTTTCATGGTTTCTCCGTTCTATTCATTAGTTAAATTGGTCAGAGTCGGGGATCATTCAGATTCAGATGCAGTTGCATCTGATCTGTTCAGATATTTATTGAGATAATTAGATATCTGTATGCAGCAATGATCATTATGTAGCAGTCATTTTCAGGATTCAGATATCCGGCAGCAGCAATGACCTTCCGGCCACAGCTGTTTTCAGAATAATAAGATATCCGGCGGCAGTCACCTGCCACCTGGATCAAGCTATATTTTAAAGCGTTGAAATATACTGCCGAAACGCCCTACAGGACGTGGCCTTTGGTTTCGAGAATGCGGTCCATCAGGCCGGAATACCTGACGGCTTCATAGACATTGTCGATCATGCGGCGGACCGTCGCATCAGATCCAACGATACAAACACAGCGGCGCGCACGGGTCACCGCAGTGTACAGGATATTACGGTTCATCAGCATGGACGGACCTGTCAGAAGCGGAAGAACGACAGCGGGATACTCACTGCCCTGTGCCTTGTGAATCGTGGACGCATAGGCGAGGGTCAGCTCCTCCAGCTGGTCAAAATTGTATATCACATGCTTGCCGTCATCGAAAATGACTTCCAGCATCTGGGTGTGCTCATTTATCTTATTAATGATCCCGATATCCCCGTTGAAGATACCTGTGCCCCTCTCATATACGAAGCCGGATCTGGTCTGCATCTCCCATTCCAGGGAATAATTGTTTTTGATGTGCATGACCTTGTCGCCCTCGCGGAAGATCATGTCACGGACGGGAAGCTCTCTCTTCGAAGAAGACTCCGGATTCAGGCTTCTCTGCAAAAATGTATTGATCTGTTCTACTCCGAGCCTGCCCTTGCGCGACGGAGTAAGCACCTGGATATCTCTGAATGACGCATCCACGTATCCCGGAAGCTTGTCTCTGACCAGTGTCAGTATGCTGCCCAGGATCACATTGGGATTGTCTCTCTTTATGAATATGAAGTCCTTGCTGTCAGGCCTCAAGTCTATCTGCTCGCCGCGGTTGATCATATGCGCGTTGACCACGATGTCGCTTTCCTCTGCCTGCCTGAAGATCTTGGTCAGTCTGACCGTATTGAAGCACTCAGAATCGATGATATCCTTAAGGACATTGCCTGCGCCTACTGAGGGAAGCTGGTATGCGTCGCCTACCATGATCAGCCTGGTCCCGGCGGTGATCGCCTTGAGCAGCGCGTTCATCAGGAAGATATCCACCATGGACATCTCATCGATGATCACTATGTCTGCCTCGAGCGGACGGTCTTCGTTGCGCTCAAACCTGGCGCCGGCGGATGTATCGTCTATCTCACCCGACAGTTCCAGCATGCGATGGATGGTCTTCGCCTCACGCCCGCAGGTCTCGGTCATCCTCTTGGCAGCGCGGCCTGTAGGTGCAGCAAGGAAGATCTCTTTGTAGTCCTGCTCGAAATATTTAATAATGGCATTGATAGTGGTGGTCTTTCCTGTACCCGGTCCACCTGTCAGCACCAGCACACCGGAATTGGCCGCTGCCCTGACCGCGGTCTTCTGCAGCTCATCAAACTCGATCCCGCTCTCTAGCTCTATCCTGGCTATGCGCTCGTCTATCTCGTCTTCCGGAACGCGCCCTTTCAGGTTCAGCCGGTGCAGCATCCCCGCTATGTTCAGCTCTGTATAATAATACGAAGAATAATAAACCTGACGGACTCCGTCTATCTCCTTCAGGATCAGTCTGCAGTCTACCGCCAGATCCATGATGCATTTATCCAGATCTGAACGCTCAATATCACAGATATCATCTACTGTGACGGGCTGAAGAGTCTCCAGCACTCTGTCTTTCAGGACGTCGTCAGGCAGATATACGCTGCCTTCATTTGCAGCCTGCATCAGCACATGGATGATACAGCTCTTGATGCGGAATTCGGAATTGGGAGCTATCCCTGCATTAAACGCGATCTCATCAGCCTTCCTGAAACCGATGCCTGTGATATCATCAGCCAGCTGGTAAGGGTTCTCCCGGATGATACTGTACACGTCATGCTCGTACTGCCTGTAGATCTTGACCGCCATAGCATTGGAAATGCCGTAGCCTCCCAGAAAGATCAGTGCTTTTCTGAGATCCTTCTTCTCTTCCTGCTGGGCAGATATCTCCTGCGCCTTCTTCAGGGAGATGCCTTTGATCTCTGCCAGTCTTTCAGGCTCCTCATCGATGATACGCAGGGCATCGTCGCCGAACTTCTCCACGATCCTGCGCGCTGTGACCTGACCGATACCCTTGATGGCACCGCTCCCCAGGAAACGCTCTATGGCAGCCGCACTCTCCGGTTCTATGCTCTCTGAATACTCGACTTTGAACTGCTCGCCATAAGACGGATGGAAGACAAACTCGCCTGTCAGCTCCAGATACTCGCCCTCGTCTATAAAACGAAAAACACCTGTGCATGGGGTCTCACAGCCGTTTTCCTCAATATTCAGGACAGTGTAACCGTTGTCCTGATTGCGGTATATGATCTTGTCTACGTATCCTCTGATCTTTTCCATATATAAATATCAGGTCGGATATCCTCCGACCTGATCGATGTTTTTATGTCAGTCGTTTCCGAGATATTCGATGAACAGACCGGTTCCGATGGCTACACACAGCATCGGGTCCTCGGCAGTCATGGCATTGATGCCTATCCTGTCTTCGATGATCTCCTCAAGGCCTCTTAAGAGACATCCGCCTCCCGTCATTACGATACCTCTGTCGGCAATATCTGCTGCCAGCTCCGGAGGAGTCTTCTCCAGTACCTCATGGATAGCCTCAACGATCTGAGATACGGACTCACGCAGAGCCTCCTCTGTCTCAGAAGATGTCACGGTGACCTTACGCGGCAGACCGGAAACCAGATTCCTGCCTCTGACGTCCATGGTCATCTCCTCGCCTGTAGGGAAGCATGTACCGATCTCGATCTTGATCTCCTCTGCGGTACGCTCACCTATCAGCAGATTGTGCTTCTTTCTCATGTATCTGACGATAGCCTCGTCGAAATCATCGCCTGCGATCTTGACCGATGTGCTGGCAACCACGCCGCCCAGTGAGATAACAGCGATATCCGTTGTTCCGCCACCGATATCCACGATCATATTGCCGCAGGGCTTGGTGATGTCCACGCCCGCGCCGATAGCTGCTGCGATAGGCTCTTCGATGACAGCTACCTCCCTGGCTCCTGCCTGGTATGCTGCATCCTCAACCGCCTTCTTCTCGACTTCCGTAACTCTGCTGGGTACGCACACGCTGATCCTCGGCTTACGGAATGTTCTCTTACCGATCGCCTTCTGGATGAAGTGCTTCAGCATCTTTTCAGTAACTGTATAATCAGAGATAACTCCCTGTCTGAGCGGTCTGATGGCCACTATATTGCCCGGGGTACGTCCGAGCATCAATCTGGCTTCTTCACCGATCGCAACTATCTTCTTGGAATCTCTGTCAAATGCAACGACAGACGGTTCCTTCAGTACTACTCCCTTGCCGGAAATATACACTAGCACGCTGGCTGTGCCCAAATCAACTCCGATATCTGAGTTTGCCATGTCAGCTCCTTATCTGTATCTATCTTGAGGATGAATACTCATCCGAAAACATCAAAACAAAGCCCACGTATGTGGTGAGATATTATTATATATCCCCTCCGGGATTTTTTCAACATGTCAAAAATGCTTTTCATTGGCTTTTTCGTGAGTTATAATTGCAACGGACAAAAAAGTCATTTACCGGAGGATATGATATGGGACTTTTTGGAGGAAGTGATCCTTCCGACAACAGCAACGACAGCAACAAGGACTATATCGCCGATGCGAAAAGGAGCAGAAACAGTTCTTATCTGATCTTTATAGTCATTATCGCAGTATATGTAGGCTATACATTCTTATCTCAGAGCCAGTTCTGCGCCGGAGATACTTCAACTACAGGCAGGGTCAAACTGCTTGATGGTCTGTGCGGAGTTACCGAGTTTGTATTTCCGAATGGCGGTGCCAGCGAATACACCCACGGCACCGACTATCAGGAAGAGATGGTCAACTTCTATCAGAGCAGCGGTGTTCAGCCTGTTCTGGTCGATCTGACCGGCCAGCCCAAGATGAGCCACGACGAGCTCCAGGCATATGCCAACGACTTCTATGACAATCCGGATACCGGCCTGTTTTCCAATGCCGAAGTCAATGACCGTCATGATGAAGGACATTTTCTGATAGTCTTCCAGGCTGATGGTACGTCATATGACGCTGCTTACCGTGTCGGCACCAATGCTGTTCAGGTTATAGATGCGGATGCCATGACCATATTCCAGAACGTGCTCAACGATGCATTTGCCAAAAATGCTCCGAAGAAGCTTTTCAAGAATGTATTCAAGGAGGCCAACTCCAAGATCATGGGAACCTCCAGGAGCACTACATATATCATAGTTATCCTGGCGATCATACTGGTCGGATATATGGCATTCAATTTCTTCAAGGTCAATAAAGGCCAGAAACTATTTCCTACAAGAGGTGACAAAAAATGATGACTTCATTTCTTCTGGCAGGAACATTTGGCTCTCAACTGGACGCGTGGTTTTCAGGATTTGACTTCAGCATTTTCCAGTTCTTCGGAAGCTTTCAGAATGATATCCTGACGCTCATTGCCAAGGCATTCACAGCCATGGGATCGACCATGTACAT
>JAZUNG010000040.1:0-4893 GCA_045604025.1 Lachnospiraceae bacterium | reverse complement strand
CTGGGTTCAGACGCATTCTTCCCGTTCTCAGACAGCATCGAGCGCGGCAAGAAGAGCGGCGTTAAGTACGTAGCAGAGCCCGGCGGATCCATCAGAGACGAGGACGTCATCGCATGCTGCGACAAGTATGATATGGTCATGGCATTTACAGGAATGAGACTGTTCCATCACTAAAATGCACTTCGGAATGTGTTGACATTCCAGAAACAGAAGATACCGGTTAGTTAAGACAAGAGTGGAGGACACACCATGAAAATACTGGTAGTTGGCTCAGGCGGCCGCGAGCACGCCATTATAAAGAAGATAAATGAGAACCCGAAGGTTACGGAAATCTTTGCACTGCCCGGAAACGGAGGATTTGCAGGTGATGCGACCTGCGTAAATATCGGTGCGAAGGATATCGAGGGTATCACTGCATTTGCAGTGGAGCAGGGTATCGACTATGCTGTAGTCGCACCTGACGATCCGCTGGTACTGGGCTGCGTGGACGCGCTCGAGGCACAGGGAATCCCGTGCTTTGGACCTGAGGCGAAGGCAGCCATCATCGAGGGCAGCAAGGTCTTTTCCAAGAACCTGATGAAGAAGTACGGTATCCCAACTGCAGCCTACGAAGTATTTGACGATATGGAGAGCGCTCTTAAATATATTGAGACTGCGCCGATCCCTACAGTCATCAAGGCTGACGGACTGGCACTCGGAAAGGGTGTTATCGTCGCACAGACCCGCGATGAGGCCAGAGACGCAGTGAAGTCCATGATGGAAGACAAGGTGTTTGGAGCCAGTGGCGACCACATTGTGGTCGAAGAGTTCCTGGAGGGACCCGAGGTATCAGTCCTGTCATTTACAGATGGCAAGACTCTGGTTCCGATGATCTCATCCATGGATCACAAGAGAGCAGGGGACGGAGACACCGGCCTCAATACCGGCGGCATGGGCACGGTCGCTCCGAATCCGTACTATACGGACGCGGTTGCAGCTGAGTGCATGGAGAAGATATTCATCCCGACCATGAACGCCATGAACGCAGAAGGCCGCACATTCAAGGGCTGCCTGTATTTCGGCCTGATGATCACAAAGGACGGACCGAAGGTCATCGAGTACAACTGCCGTTTTGGAGACCCTGAGACGCAGGTAGTACTCCCTCTCCTGGAGAGCGATCTGCTGGAGGTTATGCAGGCTGTTACCGAAGAACGCCTCAGCGAGATGGAAGTGAAGTTCGCAGACAAGTACGCTTGCTGTCTGGTCATGGCATCCAAGGGCTATCCGGTATCGTATGAGAAGGGCTTCCCTATGGACATCCCGGCGGATGTGCTGAAGGATACATATATCGCAGGCGCATCGCTGAAGGACGGACAGCTCCTGACCAATGGCGGACGCGTGTTGGGCATCACATCCGTTGCCGAGACTCTGGAGGAGGCTATCGCGGCTTCTTACGAGAAGGCATCACGCGTAAAATGTGACAACCTGTTCTGCAGGAGCGATATAGGCCAGAGAGCGCTGGCAGCCGGCAGGTAATTCCGGCACCGGGGACGGCAGGTAACTGACCGAGATCCAAATCGGGGACGGAGGTCTTCGGCAATACATGATCACAAATAAACAATTGGAGAAAACAATGGTTTACAGAGTATACGTTGAAAAGAAAAAAGAACTTGCAAATGAGGCAAGAGGTCTGCTTTCAGAGGCCAGAAACCTCCTGGGCATCACAGGCCTTACAGACGTCCGCATCATTAACCGCTACGACGTCGAGGGTATCGACAAAGAGCTGTTCGAGCAGACTGTCGATACTGTATTTTCCGAGCCTCAGCTGGATTTGGCATCTCCCGAGATGGACGCGGAGGGCGGCATCGTATTTGCCGTAGAATACCTTCCCGGACAGTTCGACCAGAGGGCGGATTCCGCAGCGCAGTGTATCCAGATCATTTCCAGACAGGAAAGGCCCCTGATCCGCTCAGCAAAGGTCTACGTATTGCAGGGTGATATCTCGGACGATGAACTGGCAGAGCTCAAGAGGTATGTCATCAACCCGGTCGAGGCCAGAGAGGCATCGCTGGAGATCCCGGAGACTCTGAAGACCATTTACGATATCCCGACAGAGGTTGAGACTCTGACAGGATTCAATGAGAAGAACCGCGCTGAGCTCGAGCAGTTCGTGGGCGACTATGGCCTGGCCATGGATGCGGACGATATCGAGTTTTGCCAGACTTATTTCAGGGACGAGGAGCACCGTGACCCTACCATTACAGAGATCCGCATGATCGACACCTACTGGTCCGACCACTGCCGTCACACGACATTTAATACCGTGATCGACAATGTGCAGTTCGAAGACGAGCTGCTGCAGAGGGCGTATGAGGATTACCTGAAGGTCAGGGAGGACCTCGGACGTACCAAGCCAGTGTGTCTGATGGACCTCGGAACCATCGCTGTGAAATACCTCAAGGCGCTGGGCAAGATGGACGGACTGGACGAGTCCGAGGAGATCAATGCCTGCACAGTCAAGGTCAATGTGACCATCGACGGTGAGACCGAGCCCTGGCTGCTGCTCTTCAAGAACGAGACACACAATCATCCGACCGAGATCGAGCCATTCGGTGGTGCTGCCACATGTATCGGCGGCGCTATCCGCGACCCGCTCTCGGGCCGTTCATATGTATACGGTGCTATGCGTGTGACAGGTGCTGCGGATCCGCTGCAGCCGGTCGCTGAGACCATCCCGGGCAAGCTTCCACAGAGAAAGATCGTGACTACCGCTGCCAATGGTTATTCATCATATGGCAACCAGATTGGTCTGGCTACGGGCATCGTTGACGAGCTGTACCATCCCGGATATGCCGCAAAGCGTATGGAAATCGGTGCGGTCATCGCAGCTGCACCTGCCAGAAATGTCCGCCGCGAGGTTCCGGCTCCCGGAGATGTAGTCATCCTCCTGGGCGGAAGCACTGGCCGTGACGGTATCGGCGGTGCGACAGGATCCTCCAAGGCACATAACGTGCATTCGGTAGAGACCTGCGGCGCAGAGGTTCAGAAGGGAAATGCTCCCGAAGAGAGAAAACTGCAGAGACTGTCCAGAAATCCCGAGGCATCCACTCTGATCAAGAGATGCAACGACTTCGGGGCCGGCGGTGTATCAGTTGCTATCGGTGAGCTGGCGGATGGTCTGGACATCGACCTGAACGCTGTACCCAAGAAGTACGAGGGTCTGGACGGTACCGAGCTGGCTATCAGCGAGTCTCAGGAGAGAATGGCTGTAGTCGTTGAGGCCCAGGACGTAGAGAAGTTCCTGGCTCTGGCAGTTGATGAGAATCTCCAGGCATGCCCGGTGGCACGCGTGAAGGCTGACCCGCGTCTGACCATGAAGTGGAACGACAAGGTGATCGTGGATATCAGCAGGAAGTTTCTGGATTCCAACGGAGCAGCCAAGCATGTGAACGTGGCACCCGCAGCACCCCGCCAGTTCGCAAGGGAAATCAGCGGCACATTTACAGATAATTACAGGGCTGAGGCAGCAGATCTCAACATCTGCTCCAGAAGAGGTCTGTCAGAAAGATTTGACTCAACTATCGGTGCCGGCACCGTGCTGATGCCGTTTGGCGGCATTCACCAGCTGACACCTATCCAGGCGATGGTGCAGAAGTTCTCCATCCCTGACGCGCACGACACCGAGGACTGTTCACTAATGAGCTGGGGCTACAACCCGTTCATTACAGAGAAAAGCCCGTATCACGGCGCGTATCTGGCAGTGGTCGAGTCAGTCTGCAAGCTAATCGCGACCGGCGCGTCATTTGAGGATGTGTACCTGACATTTCAGGAGTATTTTGCCAAGCCCGGCAAGGATCCTTCCAGATTCGGCCAGCCGTTTGCAGCGCTGCTCGGCGCGTTCGAGGCGCAGAAGGAGCTGAAGATAGGCGCTATCGGCGGCAAGGACTCCATGAGCGGTACATTTGAGAAACTGGATGTTCCGCCGACACTGGTGTCATTTGCGGTCACGACAGAGAAGATACGCAATATCATTTCGCCAGAGTTCAAGGCACCGGGACACAGAGTGGCACTGCTGAAGGCACGCAGGAATGCTGACAATCTGCCCGAGACAGCGGATCTGCTGGCTATGTTCGAGCTGATCTCGCATATGGTGAGAGACGGCCGCATCGCTGCAGCGTACACACCCGGCATGGGCGGCGTGGCAGAGGCTGTCATGAAGATGGGATTCGGAAACGGATTCGGATTCGACTTCGCACCTGGACTGAGCCTGAACGACCTGTTCAATTACTGCTACGGCAGCTTCGTAGTTGAGCTGGCAGGCGGTATCGACGCTGAGGCGCTGACCGGCGACGAGGATTCCTATGAAGTGCTGCGTCTGGGCACGGTTAATGAGACCGGAATGCTGAACTATATGAATGAGGCGGGAGAGGCCGAGAGCGTGGCTCTGGGCGAGCTCCTGAAGATATATGAGGACAAGCTGGAGAGCATCTTCAGCTGCAACATCCCTACCGAGGATGTGCCGGTGGAGACATTCAGTTATGATGCCGCAGCAGGCGCCCCGACAGCACCTGTCCATGCACCGTCCATCGTTACGGGGCGCCCGAAGGTGCTGATCCCGGCATTCCCCGGAACCAACTGCGAATACGACAGCGCCAAAGCTGTTGAGTACGCAGGTGCAGAGCCAGAGATCATCGTGATCAACAACCTGTCAGCTGAAGGCATCCAGAGGAGCGTTGACAGATTTGCAGAGGCAGTGAAGACATCTCAGATGATCTTCACCCCGGGCGGATTCTCCGGCGGCGATGAGCCTGACGGCAGCGGCAAGTTCATTACCGCGTTCTTCAGGAATGCAGCGATCAAAGAGAGTGTGACCGAGCTGCTCGATGAGCGCCAGGGTCTGATGTGCGGTATCTG
>JAZUNG010000039.1:0-6541 GCA_045604025.1 Lachnospiraceae bacterium | reverse complement strand
ACCGTTGTCGATCAGGGCGTCAACGGCTTCCTGAAGCATCCTCTTTTCGTTTCTTACGATGATCTCAGGCGCACCCATCTCAAGAAGTCTTCTCAGACGGTTGTTCCTGTTGATGATCCTTCTGTACAGATCATTCAGATCGGATGTGGCAAATCTGCCGCCGTCCAGCTGTACCATAGGACGCAGATCCGGAGGGATGACAGGGATGACCTTGAGGATCATCCACTCAGGCTTGTTTCCGCTGTTTCTGAATGCTTCAACAACCTCCAGACGCTTTACGATCTTGGCCTTCTTCTGACCTGTAGAGCTGTCCAGCTGCTCTCTGAGCTCATCAGCCATCTGCTCGATATCGATAGACGACAGCAGCTCGTCGATAGCCTCAGCACCCATGCCTACACGCAGTGTGCTGATAACCTCTGCATTTCTTTCTTTTGCATCATTGTAATCTTTCTCGGTCAGGACCTGCTTATACTCCAGGTCGGTCTCACCGGGATCAAGAACGATATAGTTGGCAAAATACAGTACCTTCTCCAGTGTCTTGGGAGACAGATCCAGCATCAGGCCCATCCTGGAAGGGATGCCCTTGAAATACCAGATGTGTGATACGGGAGCTGCCAGCTCGATAGTACCCATTCTCTCACGACGTACGGAAGCCTTGGTAACCTCAACACCGCAGCGGTCGCAGATGATACCCTTATATCTGATCTTTTTATATTTGCCGCAATGGCATTCCCAGTCCTTGCTGGGTCCGAAGATCCTTTCGCAGAACAGTCCGTCCTTTTCAGGCTTGAGGGTTCTGTAGTTAATGGTCTCGGGCTTGGTAACCTCACCATATGACCACTCTCTGATCTTGTCAGGGCTGGCAAGACCGATGCGGATCTTGTCAAATGTCATAGGCTCATATGTGTCTGTTCCGGAATTCTGTGCCATAACTTCTCTCCCTCCTTACATCTCATCATCAAAATAGTCGCTGAATTCCTTTTCTGATGAATAATCATCATCGAGGAAATCGTCATCATCGGGTTCATCGATATACTCAGGTTCGCCTTCACCGCTGAACTCCTGAATAGAGAATCCGTGTGAACCATAATTTTCCTTATCCTTAGGATAATTATTATGAGCGAGCATTGCGTTGAAGTTGGTCTCGCCGTAGTCAACAGACTCGAGGAGCTTCACTTCTGTATTGTCTTCGTTGAGTACTCTGATATCCAGTGCCAGTGACTGCAGCTCTTTTACCAGTACCTTGAAGGACTCAGGTGTGCCTGCCTCAGGAATGTTCTCACCCTTGATGATGGCTTCGTAAGTCTTGACACGGCCTACAACATCATCAGACTTGACAGTCAGGATCTCCTGTAGTGTGTATGCTGCACCGTAAGCCTCCAGTGCCCATACCTCCATCTCACCGAATCTCTGTCCACCGAACTGAGCCTTACCGCCCAGAGGCTGCTGAGTTACCAGTGAGTAAGGTCCGGTAGAACGTGCATGGATCTTGTCGTCTACCAGATGATGGAGCTTCAGGTAGTGCATAAAGCCGATGGTTACAGGTGAATCGAAGAACTCTCCTGTACGGCCGTCACGCAGCTGTACTCTTCCGTCAGCATTGAAAGGAACGCCCTTCCACTCTGACCTTCTGTCCAGATTCTCCTCGAGATACTTCATGATCTCAGGATTCAGTGAACTCTTGTATTTCTTCTTGAAATCATCCCACTCGCCATTGATGTAATCGTTGGCCATAGCGAGATTGTTAACAATATCAGTCTCGTTGGCACCGTCAAATACAGGTGTTGAGATATTGAATCCCAGTGCCTTGGATGCCAGTGACAGGTGTGTCTCCAGGACCTGTCCGATGTTCATACGGCTGGGTACGCCCATGGGGTTCAGCACGATGTCCAGGGGACGTCCGTTAGGAAGATAAGGCATATCCTCAACAGGAAGTACGCGGCTGACAACACCCTTATTTCCGTGACGTCCGGCCATCTTGTCACCAACAGAGATCTTTCTCTTCTGTGCGATGTATACGCGGACTGTCTGGTTTACGCCGGGGCTCAGCTCATCGCCGTCTTCTCTGGTGAATTCCTTGGTATCAACTACCATACCATAAGCACCATGAGGAACCTTGAGGGATGTATCCCTGACCTCTCTTGCCTTCTCACCGAAGATCGCACGGAGCAGTCTTTCCTCCGGAGTCAGTTCGGTCTCGCCCTTAGGGGTAACCTTGCCGACCAGGATATCACCTGCGCGGACTTCAGCGCCAATACGGATGATACCGCGCTCATCAAGATCCTTCAGAGCTTCATCACCGACACCGGGTACGTCCCTGGTGATCTCCTCAGGTCCGAGCTTGGTGTCACGTGCCTCTGTCTCATATCTTTCAATATGGATGGAGGTATATACATCATCCATGACCAGACGCTCGCTGATCAGAACAGCATCCTCGTAGTTGTAGCCTTCCCAGGTCATGAATCCGATCAGAGGGTTCTTGCCGAGAGCCAGCTCACCACCACATGTGGAAGCACCGTCAGCGATAACCTGTCCTGCCTCGACTCTCTCGCCCTTGCTGACGATAGGTCTCTGGTTGTAGCAGTTGCTCTGGTTGCTTCTCTGGAACTTGGCGATCTTGTATGTCTCATAGATACCGTTATCATTTCTGATACCGATCTCTGTTGCCTTTACATGCTCAACGACACCGGCGGACTTGGCCAGTACGCATACGCCCGAGTCCTTGGCAGCCTTGGATTCCATACCGGTTCCAACTACGGGAGCCTCGGTAGTCATCAGAGGAACTGCCTGACGCTGCATGTTGGATCCCATCAGAGCACGGTTTGCGTCGTCGTTCTCCAGGAACGGGATCATGCCTGTAGCCGCGGAGAATACCATCATAGGTGATACGTCCATCAGGTCGATCTCTGTCTTGTCATACTCACTGGTGTCCTCTTTATAACGTCCTGCTACGGTATTTCTTACGAAATGTCCTTCGCTGTCGAGCTGGGCATTTGCCTGAGCTACCTTGTAATTATCCTCTTCATCGGCTGTCATATAGATAACCTTGTTGGTAACCTTCGGATTCTCAGGATCGCTCTTGTCTACTATTCTGTACGGAGCCTCGATAAATCCATACTTATTGACACGGGCATATGATGCCAGAGAGTTGATCAGACCGATGTTGGGTCCTTCAGGTGTCTCTACAGGGCACATTCTTCCGTAATGTGTATAGTGTACGTCTCGAACCTCGAATCCGGCACGGTCTCTTGACAGACCTCCGGGTCCCAGTGCGGACAGACGTCTTTTGTGGGTCAGCTCACTTAAGGGGTTACACTGATCCATGAACTGTGACAGCTGTGAACTACCGAAGAACTCACGCACTGCAGCAGTAACAGGCTTGATGTTGATCAGAGACTGAGGAGTGATGCTCTCGATATCCTGAGTCTGCATTCTCTCATGAACTACTCTCTCCATTCTGGAAAGGCCGACTCTGTACTGATTCTGCAGGAGCTCTCCAACGCTTCTGATACGACGGTTGCCCAGATGGTCGATATCGTCGAAATTGCCCAGCCCTGAATCCAGGTTCAGACCATAGGAAATGCTGGCGAAGATATCTTCCTTGGTAATATGCTTGGGAACCAACTCGTGGAAGTTCTTTCTGACTGCCTCTACTCTGTCGGCTCTCTTGGTATAGTCTGTAAGGATCTTCTCAAGAACAGGCCAGTAAACCTCGTTCTCGATCAGACCGATCATCTTTTTCTCATCGTCCTTCAGCTTGATGAACTCGTCGATGTTTACCATCAGGTTGGAAAGGACCTTGACGTTTCTCTCTTCTCTTGCGATCAGAACATAAGGAACAGCACCGTTCTGGATCCTCTCGCAGAGTTCTTCTGTAACAACTGTGCCTGACTCGGCGATCAACTCACCTGATGTCTGGTCGATCACGTCCTCTGCCAGTGTCTCGCCGATGATCCTGTTCTTGTAAGCTAGCTTCTTGTTGAACTTGTAACGTCCGACTCTGGCCAGATCGTATCTCTTGGCATCGAAGAACATGGAAGTGATGAGGTTCTCTGCATTTTCCACCTGCAGAGGCTCGCCCGGACGGAGCTTCTTGTACAGTTCAAGAAGACCTTCCTTATAGTTACGTGAAACGTCCTTTTCAAAGCATGCCAGAAGCTTGGGCTCCTCACCGAACATATCGATAATCTCCTCGTTGGTGCCTACGCCCAGGGCACGGATAAGTACTGTTACAGGTACCTTTCTGGCCTTGTCAGCATGTACATAGTAAACATCGTTTGAGTCTGTCTCATACTCAAACCATGCTCCTCTGTTGGGGATAACGTTGCACGCGTAGAGCTCTTTACCAAACTTGTCGTGGCTGAGAGTGAAGTAAATACCGGGTGATCTTACAAGCTGTGAAACGATAACACGCTCTGCGCCGTTGATCACGAATGTACCGGTGTCAGTCATCAGAGGCATGTCGCCCATGAACAGCTCATGCTCGCTGATCTCTTCTGTTTCTTTATTGTTCAGTCTTACAGTAACCTTAAGAGGAGCTGCGTATGTAGCATCTCTTTCTTTGCACTCATCTATCGTGTACTTGATGTCCTCATAGGATACCTTGAAGTCAACGAACTCCAGGCTGAGACTTCCGTTGTAATCTTCAATAGGTGAAATGTCGTTGAAAACTTCCCTCAGGCCGTCTGTTATAAACCAGCCGTAGGAGGCCTTCTGGATCTCAATCAGATTGGGCATCTCCAGAACGTTTTCCCTGGTAGAAAAACTCATTCTGGTTCCTTTGCCGCTCTTGACAGGATGCATTCTGTTCTTCTCCATTAAAAGTCACTCCTTCTGTAAAATGTATGAACTACGCGCAAAAACAACCATCCCGGACACTTTATTCTTATAAAAAATATGTTTCCGGGCGGTAGTTTTCCTTTCAAATAATTGTAGATTTCCGTGAAAAACTGTGATATACTCTCCTAAAATTGAGGGTGTAATGTGCACATTTTTCCACAGTAAAGCATCTTACATCTTACAACAAAGGCACCTGCGTGTCAATCTTTTTTTATTTGGATTTTTATCTTTTCCGCATATAAAAACTGCCGTATGTTCTGAAACACACGGCAGTCTTTTTCTTCTAAAAGGATTAAATTATTTAGCTGTTCCCTTAGCGCCTTCCTCAGCCAGCTTTGCGATGAGGTCGTCAGCCTCAGCCTTGGAGATGCCTTCCTTGATGATGCTGGGAGCCTTGTCAACGAGCTCCTTAGCTTCCTTAAGTCCCAGACCTGTGTAGTCACGAACGATCTTGATGACCTTAACCTTGTTAGGTCCGATCTCGGTCAGCTCTACATCAAACTCTGTCTTCTCTTCCTCTGCGGGAGCTGCTGCTCCGCCGGCTGCTGCTACAACAACACCAGCTGCTGCAGATACGCCAAACTCTTCTTCGCAAGCCTTAACCAGCTCGTTAAGCTCTAATACTGTTAAGCCTTTAATGGCCTCGATGATTTCTTCTTTAGTCATTATATTTTCCTCCGTATTATTCTAAATAAAACTTGTTGCCGAATTACTCAGCGGGTGTTTCGTTGCTTTCAGCTGCAGGTGCTTCCTCTGCGGGAGCTGCTGCCTCTTCAGCAGGTGCTGCTGCGGGTGCTTCTTCTTCCTTGCTGTCAGCCTCGATCGCTCCGGCTCCGCCTTTCTCTGCGATCTGATTCAGAACGCGGGCGAAGTTTGCAATAGGTGACTGCATGCTTCCAAGCAGTCTTGAAAGAAGTACCTCCCTTGAAGGGATGTTTGCGACTGCCTTGATGCCAGCCTGATCATAGTAGGTTCCTTCAACTACGCCAGCTTTGAGTTCCAGAGCGGGTGCTTCCTCACTGAACTTGGCCAGGATCCTTGCAGGTGCGGTAGCATCGTCTTTGGAAATAGCTATAGCAGTAGGTCCTTCCAGATGTGAGCTCAGGGGCTCAAAATCTGTGTCCTTGATAGCGAAGTTGATCATAGTGTTCTTGTAAACCTTGTAGACGATCCCGGCCTCACGAAGGCTCTTACGGAGTCTGGTGTCCTGATCAACTGTCAGTCCTCTGTAGTCAACAAGAACAGCTGCGTTTGCTCCGTCAAGATGACCTGCGATCTCCTGAACTATGGGCTGTTTCTCTTCAACTTTTGCCATGTCTTTCCTCCTTTTAGAATTTTATTTCTTGCCGTATGAGGAATATAAAAACCCTCTCCGCACACAGACAGAGAGGGTCATAGAATACTATTCTTCTACATCTCCTCGGCAGGTTGTTATACGTTACGTCTGATCAAGGATCAGACACCTGCTGTCTTCGGCAAATGAAAACTTAACATATAAACTAATGGATGTCAAGCTGAATTATCCGTTAACGATCTTCTGTGCGTTCAGCTTAACTCCGGGGCCCATGGTAGATGCAAGGGTAATGCTCTTCAGATAAGTACCCTTAACAGCTGCGGGCTTAGCCTTGATAATGGTGTCCAGAAGAGCTCTGAAGTTCTCCAGGAGCTGCTCCTGCGAGAATGAAGCCTTTCCGATGGGGCA
>JAZUNG010000038.1:0-5212 GCA_045604025.1 Lachnospiraceae bacterium | reverse complement strand
GTGATGCAGGTGATCTGTATGTATAATATTCCTATTTTCTTCATATATTTCTACTGCAGATTCACCAGATTACACTTCGGCCATAAAATTAACTGATGGAAAAAATCAGTACTATTTATTTGCTTTTTATATATATTGTTCATACAATATAAGGGAAATATCATGACTGTATGTCTAATCAAAATATCAGGAGGTATCTTATGACAAAAATCGGCAGATGGGTCGTTGATTGCCACATTCACTGCGGCAAGAAAGATATGACCAGCAAGAACGCCAATATGGATGGCGTTTATCGTGAAGTTGAATCTATGGACAACTCCGGACAGGCTCTTTTCGATATGGACGCTTACGGCGTTGACATGGGTATTCTGCTTCCCAGTTTCATCGGAACTCATACTGAAGAATATGCAGGAATGTGCAAGAGGAACCCTACCCGTTTCCGTACATGTACAGTAGAGACCGAGCTTCGTCTTGCAGCTATCAAGGGCAAGGAAGAATGGACTATCGAGAAGGCTCTGAAGGAGCATGAAGGCTACTACACCGGCCCCGACAAGGAGTTCTACGTTGGTATCGGTGAGTTCTCACCCGGATCAATGGGATGCCTGAGAAAACGTCCTACCAAGCTTGAGAGATTCAAAGAATGGTGCCAGATCGCAGAGTTCTGCATCAACTTCGATATCCCCTGCTACACACATGAGTTCACATCATACTGCATGGAAGAGCATCTGACCATGATCGCTGCAGTATGCACCAAGTATCCTGCATTCAAGGTTATCATCGCTCATGGCGGCGGTTCTGCTGAGGATGATATCAAGAAGGCTGTTGCTCTGGCAAGAAACTTCGAGAACATCTATCTTGAGACAGGTTACTGGAGAGCTGAGTACTATGAGCATGCCCTGATCGATCCCGATCTGGGTGCTGCAAAGCTCCTCTGGGGCGGCGGTGACACAGGAAGCCATATCTGGTATCCTCAGATCCGCAAGGGCGCTGTACGTGCTGAGAAGACTCTGGTTTACAACAACAGAAGCAACTGGATCTGGTCCGGTGAGAAGTCAACCACATATCAGCCTGACTTCCTGGGCTGGGCTACACATCAGATCCACAGACTGAAAGACCTCGACCTGTGCACACAGGATGAGATCAACCTGATGGTTGGTGGAAATGCTGCCCGTCTGTACAGACTTCCTGTACCTGATGAGTGCACATTTGCATGCAACAGACCTGACATCAACATCATGCCTCAGGAGATCCTGGACAATCCTAATCCTACGATCCGTACACAGTTTATGTGGCCTGAAGGTGTTGAGTACGTTGCAGGCGCACACACACTGATCTAACCGATAACCATAAACTATAGCGAAACAGACCGTCATCTTGACGGTCTGTTTTTTTGCAGATAAACAAAGAAGCCACCGCAGATACCTGCAGTGACCTCTCCGTATATATAGATGTGGTGTATGAATTATTTATTTAACAGCTTTGCAAAATACTTGATGGTTCTGCACATGTTTGATGTGAATGAGTTCTCATTGTCATACCATGAAACAACCTGAACCTCGCTCTTGCCTTCGCCTGCAGGAATGACCATGGTCTGAGTAGCATCAAAGAGTGATCCGTAAGTCATACCGATAACATCGCTGGATACGATCTGATCCTCATTGTATCCGAAAGACTCATTTGAAGCAGCCTTCATAGCAGCATTGATCTCATCAACTGTAGGTGTGCCATTAACAACAGCAGTAAGGATAGTTGTGGAGCCTGTAGCTACTGGAACTCTCTGAGCAGATCCGATCAGCTTGCCGTTCAGTTCAGGAACAACCAGTCCGATAGCCTTTGCAGCACCAGTGCTGTTGGGAACGATGTTGATAGCTGCTGCTCTTCCTCTTCTCTTGTCACCCTTTCTGTGAGGTCCGTCAAGGATCATCTGGTCACCTGTATAAGCATGGATGGTTGACATGATACCGGACTCGATAGGAGCCAGATCGTTCAGAGCCTTTGCCATAGGAGCCAGGCAGTTGGTTGTGCAGGATGCAGCAGAGATGATGTCATCATCTGCCTTCAGGGTCTCATGGTTTGTATTGTAAACGATGGTAGGAAGATCGTTTCCGGCAGGTGCAGAGATGATAACCTTCTTTGCGCCGGCATCGATATGAGCCTGAGCCTTAGCCTTGCTGGTATAGAAACCTGTGCACTCCAGAACTACGTCTACATCCAGGTCCTTCCAGGGAAGCTTGGAAGCGTCTGCTTCCTTGTAGATCTCGATCTCAGTTCCATCAACTGTGATAGAATGATCTGAGCATGATACTGTGTCAGCCTTAGCATAACGTCCCTGTGTAGAATCATACTTCAGAAGGTATGCAAGCATATCAGGGCTGGTCAGATCGTTGATAGCCACGATCTTGAAGCCTTCCTCTCCAAACATCTGTCTGAATGCCAGACGACCAATACGTCCAAAACCGTTAATTGCAACTCTTAATTCCATATTGTGTAATCTCCTTTTAGATTTATTTCACCGTGTCATATTGTATTATTTCCGTACTGTAAAATCCATATGCACTATAGACAATTTTCACAGTAAATAAGACAATTTCTTGAGCATAACCACAAACGTCTATTTATGGCAGAAATACAAAAAAACTGCTGCCATTTCCGGCAGCAGTTTTACAAGCATTTCCAGACTGGATCTCAGCGATTATTTACGTGCAATTACCTTCTTTGCAGCCTCAACGATACTCACATCTGTGAGACCAAAACGCTCCCTCAGATAATTTACCGGTCCTACTTCTCCGAACTCATCCTGAACACCTACCATCTCCATGGGAACAGGCTTGTTCTTTACCAGAACCTCAGCTACAGCACTGCCAAGACCATTTATCACATTGTGATTCTCACATGTTACGATAGCTCCTGTATCCGCAGCAGCCTTAAGGATAGCTTCCTGGTCAATAGGCTTCCAGGTGAACATATTGATGACACCTGCTGAGATGCCCTGCTCTGCCAGGATCTTTGCAGCTGAAAGAGCCTCTGTTACACAATAGCCTGATGCGATGAGTGTTACATCTGTACCTTCGGACAGAATAGCTGCCTTGCCCAGCTCAAATGTGGATCCTTCTTCATAGACTTTGTTTACATCTTTACGAACGAGTCTCATATAAACTATGCCTTCATATGCAGCGATCTGAGGAAGAAGATCTTTAAGCTGAACGATATCTGCAGGCTCAACAACCACCATCGTAGGTATACCGCGCATGATACCCATATCCTCAAACGGCATATGAGTTCCACCATTGTATGCAGCGGTGATTCCGGGGTCAGAACCTACTACCTTGACATTGGCATAGTTGTATGCGCCTGAGATAAAGATCTGATCACATGCACGTCTGGTGCAGAAAGGTGCAAATGTATGAGCAAAAGGTATCTTGCCCTGAACAGCCAGTCCACATGCCACACCGATCATATTGCCTTCCTGAATACCGCAGTCGATCGTTCGCTCAGGGAATCTCTTCTGAAATGGTTTCATGCCCATGGCACCCATCAGGTCTGCATCAAGAGCTACAATACGCGGATCCTTCTCTGCCATCCCAATAAGTGTCTGACAGTAGGCATCCCTCATGGCCATGGAATCTTTACCATGATATTCTGATAAGATTATGTTTGTCATGCCTTCTCCTCCTTGCAAACCTCGTCCATCTGAGCCTGAAGTTCTCCAAGAGCTTCGGCAAGTTCTTCTTCGGTGAGTCCGCGGCTGTGACTGCCCACCTGATTCTCAGATTTTGACCAGCCCTTACCCTTTACAGTATCAAGGATAATGACTGAAGGACAACCGGTATTAGCCTTTGCATTGTCTACAGCTTCTGAAATAGCTGCTACATCATGTCCGTTTATAAACTGGGCATACCAGCCAAATGCCTCGAACTTGGCCTTGATATCACCCAGACAGTTTACTTCATCATTATCTGTACGTCCGTCGATCTGCAGATGGTTATAATCTACAAAAGCGATCAGATTGTCCAGCTTCTTTGTGGCAGCCAGCATGGCCATTTCCCATACCTGGCCTTCCTGGATCTCGCCGTCACCAAGGATCAGATATACTTTGTTGGGTTTACCATCCATCTTGAGTCCTGCAGCAACACCACAGGCTGTTCCGGCACCCTGTCCCAGTGAACCCGTGGTCATATCAATGCCAGGGGTATGATTTCTGTCACAGTGGCTGGGAAGATCGGTTCCGGGTTTGTTAATAGTTGCAAGCTGCTCAACAGGGAAGAAACCTTTAAGAGCCAGTGTTGCATACAGAGCAGGTCCGCAATGACCTTTGCTCATGACCAACCAGTCTCTGCCCTCCCATTTGGGGTTCTTCGGGTCATAATTCATTTTTCCGCCATACAGCACTGCAAGAGTATCTGCTATGGACATGGAGCCACCGAGATGACCTGCCGGAATGGTCGCGATCATCTTACAGATCTCCATACGGATCTGGATCGTGAACTTTTTTAATTCAGTAATAGATAACTGTTCTGACATAATATTCTCCTGTAAAATACAATTTCCGGCGGCAGGTATCTGCCGCCGGATCAGTTGCATTTAACTGCTTATCTGGTAAAGATGCCTCTCTTAGGAAGCTCGTGAACAGATACCCAGCCCTCGCTGAGCGGCTCCTTGAAGCAGCCTTCCAGCTCCTCGTGAGGACGAGTTGTGAATCCTTCTACAGGAGCGGTTCCTGCAGGGAATTTCTCAAGCATTTCTGTGATCATCAGAGTAATGTACTCGCAGATAGCAGCGATAGGTCTCTTAGCCTTGAACGCATCACCACGTGAAGGATATCCAACAACACCTTCAGGTGTGCCATAACGCTCAATAACGTTATGTCCTTCACCCTCTGACCATGTATGAGCACGTCCATAAGAATCTACAGAAGTGTCATAATGTCCGGCAAGTGCCAGGCTGACAGGCTGTGAATCAACACACACGCTCATATCAACCATATGTCCGAACAGGAAGTTTGCTACGCAGGTCTCAGCCTCGTCAGCATGTACGAAATGAGTTGTCAGTGAATCAGGCTCATCGATAGGGATCCAGAACTCACGGATAGCTCTGTGCCACTCCAGCTCAGATACGATAGCAGGAAGCTGATATCTCTTGAAGAACTCCTGAACAGCGCTCTCAAGCATCCACTTATGAAAGTCGGAGGCCAAGCGGTCTTAGGAAGTCATTG
>JAZUNG010000037.1:0-31844 GCA_045604025.1 Lachnospiraceae bacterium | reverse complement strand
TGAGACCAGAGCCAAGTTCAGAGCAGAGTTCTTCGAGATCGAGCTGGCATCTGCCATCAAGGCAGCTACAGATGCAGTTGCTGCTCTTCAGCCCGCAAAATACGGCTACGGCGAGATCAATAGCTATATCGCCGCTAATGAAATCACCCGCAATCCTCAGATCGGTCTGTACTGTGACGAGAACGGCAACGGCTACGTTGACAATACTCTGTCCATCGTTGAGTTCACCGACCTTGAAGGCAAGCCTATCTGCTTCCTGATGAACCATCCATGCCATGCGACATCCGCCATGGGATTGGATGCTAATGGCAAATATGCTACTTCCGGCAACTTTACCGGCATTACCAGCCGTTTCCTGGAGGAATATTTCGGTAATGGTACCATAGCTCTGTGGACAGCAGGCGCATCAGGAAACCTGCATCCTCTGATCGAGTCCAAGGTTAACTATCATTATACCGACGGTTATCAGTCAAGCTTCAGCCTGCCTGACGGCGTTGGACATATGATCATGGAAGCAACCGGCAGACAGCATGCCATCGATGCCATCAACTGCATAAATGCTATTACAGAGTTTACCGACGAGATGACTCTTCGTCATGGTAAAGGCTCCATGAAGATAGAGAATCAGAAACAGGCTGCCGGAGGCGGCGACCGTCCTCCTATGCGTGCTGACTACGGTCAGGGACTCAAGAGTAATCAGCCTGAGCCTGCCAAGCCTTTCGTTGCGCCTGAGATCGTTGACGACCCCGAGCATCCTACCACACTGCTGATGGAAGTCCTGTCATTCGGTGACGTGGCATTTGTATGCCTTGGCTGCGAACTCTTCTGCCAGATCGGAAGAGCCATCAAGGAATCTATTCCGGCAAAGCATACCGTAGTTATCACACATACACCCGGATATGTCGGAGCTACTCCTCACCAGGTTGGATATATCGTTGACAAGTCTTCTATCCCCGGATCACACAACCAGAAGCTGTACCGTAATCTCAAGCCCGGATTCTATGATGCAGGCATCGTATATCTGGCTAATGATATCTACGCAAAACTGTAAGCCTGTCTGTCATATACCATTGACAGCATGCCGCATTACATCAGCATGAATGGAGAATGATCATGAGCAACACCGGAGCATATGGTGAAAAGAAGCTTCTCTCACAGAAGGTAGCGGACCAGATCACTGAACTGATCCGCACGAAGCCCTATGCTCCGGGCGAGCAGATCCCGAACGAGCTGGAGCTTTCAAATGAACTTGGCGCTGCCAGGAGTACTATCAGAGAGGCTATCAAACTGCTGACCAGCCGTAACATCCTGTATATCAGACGCGGTGTGGGCACATTCGTTTCAGAAAAGCCCGGTCTGGTGGAAAATCCATGGGGCCTGGACTTTCTTCTGGATGATATTGAGATCGCCAGGCAGCTGATCGAGCTCCGTATCATCATCGAACCCGATCTGGCCAGACTGGCTGCAGAGAGGGCAACTGATGAAGAGATACTGGCTATCAGGGAGAGCTGCAGGAAGACTGAGGACAAGATCTTCTCAGGGCAGCCTCATGATGAGGAAGATATGCAGTTCCATCTGGCCATAGCACAGGCTGCCCACAATATACCTGCGATCGCGATACTGCGCCAGGTATACGCTCAGAGCATACCGATGCAGACCTCATTAAGCAAAAACAGTCTCCTGAAGGAGACCATCGAAACCCATGGCAATGTTACAGACAGCATTGCCGGAAGTGATCCGGATGCGGCCTTCGAATATATGAAAAAGCATCTGGAATACAATCGTGATTATATCGATCAATTAACAGAAACTGCGCGAGAATGACCCGCGCAGTTTTTATTCCTGATATTCTGTTTTCAGTTTCTTAAACATCATACCTGATATGTAGTGGAGGCTGCCGACCCCAGATCGTTCCAGTCTGTATGGAAGAACTGTCCTCTCGGGGCGTCAGTGCGCTCATATGTGTGAGCTCCGAAATAATCTCTCTGAGCCTGGATCAGGTTGGCCGGAACTCTTTCAGATGTAAATCCGTCGAAATAGCTGAGGGCCGCCATCATGGCAGGTGCAGCCACTCCGCTCTCTATGATCCTGAGAGCTGTTCTTCTCCATGCAGGTACCAGATCCTTTACTATATCTGCAAATACAGGTGAAAGCAGCAGATTTGTAAGGTCTTTATTGTCATCAAATGCCTGTTTTATCTTCTCCAGGAAGACTGATCTGATGATGCAGCCGCCGCGCCAGATCATGGCGATGCTTCCGAAGTTCAGATCCCAGCCAAACTCTGTAGCAGATGTCTTCATCAGTGAGAATCCCTGTGCATATGAAATGATCTTGGCAGCATACAAAGCCTTTCTGAGGTCTTCGATCATCTCGGCGCGGTCACCTGCCACCGGGCTGATCTTCTTGTCATAAATACCTGCTGCCTCTATTCTGTCGTTCTTGAATGATGACAGGCATCTGGCCAGTACAGCCTCAATGATCAGTGACAGAGGAACGCCTGCATGAAGTGCTGCTATACCTGTCCACTTGCCCGTTCCCTTCTGTCCTGCCACATCCAGTATATTGTCTGCCAGATATGATCCGTCAGCTTCTTTATATGAAAGGACCTCACCTGTGATCTCGATCAGATAGCTGTCGAGCTCTGTCTTGTTCCATGTCTTGAACACGTCTGCGATCTCTCCGCTGTTCATGCCCAGAGCATCCTTCATGAACTGGTATGCCTCACCGATAATCTGCATATCACCGTACTCGATACCGTTGTGGACCATCTTTACGAAATGGCCTGCGCCGGCATCTCCGATCCAGTCACAGCACTGATTGTCACCAACTTTGGCGCAGATAGCCTGAAATACAGGCTGAACATACGGCCATGCCTCTTTAGAGCCGCCGGGCATCATGCTGGGGCCATACAGAGCGCCTTCCTCTCCGCCTGATACTCCGCATCCGATATAGAGAAGCCCTGCTGCCTCTACCCTCTGGGTTCTGGCATTTGTGTCCTCGTACATGCTGTTGCCACCGTCAATGATGATATCTCCGGGCTCAAGAACTTCCAGAAGCTGAGCTATCATATCATCTACAGGCTGTCCGGCACGGATCATCATCATGACCTTGCGGGGCTTTGCCAGGCTGTCTGCCAGCTCAGCCAGAGAATGTGTTCCGACAAAATGCTTTCCTGCGCCTCTTCCCTTCAGGAAGTTATCTGTTCTGTCAGAAGTACGGTTATATACCGCAACCGTAAATCCCTTTGATTCCATATTGAGGGCGAGGTTCTCACCCATGACTGCCAGTCCGATCAGTCCGATATCTGCTTTCATGCGTCTGTGTCCTTTCCACTTTATTATTGATCATGTTCATATTTTCTGTTTCAGACCTGCAGGCGAATATGCCCGTACAGTTGTCTGATGTCTTGAATAATGCCATACAAATCGTCAAATGTCAATAAAAACCAGCATTTTCTCTGCTTTTTCCAAAATGTATAGTTGACTTTTGGTCATGTTTCATTTATTATTCACTCAAAGATGTCTGATGTCTATAGACCAAATGGAGGAGATTACGATGATCAAACTTAAATCCAATTATACATACGCAGTAGCCTGCCCTACCAGTATGGGTGTCAGGATCACCCCAGAGAACCGCATGGCTGTACATAACAGCAACCATTTCATCATGCAGGCAACCAGTGCAGAGACCAACGTCCTGAACGTATCATCATCTCTGGGCAAAGAATGCCTTGCAATCACCCGTTTTGTAGAAGGAAGCCCTGTAGCGGCGTTCATCAAGAGCCAGCTCCGTGCAAGAGGCATCTCATATGCAGGACCGGACGTACCTCAGGGAGGTCCGTGGGGAGCACGTCATCAGTTCAATATCGCTGACAGCGGATTCGGTCTCAGAGCAGCTCGTGTGTGGAATGACCGAGCAGGCGAGGTCGGATGCGGCATGGATGCTTCAGAATATGATCTGGATGATATCTTCAATAAGAAAGGTGTTGCCATCCTTCATATCTCCGGTCTGATCGCAGCTCTCAGCAAAGAAACTACCAAAGCCTGCCTGGAGATCGCCAGATATGCAAAGAAGTCCGGCACTACTATTTCATTCGATCTGAACTACAGAGCCAGCTTCTGGAAAGGCAGGGAGGAAGAGCTGTCCGCTGCATTTAAGGAGATTGCCGGACTGTCAGATATACTGATCGGAAACGAAGAAGACTTCCAGCTGTGTCTTAGCCTTCCAGGACCTGAATCAGGCGGCAAGGATCTGAGCGAGAAGATTGACGGATTCAAGCAGATGATCACACTGGCCCAGAAAGAATACCCCGGTGTAAGCGTATTTGCCAATACCCTTCGTGAAGTTGTTTCTGCAAACCTCAACCTCTGGGGAGCGCTCCTCTATGCAGACGGCAGCTGGTATCAGGAACTTCCGAGAGAGATCGATATCCTCGACCGCATCGGAGGCGGAGACGGATTTACAGGAGGTCTCCTGTATGGCGTTCTGTCAGGATGGGAACCTGAGAAGTGGCTCCAGTTCGGCTGGGCATGTGGCGCAATGGCTGCAGGAAGCCTCAACGATTATGCAGAGCCTGCCGATGAGTCTCAGGTATGGGCTATGTATGCCGGAAATGCCAGAGTTCAGAGATAAAATAACCCTGTCATACAAATATCAAGGCTGTGTACTTCACCATACACAGCCTTTTTATATAATATGATCGCAGCCTTTTGAATGACAGTCTGTTGCCTTACCTGCAGATTTCATCAACCCAGTCAGCAAATGTTCCTGTAGTAGTTCCCTCCTGTGCTCCGTGTCCCATCTCCCAGACCAGGCCAAAGTCCACATCCGAGCCGGCCATCCGTGCTGCCATGCAGAAATTATACGCATTGTTGTAGCTACTCTGATCGGCTGTCCCCATACGCATACGCCAGTGGCCGGCCAGATCCGCATGCTGGCTGCCTCTGGCCACGTCCAGCATGATCTGCATGGAGTCCACCAGATAGAGCTGTCTGTCCAGATACGGATCTGCCGCATCCCTGATATAAGTGTCCACTATCTCCCAGTCGAATCCGTCCATATGACAATAGTCATCATAATGCTCCTTCAGAACCTCCGCGACCATTTTGCTGTAGTGGGGAGCAGGTACTCCCGGCCTACCCAGAGCACTGTTTTCCGTCTCTTTTCCGATCTCATCCGTGTAGGCATTCTTGTCCTCACTCCAGTACAGAGCGTCGAACGCAGGGATCCCCTTCTCTCTCTTCAGTCCCGTGCCATGGAAGAACCCGGCGAAATCAGTCACAGCCCAGCTGCCATCGGGCTGCTCCTCCAGCCAGGTGCCTGTACCGTTCTTCGAGAATGCATTACCCTGGCGTCTGTATTTTTCCAGCAGCTCATCCCATGTTTCATATGTGGTGATCACAGGATTCCTCATAGGACCGGACCTGACTGAGAACGGAAAGTTCTTGTCTTTATCTTTCAGAAGCGCATTCAGCGCATCGGAGAAATTCTTCAGTGTCTGTCTGAAGTAGCTGCCGCTCCTGGGGTCGGTCTTCCCTGTCTGCAGATCTGTATCGAACGTGAGGATCTCTCCCTCTTCATTTTCCAGCTGAAGACTGTTGATATATTCTCCGTACTTCACCGCCAGATCATGTTCGAGTGCATGTTCAAACTCCGAGAAATGATATGGCCCGTCTATAGAGGAATCATACCTCAGCCACGCAACGGACAGAGAACCTACCTGAAGAGCTGCTATCGGGCAGAAACACATGCTGGCAAATACACTGTCGTCAATGGTGCTGAAAAATGTTCCGTCCAGTGCCCTGCCTATGCCTGCGGCTCCGTTCTGCCAGAGCATCTCGTAGTATGCTTCCATATTACCGGTTGCACCCAGCATGGAGCTCATCTGACCTCCGGCAGAGATGCCATAGGTGATCACATGATTGAAGTTTCCCGGAAGCAGGACCTGGTTCAGCCTCAACATACGCAGGCCGCTCTTTAAGTCCACTACCTGGCAGGGTGACTTGCTGTAGATATGATTCTCCGGATCAGCGTCGCGGCTTCTCGCCCCGCACTCTACCTGGATCCATCCCAGTGGAAGCCACTCCTCCTTTACTCCGCGCGGCAGACTGGATCTCCAGCCCATGCAGTTGTTGCGGAAGATAACAGGCGCGGTCCTGACCGTATAGCCTCCGATCACCGAATCTTCGTTAAAGTTCCCTTCATCATTCATGAATCCTGCCGGAACATAAATCTTCAGTATCTGATACTTCCCCGCGATATGCTCCGGGATGTCGTTCTGCGCGCAGTATCTGAGCTGTGTTTCAAAATATGTTCCGTCCTCTGACTTCACCCAGTCAATCTGAGTAAGGGTCAGCGCCTCGTCATAGTCTCCATGCAAATTGCCCATGGTACTTCCTTTCTGTTGTATGAACCAGATGTCTGTATAGATTATAATATCTTATATTTATTTACTCAACTGACTGATACCGCCGTTTGCCAGTACGCCGGCTCTGATCTCAGGAGCCTGAACAAACCCCTCTTCGATCAGCCTCTGTGTTGCTTTATCCAGTGCCTCCGTGAACCCGGATGCCAGCAGATCAAAACGTCTCATGGCCGCGGTCGTTCCTATGCCTGCCTCCCGGGCAGCCTCCGCGAAGTCTTCCCTGCTGATATCATCCAGCAGACAGTGACGACCGATAAAAAATGCCATCTCTCTGGTAGAGCTCTCATATACCGCGGTGCTGACTATGTCATAAGCAGGCGCCAGACGGACCTTTTTCAGATCATGGCTGTACAACAGTGAATTGTTCTTTATATGTCCGTCGGTGTTGCCGATCAGATAGTTGAAAACTATCCTGTCCCAGAGCCTGTTCATATCGGTGATCGGGTCTGCCGAATACTGTCTGAGCAGTCTGAACATCTTCTGCAGATAGCCCTGTCTGTCGGTCTCGTACTTTTCTGCTGCCATTATCCCCAGCGCCTGAGCAAAATCCTCCTGATGGAGCCTCAGAGGAACCCTGATATCATCTATGGTCTGAATACCGTCCGCAGCATCTCTGTCATATCTTCTGGTCGCGAACAGAACATCCTCGTCACGGAAATCGCCGGTATTGACGATAAAGCTTTCCGGGACGTCTATCCCCAGGAACGACGCGGCAGTCATGCACAACTGCTCATTTGCCACGATACGGTCCAGTCTGACATGGCTCTGCTTCAGGATATGCGTGCTCGGTGCGTCACCTATAGGCAGGTACCAGCTGTCATCCGTATCACTGTACATCAGGCCTACCTTTCCCGAAGCCCCTGCCAGTGACAGATGTATATCCGTCATGATCTGTGTGGTCTTTACCGCGCCTTCAGCCGCGATCTTGCGGACCTCAGAAATGGGAAGTCTGGTATAGCCTGCCGGATCACTCTGCCTGCCGTCTTCAATGATCTTGATGGCTCCCAGACACTCTATCCCCAGCCCCGAGAGCAAGTTCAGATAATCGTCCTCATCTGAACGGAGCCACTTGGCAACCGATCTCCTGCTATAGCCCTCGGGCAGAAGCCCGTCGAAGAAGCATCTGGTCTGCCTGGGAGTGAAGCTGCCTTCTGCGAATGGAAGACTGATGGATATAGGGCG
Organism: Lachnospiraceae bacterium; assembly: GCA_045604025.1. Classification (GTDB taxonomy): domain Bacteria; phylum Bacillota; class Clostridia; order Lachnospirales; family Lachnospiraceae; genus RGIG5612. Next base: position 24,238 of record JAZUNG010000037.1, on the reverse strand, counting down.
GCCATATTCTGAGCTCATATAATCTGTATCATAGGAAAAGACTGCGTCTGCATGACTGTTTCCGCAGATAGTTCCAGCCAGACGCTGCTTCCCGTTTATTTCTATCAGAACATTCAGCGTGCGCATTTACTCGCCTCTTTCTGTCAGGATGCAGTCGAGTCCCAGTACATTTGCAAGGAATATTGCCTTCCCCAGCTCGGCTGTGTCTTTTCCGCGTTCAAGGTCTGAAATAAAGCTTACGCTGAATCCGGTAAAGTCTGAAATATCCTTCTGCGTATATCCCAGCTTCTTTCTGCGTTCCCTGATCTGCCTTCCAAAACTGTCCGCGTCGTTAATGATCATAATTGTCTCCCTGTTTAAGAAAACAAGCCGTACGAACAAATTTTTGTATATTTATAGAAAAACAAGCCGTACGGCTAAATACTACACAACTTATTATAATATTAGCCGTACGGCGAAGTCAATCATTTATTCAATTGTTCTGCGAGTATATCAGACTACACTCAGCAGGTCTGAAAATGTATTCAGCTGGAATGTACAGTCAGGATGTTCCGCTGCCTCTCCGAGCCCTGCACTCCTGAATCCGCCTGCATGTGCCGCTTCTATCCCGGCCTTCGCATCCTCCACGACCAGACACACTGCAGGGTCCAGCCCCAGGAACTGGGCAGCCTTCAGGAAGACCTCCGGGTCGGGCTTGGAACGGGAAATATTGTTGCCGTCAGAAACAGCGTCGAAATACTCACCCAGCCCTATATGCTCCAGGATGGTCCCCGCGTTTTTGCTCGATGACCCTATAGCCAGTTTATATCCTCTGCGCCTCAGTTCATTTAATGTATCTGATACCTCTTCCGACAGATCATCCGGAGTCATCTGCTTCAGGAGTTCTCTGTACGCATCGTTCTTCTCTGTTGCCATAGCCAGCTTCTCTTCATCCGTATAGCTTCTGACTGCTTTCTCCAGGATGATCTCAAGGGATTCCATGCGACTGACTCCGCGCAGACGATTGTTGATGACCTCGTCAAATGGTATCCCTTCCCTGTCCGCCAGTTGTTTCCACGCCTGATAATGATACTTATCGGTAAAACAGATCACACCGTCAAGATCAAAAATGATTGCTTTGATTTGCTGATCCATCACTTGCCTCCTGCTAAATCCTTGTGTCTATCATTCCGCAGAACGGATCTACGGGACTGGTTCCCTTGAACTCACTTAACCCCAGGATCTTGTCGGCTGCCGCCTCCACACATTCCGCATTCGGTGTATATGCATTGATATAACAGGATACTCTGGGTACATCGATCAGATGGTAAGGATATGCAAAGGAGATAAAGAGGTTGCCCTGTTCAAACACATGCGCCGGAATATCGATCGCATGCTTCTTGAACCAGAATAGTCTGGTGGATGTATTGTTGCTGATATCCCCCATACTGCACAGATATACGTTCAGCTGCTTCGGATCCAGATCGGATGTCGGACCCAGATCGTCCTTGAACGATGGCTCGTAAATCTCTGCTTCGAAGCCCTGCGCCCTGAATCTTTCCAGGAAGTATTCCTTTATGCTTCCACCACCTGCAAATTTGTCGTCGCCCTTGCTGATGATCCTGATCCTGTCATATCTGTCAGTAGTCACAGGAAGGATATTCTTTGTATCCTTTACCAGGGTAATAGCGCGGTCTGCTGCCTCTCTGGCCCATGCCTTCACGGGAACCTCCTCTGCCTGCGGAGCCTTTCTGGCTACCACAGCCTTGAGAGCCAAGATCCTGGTCACAGCTTCATTCAGTCTCTCTTCTGACAATATACCGTCCTTCATACCGTCCAGTATGAACCGGATATCCTCATATATGTCAGTGGTAAAGCACAGCATATCGCAGCCGGCTTCGATAGCCCACGGAATGGCTTTTCTTCTCTCCATAGCCACCTGGAATCCGGTCATGATGGTAGCATCTGTTACGATCAAGCCGTTGAATCCCAGTCTGTCTCTCAGAACTCCCTTCAGAAGCTCAGGAGAAAGGCTGCCGGGCAGACATTCTTCAGGCTTCAGATCGGGGTTGATATCCATCTGGATTGCAGGAGCGCAGATATGTCCGACCATGACTCCCAGAAGGCCCGCGTCTATCATGCCCTGGTAGATGCGTCCGAAGCTGTCATACCATTCATCTTTTGACAGTGTATTGTATGTGGGATGCAGGTGTTGGTCTCTGAAATCGATACCATCTCCCGGGAAATGCTTCGCTGCTGCGGCAATTCCTGCAGCCTGGATAACCTCTACATATCTGCGGGTATACTTCTCCACCTTTTCCTGATCGGTTCCATACGAACGTGTGGGAATGATAGGATTCAGGAAGTTCCTTGACAGATCCGAAACAGGAGAGAATGTGATATTTATGCCTGCCTTTGCACCCTCATATGCACATGCAAGCGCAAACTTCTCTGCTGTGTCGTCACCTGCAGCCGCAACACCGGCCTGTGAAGAGAACAGTGTGCCGTCTGACACAATGCCCTCTCCTCCGCTTTCCAGGTTGGATGCCTTCAGAAGCGGAAACTTTGCTATCTTATCCAGTTCCTCATATCTGTTTTTCAGTTCCTCAAATGTCACTGTGGGACGGAAGAGCGTACCGCCTATGCAGTAATCCCTGACCAGTTCATCCAGAACCTCAGGTTTATAGCTTGAAGCATTTACAAAGAACAGCTGGCCTGCCTTCTCATTCAGCGTCATGCCTGCAAGCTGCTCTTCCACCCATGCCACCTGTTCATCCGACAGGTTAAATGGTGCGCCTTTAAGATCGATCATGTTATTGTCCCCCTTAGCTAATGGTTTTCTTTCTATAATGATCTCCAGATGTGTACAGCGGTAAAACTGCTGACACAGAGTCTTTTCAAAAGGATTGTAAGGTCTGCTGCACTTATACTATAGTCTACCTTGTCGGGACTGTCATAGTCCACAGCTACGATCGTCATATCACGTATTTCCGTCTGACCTGTTGTATCTGACTGCTCTGTTCTGATGTCTGACGCTCCATCAGTCTCAGCTCTTCCAACGGAGATGCTGCAATCTGCAAATCCGACCAGCTTCATGAACCTGATAAGCTTGTCCGACCAGTCTGTTTCCTGAGTCTTCTCTCCGAAAGCCCTCGCGACCTTCTGCGGAACATCGCTTCCCAGAATGGCCACGACCGGTCCGCCTCCCATACTGGTCCTCTCCAGTGCCTGTATGATCACGCCCAGCTCCTGGTGGTCCAGCCATCCATACGGTGCCTTGAAAAATGTTTTTTCCGGTGCATCCTTTGTATCCAGACGGAATATCTCTCCCGTTTCCTTATCCTTGAAAAGAATCCTCTGGTTTATAGGAAGCTTCATTTCCAGAGCTCCTGCAGGACAGGCCTCTACGCATACTCCGCAGTACCAGCATTCATCCGGATAGGCCACGATAGGAGGTTTACCTTTCTCCGGGTTCGGAAGTATGGTCTGGATACGACATATGCGTGCGCAGCTGTTACAGCCTATACACAGATCTTCATCAATATGTATCCCAGCAGCAGGGCCGGTAGGATTGGGAGTCAATATAGCATTGTTCATAGCTGTTCCTCCTTATCCTGCCTGTTGTGAAGATCATAGTTTTCTCTGCACGATGGCAGATTGTCTTCCTTTAAATAATAGTCAGGTTCTTTTATCTCACTTCTGAACCGGCCGTCTTCCAACCAGCCAAAGAGGAACTTATTCAGGACCGGAAGCGGGCCCAGCGATGCCATGGGGCCTGTCTTGGTCTTATACTCAACTATATCTGGGGTTTCCTGCTCCGCATCCAGAATAGCCTGGCAGGCATGCATATAGAGCTCTCCGGATTCGATCCTGTTCTCACACTCCATGACCCTGGCCAGCTCATGCGGATTCCGGGCATACGTCATCTGTGCTTCGTTCCTGCGGATACTCTCCATCCACTCCAGCCCCAGGCTGATCGTAGACGGACTCAGGTAAGCTCCGCAGCACTGCTGCATGACTCTGGCAGTGCCGCCCCACAGTTCCTTCCAGCTGATGTGTGCATCTTTTCGGCCATATCGTCTTACTGGCGCATATACTCTGTCATGCTCTTTCCCAAGCTGTGCTTCAGATATTTCACCCCAGGAATGAGCATACGCATATTCCGCAGCGTGCCTGCCTGCATATTCACCGGATGAGCAGGCGAAGCTGCAGCCTTCCAGTCCGCCTGCAGCCCCCGCTGCATACAGCCCCGGGATGCTGGTAGACAGGTCCCAGTCAAGGACCAGCTCTCCCTGACCGCCCCTCTCGCTCCTCCACGGCTTCACCTCACCATTATTTCCATGCATACTGCCCAGACCACGCTCGGGATCGATAGGACACATCAGCATGTGCTTTTCCGGATTGAAACCGCACCTGGTGTAGTAATCATATACTGTATATCTGGTCTTGCCCTCATTTCCCATCATCATGCCCCAGATGCCGCGCCTCTCACGGTCAGGAAGTGAAGACAGATCTGCCCAGAATGGCAGCTCGTATTCTCCTCTTTTCACAGCATCCATCAGATTCTGAGGGATCTTTGGCGCAGGGCCATCGTAACTGACCCTCTCCTCTATTGTCTTGGCAGTTTCTCCTGACGGATATACCCACGGGACTTCCTTGCCGTTATTATCAACTATTGTACATGGCGTCCATGTATTTCCGCTGGCTCCGACACCGAATCTGGGCCAGGCAAACGGATGACTGCCAGCAGCCGCTCCATTGCTCCAGAACGAATGTGTCTTTGCGCCGGCCAGGTATGCCATGGTAAATCCGTCACCTGTATCGTTCGGATCCCACCTGTAGCTGCTTCCTGTCAGTTCTGTGCTGAACGTCCAGTTGCCGCACATATAACCGGATGCCAGGATCACGGCCTTCACGTGGAATACATAGAACTGGCCGGTCTCTGTGGAGAAACCGCATGCTCCGACTATTCGAGCCCCCTGCCGGCCTCCTTCGGTCAGCAGACGTGTGATCATAACACGTTCCAGAACAGTTGCTCCGGACTTCCTCAGTTCCCTGTTCAGTACAGGGATCACGAAATTGCCCCCACGGAGCTTGATGGTATCCCATGAGCGGTAATTGTATGCCTTCATCAGGCCGCTGTCTTCGTCGCGGGTAGGAGATCCTTCAAAATCTCCGTCCACGTCACGCACGGGAAGCCCCATCTGTTCCAGACGCATCAGTGCGTCCCAGGTACCCCTGCTGGCAATATAATTGCGGTTTACCTGTGCAGGACCTGCGACTCCTATCATACCGCTGTTTACCGAGAGCTTCCCGGCTGCCAGCTTCTCGTCTGTGGTCTCACTTCCCGGAGCATCTGCGATATCCGTAAAATGATCGATCCCCGCTCCGCAGTTACCCGCGCGCATGGCAGCACCTTTCTCGCAGACGATCACTCTGACCCCGCTTCGTGCTGCAGCAATGCCGGCACTGCTTCCGGCAGCACCGGCTCCTATCACCAGGACATCTGCTTCCAGATGATCTGTTCTTTCATAATCTACTGGAAATGGCCAGTTTATCTGACCTCTCACATCTCTTTGCAGATCCATTAATCCATAAACCTCTTAAGGAACTTGTCGATCAGGTCTACAGTGGTATCAAAGAAACACTCCTCATGGTTTGCGCCTATTACTCTGTAGAATTCAGCTCTTCCACCTGCATCACGAACATTCTGGCACAGCCGCAGCCCCTGCTGCAGGGGGATGATCCTGTCTTCATCTCCAGTCAGACAGATCAGCGCAGGCAGGTGACCGTCAGGGTTTATATGATTGGATACGCTGCAATCATTAAGGAGCCTTGCCGGATCATCCTCATATGCTTCTCCATATATCTCATATGCTTCCAGAGCAACCTCTGCTTCCGGTTCTCCTACTCTGAGAGTCTTTTTCTCGGCCAGCCTGTCTTCATACAAATATATAGGGTCAACAGGCCCGAAGAAGCAGATAACAGCGTTTACCTGGCTTGAGACATCCAGGTTCTCTCCAAGATCAAATAAGGGGTCTCCGTCTGTAAATCCTGCCATGGCCGCTCCATGTCCGCCTGAAGATGAACCCTGAATTGCTATCCTGTCCGGATCGATGCAGTATTCAGATGCATTCTTTCGCAGGAAACGGACCGCTTCCTTGATATCCTGAACAAATCCCGGGAAATGTGAATCATCAGCTGCAGTTCCACGGTAGTCGATAACTGCTGCCACATAACCTTTTCGGGCATAGTGGACTGCCTGCCACAGACTCTGTCTGGAATTGTGGATCCCTTTGAATCCTGAACCAGGTACGATGATAACCAGCGGGAACTTCAGATCTGGTTTTTTAGGGAACGGTTTACGCTCTTTTGCGCGTATTGCCTCTATATCGATGCCTTTGATAAACAAAGGCCGTACCTGTCCGAAGTTCGGCGGGCCGGATCTGATCTGGGCAGGTATTACCAGACTCAGATAGAGATCACCGGTCTCTCTGTGAGCGTATGCTATCGGATCAGTGATCGTCATTTTCTCAGGCTTCTCATATATTACAGAAGCTGTTATTTCCATGTCCTGTCTCCTCCTGAATAATATTTTTATTTATTGTAACAAAAAGAGCCTGCCCAAATCAATGGGCAGGCTCCTTAAGTTTACATTATCTTCCGATAAGTATCATCCTGGCTTAAGCTAGTCGTTCAGACCTTGCTTAATTATTCAGCGTCCTCAGCAAGTGAGAAGGCGCCAGGGCACAGACTGTTCTGGTTTCCGAACAGAGCTGCGTTGTACTTGGTGCTGATAGCGGTCTGCTTGTAGATGCAGCATACAGCATATGCATAGCACTTGTCATATGTGAAGTACTGATCCCATGCCTTGATGTTCTCTTCTGAGTTGTCAGCAAGAACTGCCTCATACAGTCTGTCAAGTTCAGGATCCTGGATGCACAGTACTGAATAGCCATCGCCGATAGACAGAGCATACTCTGTTGACCAGAATCTCTTGATGGTGTTAGCGCAGTATGAGCCACCGCCCATTGTAGCTGACTTCATATCCCATCCGGTGAATACGTTGTTAGGAGTCTCTGAGTTTCTCTCAACAACACGGGTGGTCAGGTTGATGCCAACCTCTGCAAGCTGAGCCTGGATCAGGGTGAATGAAGGTACTCTCTGGTCGCCATCACCGAACTCGATGATCAGCTCTTCTCCGTTATAGCCGGCCTTCTCAAGGAGTTCCTTAGCCTTTGCCTGGTTGAAGTTGTAATACTCTCTACCAGTTGTCCACTCCTTGGGAGCGTCATACATTCTGGGCTGCAGTCCATATACGGGATATGCAGGAACGTCCAGAGCGTCTGCTACTGCTGCGTTGTCAATAGCATAGCAGATAGCCATTCTCAGGTCGATGTTGGAGCACAGTGAGTTCTCTGAGCAGTTGAACCACAGTGATACAGGAGGGTTAACGGGGATATCAACAGCCTTGATGCCCATATCAGGGTTAGCTACATAGTTCTGGATATCAACAGCGTTCATGCTGTCGCATCCGTCTACAGATCCGTTCTCAAGAGCGATAGCTCTGGCTGAAGCGTCACTGATAACGTCGCAGCGGATCTCTTTGAAGTTGTGATATGTTGCGAAGCAGTCGTTCTCTTCGAGCCACTTCTCATCATCGATCTTCTCATACCAGTAATCCTCGTTTACTTCGAAGATACCATATGATCCCTCGAGGAACTCTTTCAGCTTGTAAGGGCCGGTTCCAATAGGATTGTTAGCCATGCTGTCAGGTGCTTCCTCATATGCCTTCTGGCTTATGATCCAGAAGTTGCTGAGCTGCTTGGAATACTCGCCTGCTGCGAAGGGCTCTTTCAGATGAAGGATGAAATGATAATCATCAACCTTCTCGATCTCCTGCAGCTTGTTAACTGCGCCTTCCTGTCCTGACTGTCTGAACTTCTCAAGACTCCAGATAACATCGTCAACAGTGATGTTGTTTCCGGCAATGTCAGTGATGAAGTCCCAGATCTCGCCATTGTAGGTTAAATCGTCAACCTGCTCGATGCTCTTAGCCATGCAGAGCTTCAGCTGGCCGTCTCTGTTGTCATTGTGACCGAGCTTCTCTCTGTAGAAGATCTCAACGCCGTAGCCGCCGGCTCCGTTGAAGGGATCGAATGATGTAACACCACTGTTACATGCGAGAGTGATGAGGTCGCCTGCATACTCGCCCATGGGGAGTCTCTTGCCCTTTGCTTCCTCAACATAATCAGCTACTGCTGACTCTTCCTCTTCTGCGCGAGCCTCTGTCTGGGTCTCGAGCTGTGTTTCTCCTCCTTCAGTCGGAGCTGCTCCGGTAGTTGCAGGTGTGTTTCCACCATTGTTTCCGCATGCAGCAAGAAGACCAACTACCATGATCGCTGACAAAAGGATTGCCAAAATCTTTTTCATTTTTCTTCTCCTTACAAATAATAAAGATTAACAGGACCTTCCTGTTTCATGGGCTCATTGTAAACAATCGTCTATGCAATGGAAATCAACAATATATAAACTGCTGAACAATTTTGAAATTATTGTTTCTTTTTTGTATATATGTTATAATCTTTTTTCAAAGGGGAGCCTCGAAGCAATATGGCATTTCAAAAACGAAGTAACAAAAAGAAGAATTATCCCGGAAAGCTGTATTTTCCGCTGATCATAATACCTCTGGTACTGTTTGTAGTTATGGCCATTCCTGTGTTTCTGATCTCCAGAAACCAACTTGAAAACACAGGAAAACTCTCTGCCGAGAAGTTCTATATTCAGGCCAGTTCTTTTATGAATGAGCTGAAAACAGTCAATGACGCTATCGCCAGCAACGATTTCATCAATCAGGTTCTGAATGAGGAGTATACCAACAGCTATACTACATCTATCATTACCTCCATGCTGAATAATCAGATCAAGAAGTTCCCTCATATCAATGAGGTTTATATTCTGTCTCAACGTCACAACAAAACATATACTTCAGATGCGGTCTACACATATGGATCAGCCGCAGTCCTTCTGGCAGCACAGCTGTTTACAGGTGGTTCACCTGCAACAGAATTCAACGAGGCTCTTCTGAAAGAAGGCTGGTCCGCTCCGAGGAATTCCTATTCTACGCCATACTATGTTTCATTCATCAAAGACGCATCAGGGAAGAAGGTAGCTACGCTGATCACCATGCTGAACAAGACATATTTCCTTAGGACCATGTCTTCAACGGCTTCTGAGTTCAGCTGTATTTATAATAAGGATTTTATTCTGTCATCCACTCTGCTGATGGATCTTGATAAAGACTATACTTCTGCAGAGGGTGTAGCTTCCGTCATAGGCGAGCCTGCTTCCATATATACTGTCATTGATAGTGAGTTTACATATATGGTTGGAATCGCTTCGCGATCTTTCTACAGACCGCTTTATATCATCCTGATCGCTATGGGACTTTACTTCGTGGTAGTCCTTCTGTTCTTTATAATAAGTACCGCCAGCAGAAAGAAGCGCGACGAAGAATTCTTTGCCGGTCTGATCAAGGAGCTCCCTCAGCCTGAAGCTTCAGAAGATACTCCTCAGAGTGTTATCGATTCCATACAGGCTTCACTGGATAACTATAAAAAGGAACACATTGCCTATGTCAATCAGATGCGTTTCCGCAATCTGCGCAGCCTGGCACTGGGTAACTTTGATCCTTCACTGGAAGACGAATTCGTAAGCTCCTTAGGCCTTCCCAAAGACGCTTATGGATATTACGCTCTCAATCTGAATGTTTCATACGACAGCCTGACAGAGACCAAGCAGAATACTGATTTTATATGTGTCATCCTGGAATCCATGCTGAGCAATCTGGCCGAAGGCAGATACACTCCCGCAGTGTTCCCGGTTGACAAAGATCTGGGAGCAGTCATAGCTCTCCACAGCAGAAACGTGACATCAGATGACATATACGAAGATATGTCCACGACACTGGAGATGGCCACAAACGATTACGGTATCCAGTTCAGGAGCTCTGTCTCAGACATGGTTCCCAGTCTGAATGATATTCCGAAAGCATACTTCCAGGCACTGGATATATCACGTTTTGTGTTTGCTATTGGAAGCCATACCAAGGTTCTGACAGCCGATCAGCTGCAGAATACTCCAGGTGTCCTTATGGACAACGAATTCCTGAATCAGACTCAGATCCTATCAAACGCCCTGTTCCTGCACAAATATGAACTGGCAGTATCGATCGTCGACTCGATACTGGATACCCAGATGAATATTTCCAGTGAGTATTACGGCATGGTAAACGACAGACTGCACTGTATCTCCACTCTGCTCTGCGAAGTACCGTTCCCTGAGAAGGTCAGCCCTGAGCGTGCCAGGGAGATCCGCGACGCGCTGCATGATGCCAACACCATAGCAGATCTCAGGCAGGTGGTTCATACATATTTCGAAGATATGAACACTTACAGTAAGGATCAGTCTCAGGTTGAGAAAGCACGCGAGTTCATTGACGATCAGATAGCGAATATTTCACTCAATGTACCTGACGTAGCAGAGTATGTCGGTATCAGTGTTCAGTATCTGTCCAGACTCTTCAGAGCCGAGCTGAACATGACTGTTGTTGAATATATCAATAAGGTCCGGATCGACAAGGCCAAGGCGCTGCTGACTTCATCTTCATATAATGTAACTGAGATTGCTGAGATGACAGGCTACTGCAACAATGTAACCTTTTCCAGAAACTTCAGAAAATTCGTCGAATGTACTCCTTCAGAGTACAGAACCAGAACCCGCAGATAACAAACAGGGGAAGCTCACACGCTTCCCCTGCAGTTCATTATGTTATATGGTCTGTGCAAGTATTAAACCAGCTCGATCAGGACTTCCATGGCTCCGTCGCCTTTACGCTGACCGATCTTGACGATACGTGTGTATCCGCCAGGTCTGTTGGCATACTTCGGTGCGATCTCGTCAAAAAGCTTTGCAACAAGATCAACTTCCTTGGTGCCTTTCTTGCGTCCGGCGTTCTTTTCAGGCACTTCCTTTACAGGATACAGAACTTTCAGCATCTCTCTTCTAGCATGGAGACGTGAAGGTGTATCCTTTTTGATCTTTTTCTCTACTGTATCAAAAACAGTTACTTTCTTGCCATCTACGACTTCTTTTACACGCTTGCCGTCTTTATCCTTGCGGGCAACCTTTGCCTGAACGGTAACTTCCTCGAAGTTATCTCTCTCTCTTACAGCAAGAGCGATGAGATGCTCGGTTGTCCTGCGGATTTCCTTAGCCTTCGCCTCAGTGGTAACGATCTTGCCGTTATTGATCAGAGCAGTAACCTGACCGCGCAGCAGAGCCTTTCTCTGAGAAGAAGTTCTAGACAATTTTCTATATCCGGCCATAGCCAAAACCTCCTAAGTATTAATCTTCGTTAGAGCTCTTCAGCTCAAGCCCCAGCTCTTTGAGTTTTCCGAAGACTTCGTCCAGAGACTTGCGTCCCAGGTTACGAACCTTCATCATCTCTTCCGGAGTCTTGTTGATAAGCTCTTCTACTGTATTGATGCCTGCTCTCTTCAGGCAGTTGTAGGAACGAACTGACAGTTCCAACTCGTCAATGTTCATCTCAAGGACCTTCTCCTTGTCGTCCTCTTCCTTCTCTACCATAACTTCTGTTGTTCTGGCATTCTCTGAAAGATCTACAAACAGGTTCAGGTGCTCGCTGAGGATCTTGGCTGCAAGACTGATAGCCTCATCAGGTCCGAGTGTTCCGTTGGTATAAACCTCTACGGTCAGCTTGTCATAGTCTGTGATATGGCCGACACGGGTATTCTCAACCTGAATATTTACACGGTCAACAGGAGTGTAGATGGAATCTACAGGTATAACTCCTACTGCACTGCTGTCTGAAGCATTCTTTTCAGCGCTCACATAGCCTCTGCCCTTGGTGATAGTAAGCTCCATATAGAGCTTGCTGTCTTCACCGCCATCCAGTGTAGCGATGACCAGATCGGGATTGACGATCTCGATATCCTGATCTACCTGGATATCAGCTGCAGTAACTACTCCCTCGCCCTGAAAATCGATATAAGCGATCTTCGGCTCATCTGTCAGACTGTTGTTTCTGATCGCGAGATCCTTGATATTCATAACGATCTCTGTAACGTCTTCCTTTACACCGGGAATGGTGGTAAATTCATGCATTACACCTGCAATCTTGATCTGACTGACAGCTGAACTAGGCAAAGATGAAAGCATTACTCTTCTTAAGGAATTTCCGAGAGTTGTTCCGTAACCTCTTTCCAGGGGTTCTAAAGTAAACTTACCATATTTTCTGTCTTCTGAAATCTCAACAACTTCAATGTTAGGTTTTTCAAATTCGAACATGGATCCTCCTTATCATCTTTATCAATTTTGCATGTACTAAACTGTGAGTTATATTATTTGGAATACAACTCGACGATAAGCATCTCGTCTACAGGAACATCTATCTCTTCCCTCTTAGGAAGTTCCTTAACTTCGATCTTGTAGTTCTCGGAATCTGCCTCGAGCCATGCGGGTACCAGTCTTCCGCCTGTTACCTCGAAGATCTGCTCGAATCTGCTCTTAGCATGATCCTGGGCCTTTTCCTTAACCTCAATCACATCACCGGCATTTACAAGGATGGAAGGGATGTTAACACGCTTGCCATTAACTGTAAAATACTTGTGATCTACCATCTGACGAGCTTCTGCACGGGTTCTTGCGAAACCGGCGCGGAATACAACATTGTCCAGCCTTCTCTCAAGCAGGATCATCAGGTTGGGACCGGTCTGGCCCTTCTGCTGTCTTGCCTTCTCATAATAGTTTCTGAAAGGCTTCTCTAATACGCCGTAGATGAATTTGGCTTTCTGCTTCTCTCTCAGCTGGAGAGCATACTCGCTCTTTTTACCGGGGCGTCTGCCGTTAGCAGCGCCTCTGTTTGATTTCTTATCTATTCCTAAATAAACTGGATCTAATCCAAGTGATCTGCATCTTTTAAGAACAGGAACTCTATTAACTGCCATTACTTTTGCACCTCCTAATCAGACTCTTCTACGTTTTGGCGGACGACATCCGTTATGTGGAACAGGTGTAACGTCACTGATACTTGTTACCTGAAGGCCATTTGCCTGAAGTGCACGTATAGCTGCTTCCCTTCCTGAGCCCGGGCCTTTAACATAAACATCAACGTACTTAAGTCCATGAACTAAAGCTGCTTTTGTCGCAGTTTCAGCTGCCATCTGAGCTGCATAAGGTGTAGATTTCCTTGAACCTCTAAATCCCAGACCACCGGCACTTGCCCATGAAAGAGCGTTTCCTTCAGTATCGGTTAATGTTACGATAGTATTGTTAAAAGATGACTGAATATGTGCCTGTCCTCGTTCAACGTTTTTCTTAACGCGCTTTTTGGTTACTTTTTTCGTAACTTTCTTTGCTGCCATTTTCTAAACTAACCTCCCTTATGGGTTCCCGTTACGGGTAATACTAATAATTACTTTGCTTTTCAAATTACTTCTTCTTGTTTGCAACAGTTCTCTTAGGTCCCTTACGTGTACGGGCATTGTTCTTTGTGTTCTGTCCGCGTACAGGCAGGCCCTTACGATGACGGATACCTCTGTAGCATCCGATTTCCTGAAGTCGCTTGATGTTCATAGCGACATCTCTTCTTAATTCACCTTCGACTGTGCAGTTCTCTTCGATGACGTTGCTCAGTTTCCTGACTTCCTCATCAGTAAGGTCTCTGACTCTGGTATCGGGATTGACGCCTGCCAGTTCACATACTCTGCCTGCAGTTGTTCTGCCAATGCCGTAAATGTATGTCAGACCGATCTCAATACGCTTGTCCTTGGGTAAATCAATACCTGAAATACGAGCCATTTATATTACCTCCATTAATATTTTTAACCCTGAACCTGTTTATGCTTAGGGTTCTCACAGATAATTCTGATCTTGCCTTTTCTTTTAATAACTTTGCACTTCTCACAAATCGGTTTAACTGATGCTCTAACCTTCATGTCAAACTCTCCTTTCTTTACAGCGTTTCACTTAAAATGAAGCTTTTTCTGCAAAAAAGTCCATCGATCATCATAACATAAATGGATTTCCAACGCAAGGAAAACCTTGTCTTACTTATCTCTCCAGATGATCCTGCCCTTCGTCAGATCATACGGTGACATCTCTAACGTAACTTTATCGCCCGGAAGGATCCTGATATAGTTCATCCTCAGCTTGCCGCTGATATGAGCCAGGACAACGTGTCCGTTGGCCAGCTCTACCTGGAACATAGCGTTCGGAAGCTTCTCAACAACCTTTCCCTCGATCTCGATTACATCGGCTTTAGACATATATCTCTCCTTTTATCCAACAATTAAGTTTCGGATCAGGCATTCAGGATCTCGCAGATACCGGAAAATACATTGTCCATATCCAGAGTTCCGTCAACCTCTTTCAGCACGCCCTCGCTCTGGTAGTAGTCGATCAGCGGCTGAGTCTGCTCATGATAAACCTCCAGTCTCTTAATGACTGTCTCCGGCTTATCGTCATCTCTGAGAATAAGTTCTGCTCCGCATTTATCGCAGATTCCTTCGATCTGCGGAGGAATATTAACTATGTGGTATGTTGCTCCGCATGCAACACATGCTCTTCTGCCGCCCATCCTGTCAATGATATTCTGATCAGGGATCTCAATATCGATGGCGAAGTCAAGCTTCTCTCCCTTTCCTTCCAGGGCCCTGGTAAGAGCCTCGGCCTGAGGGATGGTTCTGGGAAAACCATCAAGGACATATCCTTCTTTTGCATCGTCCCATGTCAGTCTGTCTACTACCAGATCAACTACGAGCTCGTCGGGGACCAGCAGTCCCTGATCCATATATTCCTTCGCCTTGTTTCCCAGTTCAGTGCCTTCCTTGATATTGGCTCTGAAGATATCGCCGGTTGAGATATGCGGAATATGATACTTTCCTGCGACCATCTTGGCCTGAGTGCCTTTTCCGGCACCGGGGGCACCCAACATAACTATCTTCATGATCTACTCCTTAAACCCACACATGTCCGGAAGAAGGCAGGCCTTCCTCCGAACTGTATGATATCTATTTTGCAAGGAATCCTGAATAGTTTCTTACCAGCATCATTGACTCGATCTGCTTTGCAGTCTCCAGGATTACACTGACTACGATGATGATCGATGTTCCGGCAAATGACAGAGATGCGTTAAATACTCCCGAAACGATCATGGGGATGATCGCAACGATGATGAGTCCGACTGCTCCTATGAAGATAAGATACTTAAGGACTCTTGAGAAATAATCCTCTGTTGCTCTGCCGGGTCTGATACCCGGTACAAATCCGCCCTGCTTCTTGATATTGTCCGCTACCTGCGCAGGATTGAATGTTACCTGTGTATAGAAGTAAGCGAAGAATATGATAAGAAGAATATAGGGTATCAGGCCGAGAGTGTACTTCATGTTTCCGGTATTGAACCAGTTGCTTGAAGTGAAATATCTGGTCCACTCAGCCTGTGAGTTCCCTGCGAAATTCGCAATGATGACAGGGAACTGATACAGCGAAGCTGCGAAAATAATAGGGATAACACCCGCGGTGTTGACCTTCAGCGGAATATGTGATGATCTTCCGCCGTATGATCTGCCGCTTGCGGTCACCTTCTGTGAGTACTGTACAGCGATCCTTCTCTCTCCACCGTTCAGGTAGATGATGAATACGACTACTGCTATGACCACAACAATTATGATGACTGCTGCTACAACTGCCATACCTATGCTTGATGCGCCTTTTACAAACTGCTCATACAGAGAGATGAAATCTGCAGGCATTGTAGATACGATATTTACCAGCAGTATGATGGTGTTACCGTTTCCTACGCCATGCTCTGTGATCTGCTCACCCATCCACATGATGAGGACTGCACCGGCTGTAAGTACCAGGACACTGCAGATGATGGTCCAGACGTAAAGTCCGCCTGAGATGCTGCCGTAAATGCCCTGATTTCCAAATCCGATACTCATAGCTGTACTTTCAATAAGTGCCAGTCCGACAGTCAGATAACGGGTAATCTTGGCCAGTTTCTGTCTGCCATCCTCACCTTCCTTCTGCATTTCCTCAAGCTTCGGAAAAGCTATCGTCAGCAGCTGGATGATGATCGATGCAGTAATGTAAACAGTAATGTTCAGTGCGAATATGGACATGCTTGCAAAGGATGAACCAGTCAGAGCATTGAAAAATCCAAAACCGCCTGCACTCAAGCTGCCCAGTACCTCAGCAACAACTGCTGAATCTGTTCCGGGAAGAGGGATCTGGCAGCCTATCCTGACGATGATCAGCATTACTATCGTATAGATAAGCTTGGTACGTATCTCCTTTATCTTAAATGCATTTATTACTGTCCTGAACATTTACTCTACCTCACAGGTTCCTCCAACAGCCTCGATCTTGGCCTTGGCTGCCTCGCTGAATGCTGTAGCCTTCACATTCAGTTTCTTTGTAATGTTACCATTTCCAAGGATCTTAACGCCATCCCTGGGATTCTTGATGAGACCGCACTCGATCATGTTCTCGATTGTGATGGTTGCGCCGTCATCGAATCTCTCCAGAGCGCTTACGTTGATTCCAACGATATCCTTGCTGTTGATATTTGTGAAGCCCCTCTTGGGAATTCTTCTGTATAACGGCATCTGTCCGCCTTCAAAACCTATTCTGGGGCGTCCAGAACGTGCCTTCTGTCCTTTGTGTCCCTTTCCGGCTGTCTTTCCGTTGCCTGAACCATGTCCACGGCCTCTGCGGAAATTGTTGCTCTGTCTGGAACCTTCTGCAGGATATAATTCTGATAAATTCATTATGATTCCCTCCTTAAGCTTCCTCAACCTTAACTAAATGCTGTACGCGACTGATCATGCCTCTTACGGCGTCGTTATCAGGCAGGATATTGCTCTGATGAAGCTTCTTGAGTCCAAGAGCCTCAACAGTTGCTCTCTGCTTGGGGATAGCGCCGATAGGAGATTTGACCAGAGTTACTTTGATATTCTTATCTGCCATTTTAAACCTCCTACTTATGCCATGATCTCTTCAACAGACTTACCGCGCAGACGAGCTACCTCATCAGGTGTCTTGAGGGCCTTAAGGCCGGCAAGTGTTGCAAGAACTACATTCTGCTTGTTATTGGAACCCAGTGACTTGGTACGGATATTCTTTATGCCTGCAAGCTCAAGAACGTTACGTGCAGGACCACCTGCGATAACACCGGTTCCTTCTGGTGCTCTCTTCAGCAGAACTGATGCTCCGCCGTAGTTACCAATAATATCATGAGGGATGCTCTCGGTCTCATCAACTGCAACAGTGACAAGGTTCTTCATAGCATCTTCCTTTGCCTTACGGATAGCCTCAGGAATCTCAACTGACTTTCCGAGACCAGCGCCAACGCGGCCCTTTCCATTACCAACAACAACCAATGCCGAGAATCTGGAGTTACGTCCGCCTTTTACAACTTTTACTACACGCTTGATGGTTACGACTTTTTCCTCGAACTCAGGAGTTTCAGTCTCACCACGAGTGGTTTTTCTTTCTGCCATGTGCTTCCTTCCTCCTTACTTAGAATTCTAATCCGGCTTCTCTGGCTGCGTCTGCAAGAGCCTTTACTTTGCCGTGATATACATATCCGCCTCTGTCAAATACGACTGAGGTAATGCCGGCTTCTTTTGCTCTCTCAGCGATAACCTTGCCTACGTAAGCTGCTGCTGCTACATCGTTAGTTCTCTCAAGTTCAGCCTTAATATCCTTCTGAACAGTTGAAGCTGAAACCAGAGTCTTCTGTGCATCGTCATCAACGATCTGAGCATAGATGTGCATATTGCTTCTGTAAACACACAGACGTGGTCTTTCAGCGGTACCTGCGAAGCGATTGCGTAATTTCATGTGTTTCTTTTCACGAACCTGAGTTCTGGATTTCTTACTGATCATTATCTCTCACGCTCCTTTACTTACCAGTCTTGCCGACTTTACGTCTGATGGTCTCATCAGAATACTTGATTCCCTTGCCCTTGTAAGGTTCGGGTGCTCTGAATGATCTGATCTCTGCTGCGACCTGGCCAACCTGTTCCTTGCTGATACCACTGATGTTGATATGGTTCTGATCGGGAACCTCGATAGTGATCCCTTCAGGCTCGGGATACTCAACAGGGTGAGAATATCCAAGAGCGAGTACCAGCGTGTTACCCTGCTTGTTTGCTCTGTAACCAACACCGTTGATCTCCAGCTTCTTGGTGAAGCCGTCGGTAACACCGATGATCATGTTGTTGATAAGAGCTCTTGTAAGGCCATGGAAAGCCTTATTTCTCTTAAGGTCATTGGGTCTTGTGACGACTACATGACCTTCTTCGATCTTGATAGTCATTTCCTGAGGGAAAGTTCTGTTGAGCTCGCCCTTGGGTCCTTTTACCGTCACATGATTATTTTCTGCTATATCTACAGTTACACCTGCAGGGATAGCGATAGGCAATCTTCCGATACGTGACATGCCGTTCCTCCTTTAATCTTTCTTACCACACGAAAGCAAGCACTTCTCCGCCGACATTCAGCTTACGTGCTTCCTTGTCTGTGATCACGCCATTGTTAGTTGAAATGATGGCAACGCCAAGTCCGCCGAGAACTCTGGGGAGTTCATCCTTGCTTGCGTATACACGAAGACCGGGCTTTGATATCCTCTTGATACCGGTGATGATCTTCTCGTTCTTGTCCTTGCCATACTTGAGCTCGATACGGATAACGTCGAAACCGCGCTCATCCTTTACGATCTCATAATTCTTAATATAGCCCTCATCTAATAAGATCTTTGCGATAGAAAGTTTCATTTTAGATGACGGAACATCTACTGAATCATGCTTAGCTGTGTTTGCATTACGGATTCTTGTAAGCATATCAGCAATAGGATCGCTCATTGTCATAATTAATTCCTCCTTCTATAATCTTACCAGCTGGCCTTCTTTACTCCGGGGATCTCACCCTTGTATGCCAGTTCACGGAAGCAAATTCTGCAAATGCCGTACTTTCTCAGGTAGGCATGCGGACGACCGCAGATCCTGCACCTGGTGTACTCCTGTGTGGAGAATTTTGCTTTGCGCTGCTGCTTTACCTTCATAGCTGTCTTAGCCATCGTACATCCTCCTTATTTCTCAAACGGCATTCCGAACAGTCTCAGAAGCTCTCTTGCTTCCTCATCTGTCTGTGCTGTTGTAACAACGATAACGTCCATTCCTCTGACCTTGTCGACTTTGTCAAACTCGATCTCGGGGAAGATCAGCTGCTCCTTGATGCCCAGAGCGTAGTTGCCTCTTCCATCGAAAGATTCGGCATTTACACCTCTGAAGTCACGTACACGTGGCAGAGCAAGATTGATCAGTCTGTCAAGGAAGTTGTACATCTTGTCGCCTCTTAAGGTGGTCTTGCATCCAATAGCCATGCCTTCCCTGATCTTGAAGTTTGCGACAGACTTCTTAGCCTTGGTAACTACAGCCTTCTGTCCGGTAATGATCTGGATATCATTAATTGCTGACTCGAGAGCCTTTGCATTGTCCTTAGCCTCGCCAACGCCCATGTTGATAACGATCTTGTCGATCTTGGGCACCTGCATGATGTTCTTGTACTCGAACTTTTCCTTCAATGCAGGAACTATTTCGGTATTGTACATTTCTTTAAGTCTATTCAACTTTTCGGACCTCCTTCCTCAATTAATCGATCGCTTCATTTGATGACTTTGCATAACGAACTTTCTTGCCATTTTCATCAATGTGGAAACCGATTCTGGTAGTCTGTCCCT
This sequence comes from Lachnospiraceae bacterium, assembly GCA_045604025.1. GTDB lineage: Bacteria > Bacillota > Clostridia > Lachnospirales > Lachnospiraceae > RGIG5612. Next base: position 4,431 of record JAZUNG010000037.1, on the reverse strand, counting down.
TATGTACATACATAACGTTAGAGATGTCAATTGATCCCTCGCGGGTAACGATGCCGCCTTCCTGGCTCTCTCTTCCCGGCTTAAGATGCTTCTTGACCATGTTGACGCCCTCAACTACAATCCTGCCGTTCTTGGCATCAACAGCAAGTACCTTGCCCTCTTTATCTTTGTCTTTTCCTGCGATAACTCTTACGGTATCGCCCTTTTTGATCTTTAATGTTGCCATAACTTAATCCTCCCTACAGTACTTCAGGAGCCAGAGAAACGATCTTCATGAACTGCTTCTCTCTCAGCTCTCTGGCTACCGGTCCGAAGATACGAGTTCCTGTCGGAGTCTTATCTTCTCTGATGATTACGGCAGCGTTCTCATCGAACTTGATGTATGAACCGTCTTTACGACGTGCACCCTTCTTGGTGCGAACTACTACTGCTTTTACTACATCGCCCTTCTTTACAACGCCACCGGGGGTAGCATCCTTAACTGTAGCGATGATGATGTCACCGATATTAGCATACCTTCTAGTAGAACCGCCAAGAACTCTTATGCACAGTATTTCTTTAGCACCGGTATTATCAGCGACTTTCAGTCTGCTTTCCTGCTGAATCATAACAATTCTCCTTTCTACTGATTATTTAGCTCTCTCGATGATCTCGGTAAGACGCCATCTCTTATCCTTGGAAAGAGGTCTTGTCTCCATTACTCTTACTGTGTCGCCGATACGGCATTCGTTATTCTCATCATGAGCCTTCAGCTTGTAAGTTCTCTTAACGATCTTCTTGTAAAGAGGATGTCTTACGTTATCAACGACTGCGACTACGATAGTCTTGTCCATCTTATCGCTTATAACTTTGCCTGTACGGGTTTTTCTTAAATTTCTTTCCACAACAATTCCTCCTTCCTGATTACTCGGCAGCATTAGCCTTCTGTGTGATGACGGTCTGAATTCTCGCGATGTTCCTTCTGACCTCTTTGATCCTGCCGGTATTCTCAAGCTGATTTGTTGCGTTCTGGAACCTTAAGTTGAACAGCTCCTTCTTGGCAGCTACCAGTTCCTCATTGAGCTCTGCAGCTGACTTAGCTCTTAAATTATCCAAGTACTTATTATTCTTCACTTGATTCACCGCCTTCCAGCTCTTCCTTTGAAGCGATCTTGCACTTTACAGGAAGCTTGTGTGTAGCGAGACGCAGCGCTTCTCTTGCTGTTGCCTCAGGCACACCTGCGATCTCAAACATTACTCTGCCCGGTTTAACTACTGCAACCCAGTACTCCAGAGCACCCTTTCCTGAACCCATACGTGTTTCAGCAGGCTTTGCTGTAACAGGCTTGTCAGGGAAGATCTTGATCCAAACGCGACCGCCACGCTTTACATGTCTTGTCATAGCTACACGGGCTGCCTCTATCTGATTGGAAGTGATCCAACCGGGTTCCATAGCGACAATACCGAACTCACCGTAGGTGATCTTGTTGCCGCGAAGTGCCTTGCCCTTCATAGAACCGCGGAACTGTTTACGATGTTTTGTTCTCTTAGGCATTAACATTTATTTATCGCTCCCTTCCTTGTGTTCTTTTACAGGAAGCACCTCACCCTTGTAAATCCAGACCTTAACGCCTACTTTACCATAGGTAGTGTCTGCTTCTGCAAATCCGTAATCGATGTCTGCACGCAGTGTCTGCAGAGGGATGGTTCCCTCACTGTAGAACTCTGTACGAGCCATATCTGCTCCGCCCAGACGTCCTGAGCAGCTGGTCTTGATACCCAGAGCTCCGGCCTTCATAGTCCTGGTGATGGCAGACTTCATAGCTCTTCTGAACGCTACACGGTTCTCAAGCTGCTGAGCAATGTTCTCTGCAACAAGCTGTGCATCCTTCTCTGAACGCTTTACTTCTACAACATCCAGGATAGCATCTTTCTGGATCAGCTTTCTGACCTGTGCTCTGATCTTCTCGATCTCTCCGCCGCCTTTTCCGATGATGACACCGGGCTTTGCAGCGTGAACTCTGATCTTGATCATCTTGTCAGAAGCTCTCTCAATCTCAATCTTTGAGATACCAGCGTTGAATAATTTATCCTTAAGGAATTTCCTAATCTTATGATCTTCAACAAGATTGTCGGCGAAATCCTCTTCTGCGTACCATTTTGAATCCCAGTCTTTGATTACGCCAACTCTCAAGCCGTGTGGATTAACTTTCTGTCCCATATGCCCTCCTATCTCTCATCAAGCACGATTGTGATGTTGCTTAAGCGGTGTTCGATCCTGTAAGCTCTGCCCTGAGCTCTCGGTCTGATCCTCTTCATTGTCGGTCCCTTGTTTGCGTAGCACTCTGCAATGTAGAGATCCTCAGGATTCATACCGTTGTTGTTCTGAGCATTTGCTACAGCTGACTCGAGCAGCTTTTTGATAATAGTAGCTCCGTATCTGGGATTGTATGTAAGGATTCCAAGTGCTTCAGAAACCTTCTTGCCTCTTATCGCGTCCAGCACATAGCATGCTTTCTGAACAGAGATTCTGGCAAGGGAGAGTTTTGCAGACGGTCTTGTATCCTTGTTTGCATTTCTTTCTCTTTTGATTTGTGATCTATGTCCTTTTGCCATGGATTATAACCTCCTTTCGAAAATTTGCTTATCTGGACTTCTTCTCGTCTTTGCCGTGTCCCCTGTAAGATCTGGTGGCTACGAACTCGCCGAGCTTGTGACCAACCATATCCTCTGTAACGTATACAGGAACGTGTCTTCTTCCATCATGTACTGCGATGGTGTGACCGATCATGATCGGGAAGATTGTGGAACGCCTTGACCAGGTCTTTACTACCTGCTTGCTGTCAGCAGCGTTCAGTGCCTCTATTTTCTTAAGCAAACTTTCGTCTGCGAAAGGGCCTTTTTTAAGTGATCTTGCCATGGTACCCTCCTTACTTCATATTACGTCCATCACGACGACGGATGATGAGTTTGTTAGACGCTTTGTTCTTCTTACGTGTCTTAAGACCAAGTGCAGGCTTGCCCCAGGGTGTTGTAGGGCCGGGACGTCCGATACCGGTCTTTCCTTCACCACCACCATGAGGATGGTCGTTCGGGTTCATAACTGATCCGCGGACTGTAGGTCTGATACCCATGTTTCTCTTACGTCCTGCTTTTCCGTAGTTTACAAGGTCATGCTCAACATTTCCGACCTGACCGATGGTTGCTCTGCAGATAACGGGTACCATTCTCATCTCGCCTGAAGGAAGTCTTAAGGTAGCGTACTTGCTGTCCTTGGCCATGAGCTGTGCGGAGTTTCCTGCACTTCTTACCAGCTGAGCGCCTTTTCCGGGATAGAGCTCTATGTTGTGGATCTCGGTACCAACCGGAATGTTCTCAAGAGGAAGGCAGTTGCCTACTCTTACCTCAGCGTCGGGTCCGTTCATGACGGTCATGCCATCTGTAAGTCCTAAAGGTGCGATGATGTATGCTTTCTCGCCATCTGCGTAATGCAGCAGAGCGATATTTGCTGTTCTGTTGGGATCGTACTCGATTCCTGCTACTTTTGCGGGGATACCGTCTTTTCTTCTCTTAAAATCAATGATCCTGTACTGCCTTCTGGTTCCGCCGCCCTGATGTCTAACGGTAATCTTGCCCTGGTTGTTCCTTCCTGAACTCTTTTTATTTACTGCGAGCAGGCTCTTCTCGGGCTCGTTCTTGGTGATTTCCTTTTTATCGAGGGCCGTCATCTGCCTTCTGGAAGGTGTATATGGGTTGAATGTTTTGATTCCCATATTAATTCTCCTTTCGTTTCGTGTTATTTATTATCACGCTTTTCTTGCGTATATGCGGGACTCTTATGTTTTACAGTCCCTCGAAGATCTCGATGTCCTTGCTCTCAGCTGTCAGCTGAACGATTGCTTTCTTGGACTCGGGTGACTTGCCTTCGATACGTCCACGGCGTCTGGTCTTGGGATGACGGTTCATGGTGTTTACACTCTTAACCTTGGTTCCCTCGAACATTTTCTCGACCGCTTCCTTGATCTGAGACTTGTTAGCATCCACATGAACAAGGAATGTGTATTTCTTGTCAGCCATCTGGTTCATGCTCTTCTCAGAGATAACCGGCTTCAGGATAATGTCATAATACTTTAAATCTGCCATTTATGCGTACACCTCCTCGATAGTTTCAAGTGCTGCCTTGTCAATTACGATTGCGTCATACTTAAGAATGTCAAATACATTGATAGTATTGGTCAGTGCTGTCTTGACATCAGGAATGTTCCTGCTTGAAGTGATAACGTTCTGGTCATTCTCGTTCAGGACGATCAGTGCCTTGGAAGTTCCAAGTGCGTTCAGCAGGGTTACCATGGTCTTTGTCTTGATCTCGTCGCACTTCAGTGCATCGATAACAAAGAACTTCTCTTCTCTGACCTTGGATGTAAGAACGCTCTTGAGAGCAGCCTGTCTCTC
>JAZUNG010000036.1:0-2083 GCA_045604025.1 Lachnospiraceae bacterium | reverse complement strand
TTCGCTGGCCTTTCGCGCAGGGGACAGTTGAATTACGTCCCCGTAGAGAAAGGCCATAGCGGGGTCCCGCCCTTTAGGATACTGATCCTATAATGTTTTTCCGGTAAGCAGCTCGTAAGCCTGCAGATATTTATCAATAGTCTTATCGACGATATCCTGCGGCAGAGTCCAGTTATGACCCTCATTGGCTTTCAGCCAGTCACGTGCAAACTGCTTGTCAAATGAAGGCTGGCTGTGTCCTGCCTCATATCCCTCCAGCGGCCAGAATCTGGAACTGTCAGGTGTGAGCATTTCATCTCCCAGAACGATATTGCCATCTTCATCCAGACCGAACTCGAACTTGGTATCAGCTATGATGATGCCTCTGGAGAGTGCATACTCAGCGCACTTCTTATACAGAGCGATGGTAAGGTCACGGAGCTGTCTGGCATACTCTGCTCCCTTTCCGGGGAAAAACTTCTCCAGATAATCAATGCTCTGCTCAAATGAGATATTCTCGTCATGATCACCGATCTCAGCCTTAGTTGAAGGTGTATAGATAGGCTCAGGGAGCTTTTCTGATTCCGCAAGGCCTTCGGGCAGCCTGATACCGCATACAGTGCCGTCCTTCTGATAGCTGGCCCAGCCTGAACCGGTAATATATCCTCGTACGATACACTCCACAGGGAGCATGTTCAGTTTGCGGCACATCATGGAGTTACCGTCAAATCTCTCCTGTCTGAAAAACTCCGGCATATCGTTTACATCTACAGAGATCATGTGGTTGGGAACGATAGACTGGGTCATATCGAACCAGAACCTGGACATCTGTGTCAGGACAGTTCCCTTCTTAGTCACCTGATTGTTCAGGATGACATCAAAACAGCTGATCCTGTCAGTTGCAACCATGATCAGGCTGTCACCGTTGTCATAGATCTCTCTAACTTTTCCTTCTTTGATAGGGGTATATTCTTTCATTATCGATCCTCTGTTATTTTGCGTCTTTGTTACTGAAGGGGATCCTTCCCATCTTATCCTTGCCCATGCATTTAGCCTTGACAACATCACCGAGAGTCAGAACATCTTCTACTCTGTTGATCCTCTCTTTTGCTATCTTGGAGATGTGTACCATGCCCTCTTTTCCGGGAGCAAACTCGATAAATGCACCGAAGTCCTTGATGGAAACTACGGTTCCTTCATAGATCCTGCCTTCTTCGAATTCAGATACGATCATATCGATCATATTCTTGGCCTCTTCCAGCTTCTCCTTGTCTACACCGCAGATGGAAACCAGACCGTCTTCATTGATATCGATCTTGGAATCTGTTCTGGCAATGATCTCGTTGATGACCTTGCCCTGCTTACCGATAACATCACCGATCTTTTCGGGATCAATCTTTGTTGTGAGCATCTTGGGAGCATACTTGCCCACCTCTTTACGGGGCTCAGCTATAACAGGCAGGATAACCTCGTGCAGGATATATGTTCTGGCCTGCTTTGCTCTGGCAATAGCTTCCTCAACGATCTGACGAGTCAGACCATGGATCTTGATATCCATCTGGATAGCTGTGATACCATTGTCAGTACCTGCAACCTTGAAGTCCATGTCTCCGAAGAAGTCTTCCAGACCCTGGATATCCGTCAGAACCAGATAATCATCATCGGTTTCCCCGGTCACAAGACCGCAGGAGATTCCGGCAACCTGCTTCTTAATCGGAACGCCTGCCGCCATCAGGGACATTGTGGACGCGCAGATAGAAGCCTGCGAGGTCGAACCGTTGGATTCAAACGTCTCTGAAACAAGACGGAACGCGTACGGGAATTCCTCCTTGGAAGGAATCATCGGCATCAGCGCTTTCTCCGCAAGCGCGCCATGGCCGATCTCACGGCGTCCCGGACCTCTGGACGGCTTGGTCTCGCCGACCGAGTAGGACGGGAAATTATACTGGTGGATGTAGCGCTTCTCGGTAATGTTATCATCCAGGCCTTCCACTCTCTGCACCTCAGAGAGCGGCGCAAGCGTCGTAACGGTGCAGATCTGCGTCTGTCCGCGGGTGAACATCGCGCTACCGTGTGCACGCGGCAGGAAATCGATTTCTGCAGC
>JAZUNG010000035.1:0-11907 GCA_045604025.1 Lachnospiraceae bacterium | reverse complement strand
GACCGCTTGGCCTCCGACTTAAGCTCGGATGCTTCTCTCCAGCCAGTCTGGAAGGATCCAGTCCATCCACCTGTCTTGCAAATCTGATCAGGCTGCAGTCCTCATAGTCGTGGCAGCCGCACTCCAGACAGCGAGCAGCTTCGGCTCTGGCAGCCTCTTCCGAGAATCCTTTATTGACTTCCTTGAAATCGCATCTTCTCTCAGCTGCATCACGCACAGGCATAACTGCTCTCGGAGCGCTCTCCCACTTGCTGAAATCTATTTCCGAAGGATCCTTTTCGGATACATAAGGCTTCACATAAGGGATCACCTGACCATGCAGGTAGCTGTCGATCACATCAGCAGCCTTGCTGCCTTCACCGATAGCTTCGATAGCGATGCTGGCTCCTCTGTTGGTAGCGTCACCAACTGCAAATACATTTTCCAGATTGGTGCGGAATGTAGCTTCATCTGCTGCTATGATCTGACGCTTGTTGAGTTCAATTCCGTCAAATCCTTCTGTATTGACATGCTGGCCGATAGCGGCGATAACGCTGTCAACCTGAAGAGTTTCAAACTTGCCTTCAACAGGAACAGGGCTTCTTCTTCCGCTTGCATCCGGCTCACCCAGTTCCATTACCTGGAGTTTGATCTCCTTCACATGTCCGTTTTCTCCGATGATCTCGGCAGGATTTACCAGGAAATGGAAGTCCACGCCTTCTTCTCTGGCCTCTTTGATCTCGATCTTCTCTGCAGGCATCTCATCTTCGCTTCTTCTGTAGATGACATATACGTGCTCTGCACCCAGACGTACTGCGGTGCGGCATGCATCCATGGCAGTATTTCCGCCGCCTACGATGGCAACATTCTTACCGATCTCCGGTGCATTACCGGTGATGACTCCACGCAGGAAATCAATACCACCATAAACACCCTCCAGCTCCTCGCCGGGGCATCTGACGCCTGATGAGCTCCATGCTCCTATGGCAATCAGAACAGCGTCAAAACGCTTTCTGAAATCTTCAAAGCTCTCATCTCTTCCGATCTTGTAGTTCGCAACCAGCTTGACACCGGTCTCCTCGATCAGATCTATCTCTTTCTGAAGGATTCCTTCCTTGGGGAGACGATACTCTGGGATACCATAACGGAGCATGCCTCCGAAATGCGGCATCATATCATAGATCGTTACATCATGGCCTTTCAGTCTCAGGAAATATCCCGCTGTCAGCCCAGCGGGACCTCCGCCGATGATTCCGATCTTCTTCCCGGTCTCAGGTGCCACTTCAGCCTTGTAAGGATTTCCTGAGAACAGATCGTTGTCTGCAGCGAAATACTTCATAAATGCGATAGACAGCGGCTCTTCAACATGCTTTCTCCTGCATGCGGTCTCACATGGATGAGGGCATACTCTGCCTATGCTGGCAGGAAGAGGGAGCTTCTCTTTGATAATGCGGACTGCCTCTCTGTCATTTCCAAGAGCGATCTGCTTGATATATCCCTGGCAGTTGGTTCCTGCCGGGCAATTCAGTCTGCATGGTCCCAGACAGTCGCCTGAGTGATCGGACATGATCAGCTCGAATGCTGCCTTTCTGGACTTTTTGACTCTTTCTGTATCTGTATGGTAAACCATGCCGTCAGTCGCTACAGTTGCGCATGAACGCATCAGCTTGGGTACGCCTTCAGCCTCCACGATACATACACCGCATGCGCCATAGATCTTCACACGCTCGTCATAGCACAGCGTTGGGATCTCGATACCGTTCTTTCTGGCAATCTGCAGGATAGTTTCGCCCTTTTCACCTGTTATCTGTTTTCCATCTATTGTAATAGTGATCATACTCATTTTCCTGCCTCCTTTACTGCACAGAGATCGCGCCGAATCTGCATGTTGCATAGCACTGACCGCACTTGATGCACTTGTCCTGATCGATCACGTGAGGCTCTTTGACTGTACCTGTGATCGCGCCTGCAGGACACTTGCGCGCGCATGCCGTACATCCCTTGCACAGCTCTGCATCGATATTGTATGAAAGAAGCGCGCTGCACTCGTGGGCAGGACATTTCTTCTCTCTGATATGAGCTTCGTATTCATCCCTGAAATAGCGGATGGTAGACAGAACAGGGTTGGGAGCAGTCTGTCCCAGACCGCACAGTGCGCTGTCTTTTACAGCCTCACACAGTTCCTGAAGAAGCTCGATGTCTCCTTCTCTGCCATCGCCATTTACAATACGGGTAAGTATCTCATAGAGACGTTTGGTTCCCAGACGGCAGTGGATACATTTTCCGCAGGATTCCTTGGTTGTAAAATCCAGGAAGAACTTCGCCATGCCGACCATACAGGTAGTCTCATCCATAACAACCATTCCGCCTGAACCCATGATGGCACCGGTAGCTGCCAGAGACTTGTAATCAATGACTGTATCGAACAGCTCGTAAGGGATACATCCTCCTGAAGGTCCGCCCATCTGAACAGCCTTGCATTTCTTTCCGTCACGGATGCCGCCGCCGATATCGAAGATGACTTCGCGGAGGGTCATTCCCATGGGAACCTCTACCAGTCCGCCCTTTCTGACCTTGCCGGTCAGGGCAAATACCTTGGTTCCCTTGCTGTTTTCAGTTCCCATCGCTGAGAATGCTGCGCCGCCATTTGCCAGTATCCATGGAACGTTTGCAAATGTCTCAACATTGTTGATATTGGACGGCTCATCATTATATCCGCGCTGTGCGGGGAAAGGAGGTTTCAGACGCGGCATGCCGCGCTTGCCTTCCAGGGATTCGATCAGAGCAGTTTCCTCGCCGCAAACAAATGCGCCTGCACCTGCCTTGATACGCATATCACATGAGAATCCCGACCCACATATATTCTCGCCAAGCATTCCTGCTGCCCTGGCTTCTTTGATGGCATTTTCCAGACGTACGATAGCCAGAGGATACTCGGCACGTACATATACAACTGCTTCAGTAGCACCTATGGCATAAGCTCCTATCATCATACCTTCGATCAGGTTGTGAGGGTCGCTCTCGATAACAGCTCTGTCCATGAATGCGCCGGGATCTCCTTCGTCCGCATTGCAGATCAGATATTTGCTGCCGCCGGTACTCTGTGAATTCTTTGCCGCATCCCACTTGAACCATGTGGGGAATCCTGCGCCGCCACGTCCTGCCAGACCTGAGACCTTGATCTCCTCGATGACATCTTCCTGTGACATGGAGGAAAGGACCTTCTTCAGGCCTGTATATCCGCCATGCTTAATATAATCGTTGATATCTGACGGGTCGATGATGCCGCAGTTTCTGAGAGCTATTCTGGTCTGCTTTGCCAGGAAGTTCTTATCCTCATCCTGAATAACCAGATCTGCCAGAGATGCGAGGTCTCCTCCTGCTGCAGCTTCAGCAATCCTGCCTGCATCAGCCTCATTTACTCTGACCAGACGGCACAGCAGCTCATCATCTTCATAAACATCAACTATGGGCTCCAGATAGCACATGCCGATACAGCCTGTGATATTCAGCGCTACATCCCTTCCGGATAAAGCAGTTTCCAGAGCACTGTAAACCTTCGCAGCACCTGCAGCAATACCGCAGCTGCCTTCGCCTACTGCAATCCTTCTCATGGTTCAGTCCTCCTTTGCCTTGTTGCGGAGGTCTCTCAGGATATTAACAGTCTTCTCAGGTGTTAATGTACCGTAGGTCTCTCCATTGATCATCATAACAGGTGACAGTGAGCAGCATCCCAGACAGGCAACGCTGGACAATGTGAACAGTCCGTCGTCTGTTGTCTCTCCGTCCTTGATCCCCAGCTCCTCTTCGATCGCAGCTGCGATCCGCTCTGAACCGTTTACATGGCAGGCTGTTCCCTGACACTGCATGATCAGGTATTTGCCAACCGGTTTCAGTCTGAACTGAGTATAAAATGTTGCTACGCCCATAACCTTTGCAGGTGAATTGCCGGTTGCCTCGGCAATGTGATAAATGACATCCGTAGGGAGGTACCCGTAAATCTCCTGGGCCTTCTGCAGGATAGTGATCAAACTGCCTTTTACACTGGCATATTCATCCAGGATGTCTTTAAGCAGAGACAGATCACTGGTCTTCTGACTGCATTCACACATAATAATTTCCTCCATCTTTATTCACACTTTTCAAGAAGTCCTTCCCACTTCTTATCAACATATTTCTGAGCTTCTTCGATCGTCCACTCATTGCCGGGTTTGAAGCAATGCCTGAAACGTCCCTGAAGCTTCATAAACTCCTCGACCGGGAGTTTGTTTTTGGGTTCATAGCTGAGATACCATTTGCCATCAATAACCTCATACAAAGGCCATACACAGGTTTCCACAGCCATCTTGCACAGCAGCGCCAGATCCTCAGACGGATACTGCCATCCTCTGGGGCACGGGGACATGACATTTACAAACGCGGGTCCCGGTGTATAGATAGCCCTGTGTGCCTTCTCATGCAGATCCTTCAGATTGCCGATAAATGTAGTCTGCGCAACATAAGGTATGTTGTGTGCAGCCATGATCTCCGTCAGATCCTTCTTGTTCTGCTCTTTTCCAGTTGAGACTGTACCTGAAGGTGTGGTAGTTGCGCTGGCAAATCTGGGTGTGGAAGACGATCTCTGGATACCGGTATTCATATATGCCTCATTATCATAGCAGAAATATGTCATATCGGTACCGCGCTCCATAGCTCCAGACAGTGACTGGAAGCCGATATCATAGGTTCCACCGTCTCCGCCAATAACGAGCACTTTTACGTCCTGCTCCTCAGGTATCTTCCCTTTCTTCTTCAGTACATCACGTGCAGCCGCAACACCGCTGGCTATGGCTGAAGCATTTTCAAATGCTCCATGGATATATGAATCCTGCCATGCGGTATAAGGATACAGGAATGATGATACTTCCAGGCATCCTGTGGCATTGCAGATGACTGCTTTCGTATCTTCATCCAGAGCCCTGGTCATGGCTCTGCACAAGATACCGGCGCCGCAGCCGGAACAGAGTCTGTGTCCAGGCGCAAATCTTTCAGGCTTGCTGAGTTCAGCCTTGTGATTGTAAGCCATCTAGAACACCTCCTTTTCATTGCTGCGCACTCCGAGGTGCAGGTATCTCTCACCGGTCTGACCATTCTTAATGATCTCTTCGAGATGATCATACACCTTCTCTATATCCTCGACCCTGCAGTCACGGCCACCGAGACCGTATACAATATTGATCATCTTCGGTGCTTCAGGCAGATCCAGGCACGCAGCAGCAGTCTCTGCAAATACGGGGCCGCCGCATCCCGAGAATCCTTCGCTCTTATCCATGACCGCCACGGCCTTTACGTGTGAAAGAGCTGATGCCAGTTCCTCTCCCGGGAATGGTCTGAACACTCTGAGCTTGATGAGTCCGACCTTCCGTCCAGATGCTCTTAATGAATCAACACTGGCTTTGGCAGTTCCTGCAGTGCTTCCTATCAGCACGATGGCAGCCTCTGCATCCTCCATGCGGTACTCTTCAAAGAATCCATATGACCTGCCAAAAGTTTTCTCAAAATCTTCGGCCACATCCAGGATAGCTTTCTTTGCATTTTTCATAGCCTGTGCCTGCTGGACCTTATGCTCCATATAATACGGGCTCACATCATATGGCCCTACTGCCAGAACACCATTCGGATTCAGAAGATAATGCTCAGGGTTATACTCTCCGACAAATGCCTTTACCGCTTCATCCTCCTCAAGATAGATGTTCTCAACGGCATGAGATGTGATAAATCCATCCTGACAAACCATGATGGGCAGTCTGACATCAGGAGTCTCTGCGATGCGCATGGCCTGCAGGAAATTGTCATATGCCTCCTGATTGTTTTCGGCATAGATCTGGATCCATCCGGCATCCCTGGCTCCCATGGAGTCAGAATGGTCATTATTGATATTGATAGGTCCGGTCAGAGCTCTGTTGACACATGCCAGTGTGACCGGAAGCCTGGCAGATGATACTACATAGAGCATTTCATACATAAATGCCAGGCCTGCAGAAGATGTGGCTGTAACGGCTCTTCCGCCTGCAGCCTCTGCTCCCATACATGCCGACATGGATGAATGCTCTGATTCAACTGTTATAAATTCAGTAGATACCTTGCCATCTGCAACATACTGTGCAAAATACTGGGGTATCTCTGTCGAGGGTGTGATGGGAAATGCTGCAAATACATCAGGCTCGATCTGTTTCATTGCATAAGCGACTGCCTCATTTCCGGACATTCTTTCTCTAATGCTCAATGTTACTCACCCTCCTTTACAAATTCTATTGCCGAGAACGGACATACCTTATAGCAGATACCGCATCCCTTGCAATGATCGTAATCGAAATCTGCCCTTTTCATATCCTGTACGGGTATGGATGAATCCGGGCAGAAAGGAGCGCACAGCAGACACTGCTTGCACTTTTCCTGCAGCCATACGGGGCGGTTCGACCGCCACTCACCGGTCATGGTCTGTACGGATGTGGCAGGCTCTGCGATCTCTCCTCCGAGAGTCATCTCCTGCCATGGAGTCTGTTCATTTATCTCTGATGGTCTTCTGATCATGCTCCCTTCACCTCCTTCATGGACTCCCTGAGGCAATTCATATTACCCTCGATTACCTGAGGCTTGGTAGCGAACTTGTGGCTGAATGACTCTTCCATATCAGCGATAAACTGTTCTTCCTCCAGGATACCGCTCACTTTGACGATCGCAGCCAACATGGGTGTGTTGGGAAAATAATTGCCCAGATTGCGCTCGGAAATACTGCGTGCATCTATTGTACACACCTTGCCCTTGTATCCGTGAAGAAGCCCGGTCAGTTCCTCAGGGTCCTTCGGTGAATTGATAACTATTGCTCCGTCTTCCTTGAGGCCATTGGTCACATCAACCGCCTCCAGAAGCGTTTCATCAACAACTACTACATAGTCAGGGGTGTAAATGTTGGAATGCACTGTGCACCTGTCATCACTGATCCTGTTGTATGCCGTGATAGGCGCCCCCATGCGCTCCGGACCATACTCAGGAAATCCCTGAACATATTTGCCTGCCGAAAATGCTACATCTGCCAGCAGCAGACAGGCTGTTTTGGCACCCTGGCCCCCACGGCCGTGCCATCTGATCTCTGTAATCCTGCTCACTTTGATACTTCCCTTATTTCTCCTGAATGATAAGTGTTTCTGTCATGTTGGATACTTAACTGTGGTAGTACGACAGTTGCCTAAAACCCATGTAATTCACAATAAAACTACAGTCGTATTTCACTTTAGATAAAATATCCACTAGTGTGTTTGGTCTGCCTGGACTTATACAGTCAGCACCGCCTGCACTGTCAGGGCTGTCGACGTCCGGATATGATCCACGGCGCCGGCTCCGACTGAAACAGATGGTTAGGCATCATCTTGGTAACGGAAACCTGAATGGTTTCCATATCCCTGATATTGTACTTCTCAAAAATGTCTGACATGCTTGCTGCCATCTTGAAGTCCAGGGTGTAGATAACGAACTCCATGGAAGGATTGATCTTTATCAGGCACTCTATCTCCTGCTCCGTGCTGGCGGATGCGACCAGCATTGTCAGAGACGGAACCGGCAGTCCTGACAGGACCTCTTCATTTACATGATCGATGATAGTAACATTATTGATGCCGAACTTGTCGATATTTTCCTCCAGAGTTGCTCTGTCTCTGGATGAATACTCAACTGCAATGATATGGCCTTCGCTGGCCAGGATAGCAGACTCAACCGCGATACTCTCACCGCTGATGATACAGATAGTATCACCAAAAGATACATGCATCTTGTTGAGGATGACAGCACGCAGCTCGCTCCCGACATACTGAACAGAGCCCTTGGAAAAACTGGTGTTCTTCATGCCTATTTTGTAGGTGTTCATAGCGCCTGGGTTGATGATCAGCATGGCTGCAGATGCATTGATACCTCTGTTGATCATGTCACGGATCTTGTCGTGCTTGATCGGGCCGGTCGGATCAGAGCCTTCGTTGTACCATACATCACAGTCACCTAAGCCTACGTCCCACATACGATAGAAAATATCGTGATGACCTGCCTCAGTAAATACCATGACATACTGATTGGCCTCGATAGTCGGAATCAGGTTCTTGTTCTTTCTGGTAATATCCAGTATCTTGACCCGCTCGAGATCCACCTGCGTATTATCAACGTAATACTGCAGCCAGCTGAGAATAGTCTTGTTTCCAAAAAGCTGTTCACTCATACAGTGGACTCCTCTTTCAGTTCTTGCTGTACGCGATCGATCAGCAATAGCTATTATTGCGCGATCCGCATTAATACCTTATTCGTGCCTCAAAAAAGCCGTAAAACAATAAAACCTGCCCAAAGCAGGCTTATGATCGTATTTTAGACTATACAGTCACCTTCGTCAAATCGAAGTTGTATTTTTGGTATATGTGTATGTATATATATACATATAAAGTGAATTTTTGGATAGTATTATTATGTATGATAAGCATATAGTTATACATATCTCCGACTTCTGGAGATATGCATAAGTTTTCAGCGGTTTCTTTATACATATCCTCGACTTCCGGTGATATGTATAAGTTTCAGATGATTTCTTTATGCATATCCTCGACTTCCGGTGATATGCATAAGTTTTCAGCGGTTTCTTTATGCATTTCTCCAACTTCTGGAGATATGCATAAGTTTTCAGTGGTTTCTTTATACATATCTCCGACTTTTAGATTTAACATGATTAATACATTCAGTTTCCAAGCAGTGAATTGAAAAGATTCTTCCTCACATCGTAGTAATCATTTAGCTTCTTAGCATTACTTTTCAGCCCGAGCATGGCGCGCAGTCCGGCAAATGTTTTGTCCAACTCTTCCAGACAGCTGATATCGTTCGAAGTAATGCTGAATACTTTGTAACCGGACAGATTCATAGCACGCATTCTGTTTTTATCATACGAATGCTGTTCCGGATCAAGGTGGCAGATATTGCTGTCATACTCTACGACCACTTTCCATATCTCCCATACCATGTCTCCGAGCAGAATCTCTCTGCCCATAAGCTCTGTTGCCTGCGGGTTCAGATATATAGACGCATTCAGTTCCGGCATTCCCAGACCATACCCTCCCAGATGAGGAGGCAATATTGCAAAAATAGCTATGATCGTCTCCATAGGTGAATTTGAATTGTTCAGGATATATCTATGAGCTCTCCTTGCTTTATCCAATCCGGGATAGCTTTCGATGCCAGCCAGAAAATTTCCGATTGTTTTTTTGGTTGTCAGGATTTCTCTGTTTCGCTGGCCATATTTACTGCTGTCATCCAACACATATCTAGCACATAACTTAAAACCCAATTCGATCAATTCCTCCAGCTTCAGGTATCGAGCAGCCATGAGGAAACACATCTCCGGACTGGCAACATATATCTCAATTTGCATGTTTTCCAGATCTCTTCTGTATGGACCCAGCATGTCTTTCAATGGCAAGCTTCCAACTTTGACAAAGCTGTACTCGGGCAGTTTGGGCAGACATTTGCATATAAACGACGGGCCAGCTCTTCTATCGCCTGCTGTCGGAGCGCCGACATACAATGGTTCATTCAGGTACATTCTGGAAGCAAGCTTCCTGCACATATCCTGTCCCGCATAAAAGTCAAACCCCTCTGCGATATTTGAAGGTGTCCTTGAGTTTAGCGCAAATCGATCCAAATGTTTTCTTCTGGAACCATCCAACCAGAATTCAGCAGCAGATGGATAAATGATCGGTATTATCATATATTTTTCCTTTCCGGTTTATTATTTCAGTTATGCATATCCTCGACTTCCGGTGATATGCATAAGTTTCAGACGATTTCTTTATGCATATCTCCGACTTCTGGAGATATGCATAAGTTTCAGACGATTTCGTTATGCATATCCTCGACTTCCGGTGATATGCATAAGTTTTCAGCGGTTTCTTTATGCATATCCTCGACTTTCGGAGATATGTATGATCATCTGGCGGGCAGTTTCGACAGGTAGCTGTCTGAAATGGAATACATTTCGTGGATTTCTGCATCTCCAGGAGCTTCAACATGATCTATCAGCCAGGAAGTATTGTAGTAATATCTGCCCGAGCGGACAGAATACAGCCCTTCGGGAAGAACGCTCCTCCAGGCAGCATATCCATTCCCATGCTCGTCAGTGATCATGTAACCCAATATCTCTGACTTCTTACCATAATGTGACTCAGCCGATCCTTCATTTGAAAATGTAATAAAATCAACTATTGGGGAGTTGGAAGACTCACGATCAGACTGGGGAGATAGGCTATTTTCCACATCCAGCATTACAACAAACAACGTTCCTTTCCCGTATGGTCCTTTCACTCTGAACTCTGACAACTCTTCTTCTGATATCGGATCAGTCTCTGTAAATATAAAGTCTGATTGCATATCATCCAAGCTTGCTGATATATCGTTAAAGCCTGCCGACGTGTCATTAATAACTGATCCGTCGGATCGAATTCGATCACCTGCTCCCACTCCATACACAATTCCATTGTCCATGCCATTCCATATCCCACCGCTAACAGGACTACTGCTGCCTGGCAGCGCCTCCGATCCAACGGGATCAGTTTGAGTACTGTCACTGACCTCAGGGACGGTAGCCAACAACGCAACCGCATAACAATAACACCATCCAAAGTGCCCCCATCTGTCAGCAAATGAATGGTCATTACTGTTTATCACTTCATTTGTAACGGTCTCAGCCCAGGCTGCGATCCGATCTCCGGAGACAGTATTTCTCCAAACGATCACTTCACCAAATGTACTGCCCGACTTGTTCAGGTTCCATCTGGTCACAAAATTCACACCTGTCTCTGTATACTGATTGCCATCTGCCGTCGTATAATACGCCCCCGCAGGGTCGACATAAACCGTGATCGCCAGATGATTAACCCACATCTGCATTTCATCGTCTCTCCAGAGAATCACATCCCCGGGTCTGAGGTCAGAAATATTACGGGTCTGAAACATGAACCAGCTGCTATCCAGCTTAATCTTACCCGTGCTGCTATCCGGCCACCAGGAATCCATCCCGGTCTCTTCAATGCTGCAGACAGACGATATTCCGCTTTCTGAATTGGAAAATCCGCTCCCTGAGCTTAGATCAAAAACCTCAATTTCAGCAAACTCTTGCCCATCAGCCGTTATACTTTCAGGCATAGGTAATAAAGCCATGACCACAGCCATGACAAAACATATTATTCTTTTCATACTGTTCAGATTCTCCTGATACTGTAGTCTCCGCTGGGAATATGGTTCAGTGAGATGCTCTTTCCATTCGGAACAGCAACGTAAAGATCTGATGAAGAAGGCTCAGAAAATGCCTGACTCTCGCATGTGCATTCATAAACAGGTGACATCATATAAATGATCACCTGATCCTCCTCCATATCCGGCTGATCAGCACGGATAATGATCCTGTCGTCTTCGCAGACACTGACCCTCGCGGGTGCACTCACATACTTGTTGTTTTTCATTTTGGAATCCTTTGCACTGGCATGAACTGCCTGATTTTTGAAGATCTAAATAAGATTTACTGATCTGACAAGCAAAATAAAAACTAGCAAAAAACAATTACAAAACCCGGAGATATGTCCTCACGATCACGAGGACCGGAAACCTGACCGGTTCCCTTAAAGATAAAACAATTATACAGATTGAAAAATTAAAAATCAAGATAAAAATCAGCGCCGGACCATATGATCCGGCGCCTCATCATTTACAATAAATAACACTTCCCATTCCGATCTGCATTCCAGACAGATCGATCATCAGATCCACATACTGAACGGACTGCATTCGTGGCCGACGGTACTGGTCATAAGCAGCTCCCTACAGCTCGTATGGTGTTACCTGGTATACGTAATAGTTTAACCAGTT
>JAZUNG010000034.1:0-4728 GCA_045604025.1 Lachnospiraceae bacterium | reverse complement strand
GCTACGATCCGACTTATCTGTAGGGATCAGGATATTGCAGTTGATATCCCATGCATCGTAGAATTCGGGGCCTGTACCTTTCTTCTCAGGCAGCCACCATCCATGCGGAACGCTGACCATACCAGTGCCGATACCGGGATTCTCCTTAACCTTCCTGCGTATGCGTCCGCGGTCATTTTCAACCCATACCCATTCGCCATTGCTGATGCCATACTGTTTCATGACATCCGGATGTACCTCGACTATCGGATCCGGATCGCATACACGGCACCACGGGATATTCCTGTGCTCCGAATGGAAGAAAACAGGACTTCTGCGGCCTGAAACCATGACCAGCGGATACTTCTGGAACAGTTCAGGAGTTCTGACCCTGCTCTCAGGTGGCTCTACATAGAATGAAACAGGATGGATCTCATACTCTTCATTCAGAGTTGAGTACAGCTCTATCTTGCCTGTAGGTGTACGGAATCCGGGCTGTCCGTCGGGTCTTAAGTATCCCTTCTCATATCTTCTGTAAGGAACACTCGAAGGTGACTCTTCAGGTGTTGGGAACTTCCATCCTCCTGCCTCGGCCAGCGTATCCCAGGTATAACCGGACTGTTTGATCCTTTCATTAACGAAATCACGGAATGTCGGATATTTCTCTCTCAGCTGAGGATTGAATCTCTTGGCCAGCTCCAGATTGATCTCCCAGTCACTCATGGCCTCTCCGACCTTGACTGCAGGCTGGATCAGCTGCAGTGGCTGATACCATGCCCTGAAGCTCTCCTTCTCTGCAAATGTTGCTGCAGGCAGGAAGAGATCGCCTATAGCCTGGCTGGTAGGGTTCAGGAACGTATCAACCACGACGTTGAATTCCATGTTCATCAGCGCCTTGTAATGCTTGCGCATATTGGCAGCCTGACCACCAAACAGATTTGATGTCTGGATCCAGGCAGATCTGATCGTATACGGATCACCGTCGATCATCTGCTGAACAGCCATATCAGGCTGCCCCCACGATCTCATATGAGCCAGATATTTATACCTGGCTGCACCTATTCTCTTGGAATTGATGCGGTCCAGGATATCTTCACCATACAGCTCCTGCAGCTGCTGTGTGCTGTACGGATACTGTGTGACGTTCCATGCATTACGAGCAATTACATTTCCTCCCGGAACATCCAGGTTGCCTGTGATGCACCAGAGATTGATCACTGCATCGTCACATGAAGTTGCCTCGGGTACCTGATCAAGAGGAAGACCCCAGTGTATAGAACTGGGATGATTGGTAGCATAAGCCTTTGTTGCCTCATAGATCAGCTCTGCGGGAATATCAGTGATCTCGGATGTCTTCTCAATGGTATAATCCTTGCATGCCTCGTAGAGTTCATCAAATCCGTAACACCAGTTCTCAACGAAATCATGGTCATACCAGTCATTTTCGATGATCAGCTTGGTCATGCACAGAGCCAGTGCAGTATCTGTGCCTGCCCTGATCTGCAGCCAGTAATCAGCACGTGATGTAAAGAAGTTTGCTCTTGGATCGATAACGATCAGCTTGCTTCCCTTTCTCATGCAGTCAACGATCCAGTGACCGAAGAATGCGTCAGGACATCCTGATGCAGGATTCTGCCCCCATATCACGATATACTTTGGATACTCATATCTGGGATCGTCATAACGTTTCTCAAAAAACTGTGAGCAGTCAGCTACCACGAACTCGCCGATCTTGGTCATCTGTGAGCATAGACGTGGTGTGTAGCATGACTGGCCTGCCAGACCCAGCTGTGTCCAGTTTGGGCTGCCATATGAATAGCACAGAAGCGAGATGGGACCACCTATATCACGGCCGGTTCCCTGGATAAATATTACGGACTCAGGGCCGGATTCTTCCTTGTACTGATTCCACCTTTTCTCTATCATATCAAAGGCTTCATCCCAGGAGATCTGCTCCCATTTACCTTCTCCCCTCTTTCCGACACGTTTCATCGGATGAAGTATCCTCTCAGGATGGTACATATACTGAGTACATGCCAGGAGTCTTGAGCAGGCACGTCCGCCGGCCCATGGATGGTCGGGGTCACCCTCGATCTTTACAACCTTGCCATCCTTGACAAACAGTTCAACACCGCATCCACCGTGGCATCCGGGACCCGGGGACCACGCTGTTGTCTTGATAATCTGGTCATAATCATTACTCATAATCATTTCCTCAATTCATATTATTAAACAGAAGGTTCCAAAAGATAGTATTGTGCATAAAGATCACCACACAACAAGACCTGTAGTTGTAGATATTATACTATAATCGGGAACTCATAAAAAGATTATTTGTGAGATTTTAGCTCGATTTCGCAAGTTTGTTACTTTGTGATGAATTTCAATTGTAAAAATATAACAATCCTCTGAAGACCAATAATTATAATTATTCATATGAAATATATTGAATATTGTGCTATACTGTCAAAGTCTGTTTAAAGACATAAAGGTAACAGGATGGCATATAAATGAACACTTTGAAGGGAAAAAGCTGGCTGGCTGTAATAGCATGCGCGCTGGCAATATTTAATTCAGGAGCACTGTTTTTCGGATATCCGGGAGTTATGACTCCGGAATGGCAGGAAATGTTCCATGTCGGCTCCGGTCAGACCGGATTTATCATGACATTTGCATGTCTCGGTGTAGGTGTGCTGATGTTTCTTTCCGGTTCCATTCATTCCAGGATCGGAACACGGAAATGTCTGATCATCGGCTCTGTCATCCTGATCATATGCATGATCATAGCCAATCTGGCAACTAATATCATCTATATCTATATCTGGGCTTTCTTATGCGGTGCAGGGAACGGTTTTATCTATGGTCCCGGTGTAACTACCGTTCAGAATTGGATGCCTCTTAAAAGGGGTCTGGCATCCGGCATACTCAACCTGGCCTTTGGAACAGCAGCTGCAGTAATGTCACCTCTTTACAAGGTCATGTTCAACTCACTTGGCTATAAGACCATGAATTATGTGATCATAGTCATGATCGTGGTCCTGACTGGCGTGGCACTTATATTTGCAGAGCTTCCGGATTTCTGTAAGCTGTCTGAAGAAATAACTGCCCAGCTCGAAGAACAGAAGATCTATGTGCGGACAAAGGGCTCTCTGGTCACCACTTACTCTACACCCGGTCAGGCGCTGCGCACGAAGGGATTCTGGGCATTGTGGCTCGTCTGGGCACTGGTCGGG
The DNA here is from genome assembly GCA_045604025.1 of Lachnospiraceae bacterium. Lineage (GTDB taxonomy): Bacteria > Bacillota > Clostridia > Lachnospirales > Lachnospiraceae > RGIG5612. The sequence goes on along the minus strand of JAZUNG010000034.1, from coordinate 1,516 downwards.
GCTGCGGGTATATCCATGATCAGTCTGTCAGGCAAATACGCCCTGTCTATCGGTCTGTCCAGTGTCACTGTACTGACTGCATTCAATCTGACCAATGGCATCAGCAGATTCTTTGCAGGCATGATATCCGATCTGATCGGACGAAACGCGACATGTGTGATCGCATTTATCCTGGGAGGCATCGGATATATCGCGCTTCCCTTCCTGCATAATATCGCCCTGGTCTGCATTGCCGCAGCATTTGTAGGGCTGGCGTTCGGAACACTGTTTGCCGTAACTGCAGCACGCATCTCAGACCTGTTTGGCTTCAAGCACTACAGTATGATCCTGAGCCTGGTATTTTCAGGATATGGCCTGGTAGGTGGTCTGGCAGGTCCTGCTTTGTCAGGTCTTATGTTGTCATCAAGTGGCGACAACTATATGCTGGTATTTGGTGTGCTCGGAGGCTTCTGCCTGATCAGCGCAGCCGTGATCACTCAGGCACAGCCATCAAAGAAAGTAATGAAGCAGTAATAACAGAAATGACTTTTTCAAAATTAGTGCTTGCATTTTTAAAATGATTCGTGTAATATAAACAGGCACTGTAATTATGGCTCGTTGGTCAAGTGGTTAAGACGCCGCCCTCTCAAGGCGGAATCAGGAGTTCAATTCTCCTACGAGCTGCTTTATGCGGACTGCCTCATGAAAGTGTGGCAGTCTTTTATTTTACAGAAATGTATCCGCATGCTCTTTTGCACCATTCAAGGCGCATCCGCAGATACAGCATTTTTTCAATCAAATAGGTATCATCCTGAATATACACATAGAAATAAGTCTGAGGCGTAGTCTATTGTTTAACATTAGGGTATGCCTTTTGTATTATCAGGGGGGATATTTATGGAAACAAAGTCTAACTATTTTCTGGAGACTGAACCGCTCGGAAAGCTCCTTGCGAAGTTCAGTGTTCCCACTATCATTTCACTCCTAGTTGCAACGCTGTATAACATCGTAGATCAGCTGTTTATCGCAAATGCAGACTATCTGGGCTCATATGGAAATGCTGCGAACTCTGTCGTATTTCCGCTGACTCTGATCGCGCTGGGTCTGGCCATGCTGATGGGTGACGGATGCTGCACTATCGCCAGCATGGCTCAGGGTGCAGATGATCAGAAGCGTGCCCGAAGAGTTGTGGGAAGCTCGATCACCACCCTGTTGATCATTGGTGTGATATTGATGGTCATTTATCTGATCCTTCCTGAGCCGATCCTCACACTGTTCGGAGGAAGGGTCAACGATCAGACATTTGCACTTGCCAAAGAGTACCTTTTCTGGATCGCACTCGGTATCCCATTCTACATGTTCGGGCAGGCCATGAATCCTATCATCCGGGCGGACGGAAATCCACGTTTTGCCATGATAGTCACCACTCTCGGTGCGGTCATTAACATTATCCTGGATCCGGTCTTTATCTATGTATTTCGCTGGGGTATGTTCGGAGCCGCTCTGGCAACGATCATCGGTCAGATCATTGTTGCCC
>JAZUNG010000033.1:0-13685 GCA_045604025.1 Lachnospiraceae bacterium | reverse complement strand
ACTGACAGGGTTCTACCTGAAAAGACAGCGAGAGATCAACAACGGACACATGGACTCACAGAGGATCACGCTGGTGCATGTGACAGGCAGCATTATTTCCGGACTGATCATCTTCATCTCGATCATCTTTATCCTGCAGGTAAATGGTATCCAGGTATCATCGCTGATCACCAGCGTGAGTATCATCTCCGCTATCATCGGTCTGGCGCTGCAGGACACCATCAAGGATATCATCCAGGGCATCCAGATCCTTTCGGACAAGTTCTTCAGGGTCGGTGATGTCATCAGGATCGGAGATTATCAGGGTATCGTGACCAAGTTTACCATGCGCTCCACGAAGATATATGATCTCCGGCTGCTGAACGAAGTAACTGTAGCCAACAGGAATCTGACCATGATTGAGAAGACGAATGAGCATCAGATCCTGAAGATACCTGTTTCATATGATGAGCCGGTCAAAAAGATGTTTGAGATCTTCGAGGAGATTGCTGTGAAGCTGAATGAGGTGGAAGGGATCACCGGCGGCATGCTGCTGGGTCTTTCTGAAGTGGCTGACTCCGCGATGATTTATTCGCTGAGATTTGACTGTGATCCCCGGCTGATGATCAAGAGGCGTAGGGACGCACTGCGCCTTGCGCTCGAGACATTGGACGAGCATGGTGTTCATGTTCCGTACAATCAGCTCGATGTGCATTTTGATAACCCAGTAATAAATGAGAAATGATTTTTCATTTTATTTGGAGAAATAATTCCTTCCTCGCTCATAGAAAAATCGCTGTGGAGGAATTATTCCTCCTGGTTTGAAAAATCATTTCTCATAAATAAAGGAATATGAAAATGAAGAAACGTAGATTAATAAGTATCATACTGGTGGCTGTGATGGCTATCATAATGGTAGCAGGGACTGCGTGTGGGAAGAAGGAGCCGGCACAGACGAGCAGTGCACAGACACCTGCTGCGACTGAGGCAACTCAAACTGAGACCGCCACAGAAAATGCCGGAACCACGCAGACTGAGCCGACCGGTGAGAGCCAGGCACAGACTGAGGAAGTCACCACACAGGCCGCAACTGAGGCCGCCACACAGACAGAGGAGACCACGCCTGCAGGCCCTGTCTACTACACATGGGACGATATCGAAGCGCTTACCGATACCGAGAATTTCTCGCACAGCGCTATTGAGCATATCTTCAACGGCTCTGTGAATTCCAGCGGAAACGGCAGCGGCTACCACTATGATATGGTAGAGGGGTCCGACGGAGAAATCATCCCGGGCACCCGCTCAGAGGAAGACAAGAACGGTCTGTATACCGCCAATGTGGAAGTGGATGGCCACAGGAAGAATCATTACAGCACTTTCTTTCCGGACAACTGGTCACCGCAGCAGGTTGTGGACGCGATCAATATTGCCAGGGAGGATGCCATGAAGAACGACAGGCATCAGGGAACGACCTGGATCGGCTACTATGAAGACATCGAGATAGATTTCTATCTGGACAGCAAGGACAGGATAGTTTCCGCATTTCCTGTATATGAAGACGACCGCCATTAGGAGGCTATGATGAATAACGATTATTTGAACGGATATCTGAACGGATTGCTCGAGGGAGCTGCTACTGTATATGGAAAGCTGGGCTATCATATGGTAAATGCCGTATGTTTCGGCAGAAATTCATTTCAGGAGGAATTTGCGCAGATGGCAGGCGGTGAGCCGGAGGACTTCATGATCGAAGAATCATGGGAACGCCCGGAGGATATGTTCCGCGCTATCTTCTATGCAGACGAAGAAGACCCGGAGCAGAGAAATGAGGCAGCTGATCTGGCAGATAAGCTCCTGTATCTTTTGTCCTTTGAGCTGGGCAATCCGGAGTATGTCATGCGTTTCCAGGAGGAAGCTGAGGTCAGGGAAAATGCCAGCGGCTATATGGGCGGATGGGGACCATTCTACTATATGGAGGGACTGTTCTTCATCGTGTTTGAGAACGCGACAGTGCTCTTCATGCTGGGAAATGACGAATAACTGAAGACTTGAACTTACTCGTTTCTGAGGGCTGCTACAGGATCGCTGTTGGCAGCCTTTCTTGATGGGATCAGACCTCCGATCAGAGTCAGCACTACGCTGAGCGCGATCAGTATGAGGGCAGATGTGACAGGCAGGAATGCAGTCAGATTCTGCTGCTCGGTCAGAGCTCTGAGTATGATATTCGCAGGGATCAGGAGTAGCATGGTGATGCCTGTACCCAGGATACCTGCCAGGAGGCCGGTGATGATGGTCTCCGCATTGAAGACGTTGGAGATATTGTGCTTGGATGCGCCGATGGAGCGGAGGATACCGATCTCCTTGCGTCGCTCAAGCACGCTGATGTATGTGATGACACCGATCATGATGGACGACACCACCAGAGAGATGGATACAAATGCTATCAGCACGTAGCTGATGGCATTTACTATGGTGGTAACTGAAGACATCAGAGTGCCTACCATATCCGTGTAGGTGATGACCTTTTCTTCCTGGTCGGTCTCTTCCATGCGCAGGTTGTAGTTGTCGAGGATCTCTACGATATGATCCTTGCTCTCGAAGTTCTTCGGGTAGATCAGGATCTCGTATGGCTTGGCTCTGTCTGCATATCCGAATGCCTTGAGATTCTTGTCATATGTGCTGGTCTCGGTGGACATCAGAGACTGAAGGAGCTCTCCCATCTCGCGCTGGTCCATATTCATGGAGATAGCATTCTTAAATGCATCCGGATCAAATGAGAAAGCGTTCTGGAACTGGTCGGTCAGACCTTCCATATACGACCTGACAGACGATTCGATCGTACCCTGAATAGACGCGAAAGCACCGGACATGGCATTCTGGATCTGTGAGCCTATGGCCTGCGCGATGGAGTTTCCGAGTGACTGCGCGTATGAAGAGATGGCCTTAGTCACCTGCTCGCTGATATTCTGTGAATAGGACGAGATCATCTCCGATATGATCTGCTCGATGTAGCCGGAGTAGGCCGCAGCGATCCGCGATACCATTTCGCTGATCTGCTTCTGAAGCTCGGTAGTATCGATCTTCGACATGATGTTGTCACGCAGGATCTGATCGGCTTCGTCTGAGGACATGTAGTCACGCAGGGCCTGGCTGATCACGTCCAGATCCGGCATATTGTTGGCTGCAGCATATGTCTTGTATGCGTTGTTCAGCTCGTCTGCGATGCGGGAGAATTCTTCCGGGTCGATGTTGTCAGCTGCATTGGTCAGCATTTCCGCAAATGCAGTAGAGAGCATATCGAGTACCTCATCAGATGCCAGATACTCGGTCAGATATTCGGAAAACTGAGATACATCAGTCTTGTCATTTGCCTCTGCCCATGTAGCATAGCCTGCAGCGATCTGGTTCATAAGAGCCTGAAGGGCCTCTCTGTTCGCCGCATTGGCAGCAGCATTCCTGAGGGCTTCGCGGAGCTCCTCTGTAATGATAGTGCGTGCCTCTTCTGTATCCAGGAACCCTGAGATAGCTGAGGGCAGGGCGGATATATCCGCCTGCGGATTGTCCTTGGTATATTCTGCAAATCCATCTGTCAGAGCTCTGACGGTATTGGCAATATCATCTTCCGTGAGATTGAGCTCGATGGTGTTCAGCATGTTCATGATATCTTCGGTCGTGAACTCGGGCAGGGCATCCGCCAGCGCTTCCGGATCGATCAGCTCGGAAATATCCATATCGCCCGTATCCAGCTGGGACGGGTCGAACGCCTTCGCGATATCTTCCATAGATATGTCGCTAAACATGGACGGGTCCAGGCTGAAGCTGTCAAATGAGAATCCATCTATGATACTGCCATCCATCGGGATATCCGGCATGTCGGTATTGATAGAGTCGGTGTCTATGGAGAATGCGTTCCTCAGCGCATCCTCATCAACAGAGAAGAGTGAACTGAGATCCAGCGGCTCTTCGGACCTCTCTCCGAAAGGACTGCCTGTCAGCACGTCTGTGCCGGGGCTGTCCAGCTGTGCCTTTACGATGGCACTGTTTGCAGCCTCTTCGATGATGTGCGCCGTCAGGTCGAATGTGTAGTTGATGCCTGTGCTCAGCATGGCGGTGTTGGAATCCTCAGACGCCATTACCACACCGACTATAGTCAGGTCCTCGCTGGAGTCCACCAGCTCTTTCATATATCTGGTGTTGTCAGTCTTGCTGGTCCAGACATTGTACTGGTTGTCATAGCTGTAGCAGTCGGCAGCATTTACCAGCTTGAATGTCAGACCGATGAAATCTTCATACCTGTAGGTGCCGACCTCATCGTCATCTTCCATTTCCAGCTCACCGCCGGACATGTACTTCTTGACTGCCTCGTCGAGCGCGGCGTCGTCCTGCAGACCCATGGCATAGAGCGCCAGGTCGCTGACCAGACCACGGTCGGTGAGGACGAGCAGGATCTCGTTGTATTTTTCGGGCCATCTTCCGGCCTTGACTTCGTACTGTGCCTTGTAGAGGTCGTCGTTGTCGGGCATCTCATGGAACAGCTCAGTCATGGAGAATGAGAACGAAGACATACCGCTGTAGAATGAAGACATACCGTTGTCGAAAGCTGTCAGTACACTGTAAGGGTTGATCTGCTTCACGCCCTTTTCAGTCTGGGCGTAAACGAGTGGTATCACATTGTAGCTGTAGCGGATATGTCTGGCATAATCGTATATATCGCTTTCGCCGCTTTCCAGGTATGATTTGAGCGAAGCCAGGTCGTTGGAGCTCATCCGGGAGAGCAGACTGGTGATGGTCTTGATCTCGATGACCTCGGGCCGCTCTTCTTCCTCTGAAGTGTTCCGGGCCCTTCCCATGAGTGAAGCCAGCGAGAAACTGGTGCTGGTGATCTCCATGGGGTACTCGGAGAGGGTGTCTTCTTCGATATCGTCTATATATTTATTTACACCGTTGGACATGGACAGGATCAGGGCAATGCCTATGATACCGATAGATCCCGCAAATGCCACCAGCAGGGTCCTGGCCTTCTTGGTCAGCAGATTGTTGAAACTCAGCTGCAGGGCGGTGAAAAATGACATGGAGCTGCGGCCCATGTTCTTGTGTACGGGAGGTGCGCTGTCAATGCCGGCAGTAGGGATGAATGGATCTGAATCCGCGATGATCTGACCATCCTTCAGATTGACGATCCTGGTCGCATACTGTTCAGCCAGATCAGGGTTATGAGTGACCATGATGACCAGACGGTCTGAGGCAACTTCCTTCAGCAGTTCCATGACCTGCACACTGGTCTCGCTGTCCAGTGCGCCTGTCGGCTCGTCTGCCAGCAGGATATCGGGATTGTTTACCAGAGCTCTGGCTATGGCGACTCTCTGCATCTGGCCGCCGGACATCTGGCTGGGGAGCTTGTGAGACTGCTCGCCCAATCCGACCTTCTCCAGGGCCTCCTGAGCGCGGCGGCGCCTCTCGGCACGCGAGATACCGCTGATAGTCAGGGCCAGCTCAACATTTGCCAGGATATTCTGGTGCGGTATGAGGTTGTAACTCTGAAAAACGAAACCGATAGTGTGGTTTCTGTAGGAATCCCAGTCTTTGTCTTTGTACTTGCTGGTGGAGATCCCGTTAATGATCAGATCACCGCTGTCGTATCTGTCCAGACCGCCGATAATATTGAGCAGAGTGGTCTTTCCTGAACCGCTGGGGCCCAGAACAGCCACGAATTCGCTGTCGCGGAAGCTGAGAGATACGCCATCAAGAGCCTTCTGCACCAGCCCGCCGGTTCGGTATTCTTTTTTGATATTACTGATCTGAAGCATTACAAAATCTCGATATGTGAAGTAATGGTTATCTGCAGGAACGCTAACCCCTGCGCTCTCCAGCCATCTTCCTATGTTATAGCAGAGTGAAGAGCTTTCGAAAGACACACTAATTAGGCCTGCCGGTACTTTTGCAATTACCCTGACATTCAGGCCCACACCCCACTTCAGGATTATATTCTACCACTATACAGTCCTATTGAAAGTGAAAACTCTATGAATTTTCAAATCTGCAGTGAATCATGTGATTCTGCTATTTTAGTGTGCACTTTGTATTTGTTCTTTTGTGGGATTCAGGAGTCGAAACCACCCTGGAATAGGGATACTGGGAAACTGGGGTGGGAGCCACCCACCCCAAAACAGGTATTTTGGCAATTCAGGGGGGATTCAGAGGTCAAAACCACCCTGGAATAGGGATATTGAGAAACTGGGGTGGGAGCCACCCACCCCGAAACAGATATTCTGCCATTTCAGGGGGGATTCAGAGGCTAGAACTACCCTGAAATAGAGATATTGAGAAACTGGGGTGGGAGCCACCCACCCCGAAACAGGCATTTTTCCATTTCAGGGGGGATTCAGAGGTCAAACTCACCCTGAAATTCGGTCTGAGATATAGACCAGAATGAAAATGAAGATTCACAGGAAGAAATGTTGAATAATGGTATCCACCCAGGTGATATCGAGCGGCTCATCTGCAGTTTCTGTAGTGATGATCAGATTCTTCCATGGGATGATGCCTGCCCGAGCCAGCTGGACCTCTCTGTCCTTCAAAGGTTTGACATAATTCTCTTTATCCCAGGCCCCCTGATGCTCCCAGTATTTTATCTGACGGGTCCTACAGTTCAGACCTGTGATATCCGGATGAAATGCAATGTCATTTACTATAACTTCTTCTTCATAACGGAAAGGTACACCATAATAGACCATGCGACTTATAATATCTGCCTCTGATTTACTGCGAACCAATAACCCGGGAACGACAGTAGTATATTTCAGGTACTCCATATAGCGGTTGCTCTTTCTATAATCAGCATTCTGCCATTTTTGGATCGCTTCATCCGGGCTTGTCAGCTGATCAAGGACCAGATTGCCTGCTCCCGGATGATCGATCAGATATTTATCAGCAGATCTCTCGGAACGGATAAAGTCTATCCAGCTATCCATTATCTGTTTCTCCTCCCTGGCTTCTATGAGACGTACCTTCGCATAATCCCTGAAAGCCAGCTGCCTGGCATATTCGATATCGGACTTGGGGATGTAGATCTCGCGCTCTTTACCGGTGTTGTCCCGGATCCTGTAGGAATACTCAAAGGAGCCATTCCTTCGTCTGGAGACCAGCTTGCCAGGGGGTGCGTCGTTTACCGCAGCCTCCAATTGTGCTATCTCATGGGCCAGCTGTTCACTCTGAATGATTAAAGTTTTTAAATTGATCATAAATCTCCTTTCTGCTGATGTATCAGAAGCTGGTTTATGATGATCGTTTAGTGGATCATAATGACTGACAGATCCGACCTGCAGAACATGATCAACGAAACAATGCTTATGACCACATGCAGCAAACAAAATAATAAAAAGTGTGTGACACTGTCACAAATAAATGGGGATCACTGACAGAGAATTCTGCCAATTAATGAAGCAGATTCAGTTTATCAGAAATCGGGTATAAAGTAAAAGGAAAAAATATGCAGTTTTGAATAAATATTTGTTATTTTTTTGTTGCAAGCTGATACAGGATTGTTATAATTCAGATATAGGATTCCGTTTAAAAATCGGGATTTCTGGTTTCAGGTGGACCGCGTATAACGATAGCGGTCCGATAATATGAAGGAGGAGTGTTTTATGGGCAAGTTTGTAATCAAAGAAGCAAAGACAGGCATTAAGTTTGATCTGAAAGCAGGAAACGGCGAAGTTATTGCAAGTTCACAGGTTTACAAGGGCGAAGCCTCCTGCAAGAAAGGTATCGAGAGCGTAAGAGCAAACTGCGCAGTTGAGATTGAGGATCAGACAATTGAAGGATTTGAAAAGATCTCAAATCCCAAGTTTGAAGTTTACACAGACAAAGGCGGTGAGTTCCGCTTCCGTCTGAAAGCAAGAAACGGACAGATCATTGCTACATCAGAAGGCTACAAGACCAAGAAGAGCTGCCTGAACGGCATTGCAAGCGTTGGCAAGAATGCCCCTGATGCACCGGTCGTAAAGCAGTAAGGTGCTGTCTGCTGGAAGGCAGATTTGACCATCAATAAAAAATGTACTGATCAGCTGATCACAGAAGCTCATGACCACAGTTCATGGGCTTCTTCTTTATAGGAGCCTCGGGAATAGAGCATTGATTTTTGGTATGCGTTTATGTAATATTGTGTATATAGATAATATTGTTTTCTCTGTATGATATTGAGGGAGATTAATAACAGATCCATAGCAATATGGGGAAGGGAGAATGACATGTTTTGCACTAATTGCGGACATCAGATCGATGGACCCAGTAAATTCTGTCCTTACTGCGGAACCAAGCTGGATATAGCAGAAGAGATACTCCAGCAGAACGCTCCGCAGGACACACCAGAGCCCGTACCCGTTCAGCCTGAACCTGTTCCTGTTCAGCCTGAGATACCGGCTGTCGAGGCTGCAGAAGCAGCAGCACAGGAGATCCGCGGGGAAGTGCCGGAAGATATCCCGACACCTGAGAGCCCTGCAGTTGAGCCGCAGCCCGCACCGGCCTATACACAGCCGCAGCCCGCACCTGTATACACCCAGGCACCTCCGGTTCCTGGCGAGACCGAGCCGAAGAAGAAGTCCAAGAAGGGCCTGATCATTGGTCTGGTCGTTGGAGGAGTAGTATTGATCGGTGTTATTGTAGCTGCACTGCTGATCCTTCTTCCCATCCTGACAAAGCAGAAGAAGATCACCATTGATATGATGCAGTACGCGTCGGTAGAATTTACCGGCTACAACGGCAAGGGCGTATCAGAGGCGAAGTTTGACACCGAGAAATTCATCGCGGATTATGGTGAGCAGATCCAGTACATGCGTGAATATAAAGATTACGGTGATGATCCGGTTGCAGATGTGCAGGAAATGCTGTTTTATTATACAGAAGGCGATGACTACTACCTGAGCAATGGCGACAAGGTCAAATATGAGCTGTTTGTAGGCGGCATAGAGGAAATATTCAACATCGATATCGAAGGATATGATGAAGCAGAGGCCGAAGCTGCCAACAGCTATCTGATCGAAAAAGACTTCACGGTTGCAGGACTTGAAGATGTCCCTGAGATCGATCCTTTCGAAGGGATCGAGATCGTGGTTACAGGAAGAGATCATCATGGAGAACTGGAGATCAGCACTGAGAACTGTCCTGCGCCTATGAACGAGCTTGGATTTGCGATCGATGCGGATGAATACTGGGATCTTTCGAATGGTGATGTTATCACTTTGACACTCAGTGATATTTATGATGATGATTACCTGCTTCAGATGTATGATATCAAGCCTACCAGAAGGACCATGGAATATACCGTGGAAGGACTGAGTACCATGATCACATCCACCGATCAGATAAATGATGCGGCCGGTCAGGATCTCGAAGCAGCATGCATGGATATATTCGAGGAAGAGTTTGAGAGTCTGAATGCAAGCAATCAGCACACTGATAATTATTACATTGTCGGAAGCATTCTGAAATATCCCAAGGATCTGGCATCATATGACAGCAACTCACTGTATGTTGTTTACAGACAGGATTCAACCGTTTCCGATGATGACGGTACCGGTCAGGCATTCACAACGTATTCAGTGATCAGATTTGACGATCTGTATGTAAATGGCGATGAGGTAGAGATTGATCTGGAAGACTACTCAGTCATCGCTCACGAGTTCAGCATTACAAGAGGCGTATGGACTATGTCCGGACATTACGCATTCGAGACGTTGGATGAAATAAAGGATTACATCGTAGACGAGACAAGCACGGTCTATGATTATGAAGTGGATTTCGCTGAGTAATATCCACGTATTTGCAGCAAAGGCGGTTAATTAGTTCCAGGTAATGAAAAGACACGAAATAGATATGACGGTGGGGCGGCTGCTCCCCAAGCTTATACAATTTGCAGTTCCGGTAATGCTCTCCGGCATCCTGCAGCTGGCGTTCAATGCAGCCGACCTGATCGTGGTCGGAAGATTTGCAGGGGACGAGGCTCTGGCTGCAGTCGGATCCAATACAGCGCTCGTATCACTGATACTGAATGTCCTGATGGGCATCTGTACCGGAACCAGTGTCATAGCCGCCAGGTATTATGGTGCAAAAGATGAAAAACAGCTTTCTGCCACAGTAAACACATCTGTGTTCATTGCTGTGGCAGGAGGCGTTCTGTTTGCCCTGATAGGTATATTCCTGGCAGAGCCACTGCTGAAGCTCATGGGAACTCCGGATGCAGTCCTGCCACTGGCTGCGCTCTATCTGAGAATCTATTTCGCAGGTCTGCCTGTGATCCAGCTCTACAATTTCTCCAGCGCGATATTAAGGGCGGTCGGAGATACCAGAAGACCGCTGTACTTCCTAACCATGGCAGGTATAGTAAATGTATGCCTGAACCTGTTTTTTGTTATAGTCTGCCACCTGTCAGTTGCAGGTGTGGCGCTCGCGACCGTGATCAGTCAGTGTCTGTCATGTTTCCTGACACTGCGTACACTGATCAGGGCAGACGGTATCTACCGTCTGAACTTCAAAAACAAAAGGTTTTCATTCCCTGTATTCAAGCAGATCATCAAGATAGGTCTGCCTGCAGGTATACAGGGTTCTCTGTTTTCTGTGTCCAACGTTATCATCCAGTCTTCGATCAATTCATTCGGAGCCATGGTCATGGCGGGCAATTCCGCAGCGGTAAGTGTGGAATCGTTTATATTCACGTCACTGGATGGTGTAAATCAGGCATCTATCGCATCCATCAGCCAGAATATGGGAGCACGCAACTATGAGCGTACCCGCAAGGTTGTCCGCTACTGCCTGCTCATGGATCTGGTGATCGGAGGCGTCATGGGATGGCTGATGCTGCTGCTCAGAAGCCCGCTCCTCCATATATATACATCTGAGCAGGAAGCCCTGGTCGCCGGCGGTATCCGCATGAGCATCATGGGAGTAGTATACTTCTTCAACGGCTTCCAGCATCTGATGGGCGGCGTCATGCGTTCACACGGCTACGGCCTGCTTCCGACCGCGGTAACATTTATCGGTATCTGCGGATTCCGTATCATCTGGATCTTCACAGTATTTGCGGCAGCCAGAACGCTGGAAATGCTGTATATCTCATATCCTATCTCCTGGATCATCACGGCCATCGCGCAGACGATATTCTACCTGGCACTCAGAAAGAGGGCCTGGTCGGCCAATGAAGCCAGGGCCAGAGGATGATCTTCAAAAAGTATTTTTTCTTAAGCTTGATATAAGGTTCGCATTGTATAAATGGTAGTGTAAACAGACAGGATGCCTGTCTGAAATGATTTATCCGGAGCGTGCGCAGCCCGGATCAATATTAAAAACTACCATTAAAAATGAGGTGAATCATATGAAAAAGATTACAAAAACCATTGGAACCATTACAGTGACAGGGCTTCTGATCGCTTCACTGGCAGCTTGCGGTGCATCAGTAGATCCGGGCAAACAGACAGCAGCTCCTGACCAGACCACGCAGGCAGCCGTAAGTGAGAATACCACTGCTGCAAATGAAGACACCACAGCGGCTGCATCGGAAGATACCACCGCAGCCGAGACAGCTGCACAGGAATCCACAGAAGCGGTAACCGCAGCAGCTAATGTTTCATCTGACGGCGCTATCGATGCAACAGACATGTTCACAGACAGAGACCTGAGGCAGACTGCCGATCTGTCAGATGCGACATACTATACAGTCAGCGACGGTGAGGATATCGAGATCACATCTGAAGGCGTATATGTACTGAGCGGTACTGCGAAAAACGTGACAGTCACCGTAGACACCGATGATCAGGCCAAGGTGCAGATAGTACTGGACGGTGTGAGCATTACCAATGATGACTTCCCTTGCATCTATGTAAAGAGCGCAGACAAGGTATTCGTGACCACCACTGATTCTGAAAACTATCTGGCAGTCACAGGCACATTCGTGACTGACGGTGATACCAATACAGACGGAGTTATCTTCTCCAAAGACGACCTGGTACTGAACGGAGTAGGTACGCTCGTTATCGAATCTTCTGACAACGGCGTGGTCAGCAAGGATGACCTGAAGGTTACAGGCGGAACTATCGAGATCGACTGCCAGAACCATGGCCTGGAGGCACATGATCTCATCGCGGTATGTGACGGAAATATCACTATCGTCAGTCCGGAAGACGGCCTGCATGCGGAAGACGATGACGATGACACAGTCGGAGCCATCTATATCTGCGGAGGCACATTCAATATCGATGTAGGTGATGATGCCATCCACGGAACCACTATCATCCAGATCGATGACTGCGATATGACTCTGAATGGAGCTGAAGGCATCGAGGCTACATATATACAGATCAACGGAGGCAATATCAGCATCACTGCCAGCGATGACGGTATCAATGCAGGGCAGAAGAGCAATTCATACTCCATAGTGATCGAGATCAATGACGGAAATATCAATATCGTCATGGGCAGCGGCGATACTGACGGTATCGACTCCAACGGCAACCTCTATGTGAACGGAGGTACCATCGATATCACGGGCCAGTCAGCTTTCGACTATGACGGAGTAGGCCAGTACAATGGTGGAACCATCATTGTAAATGGTGTTGAGACCAACCAGCTGTCCAACCAGATGATGGGAGGCGGTGGAATGTTCGGACCCGGAGGACGCAGATAGGACCATGGCTGCGGACCGGCTGCGATAACCAAATAAACAACACGGAAGACTGCTGTATTGTGAAAATACGGCAGTCTTTTTTAATAATGCTGCATAAATTGTTTTAGAGGATTTTGTAATGTTTGGATATAATGTTATTATAGTGGATGGTAAATATAAAAAACTTGAAGAAGAAAATAAATATTAGTATAATAATCATAATAGTTAACGCTATATTTAATATTCTTAAAAGGTAGAGAATTAATGAATGATAAACAAAGAAGGCACAATAGATCTGAATTTGTATTATTAATAGCGGTAGTTATGAGGTGTGAAAAATGAAAAAAAGTCTGCTGATGATCCTGCTCGTGCTGATCAGTGTGTCGGCTCTCGGAATATCTGTCGTTCGGGGTGACTCTGACAATACATTCGTGGGTATGGATACGGCCAGTGAACTGGAAGATCTTGATTATATTGCTCGGGATGCAAATAAGACCACATTTGAAGATGGTGAGATAACGGCTGAGGAGCTGGATTTCAGCCGTATACAGAAAATATATGTCGATACCTTACCGTATTTTTTCAAGGATCAGGAGACTGATGCGGAGTCGATAAAGGAAATGCTCAGTGATGCAACTTATGTATATTACATGCCCCTGTACAGGGAGCACCAGACCATCTTCCTTACGATCGCTATAGGTCTGGAACTGTCGCCTGAAGGAGAAGCGATACTTACGGAGGAAGGAAAAGCACGCATCCGTGAACGTGCCGGCAGATGGATAGTATCAGCGGTCGGCCTTTCCGATGTTCCGCTTGACCCTGCTGCAGATTATATGGGGCTCATGGAAAGCTATCTGGAACTAAAGGACATACATAACGCAGAGATATATTTTGTCAGCAGGATCAATCCGGAATCCATGATCAATGCAGTATGTCTTACCGGGAAAAAGACTGAGTCCGGAGAAGATGAGATGATATTCGTAGCGGTCGATAAGCTGGAATATGATGAGTCAGGGGTCCTTGACTACAGTGATGCTGAGTATACATATGA
>JAZUNG010000032.1:0-7654 GCA_045604025.1 Lachnospiraceae bacterium | reverse complement strand
CATTGTCAGTACCGGCAACCTTGAAGTCCATGTCGCCAAAGAAATCTTCCAGACCCTGGATATCTGTCAGTACCAGATAATCATCGTCTGAATCTCCGGTGACCAGTCCGCATGAGATACCTGCAACAGGTGCCTTGATAGGTACGCCTGCTGCCATCAGGGACAGTGTTGATGCGCATACAGATGCCTGAGATGTGGATCCGTTGGATTCAAATGTCTCAGATACCAGACGCATAGCGTAAGGGAACTCTTCCTCTGAAGGGATTACAGGAAGCAGAGCTCTCTCAGCCAGTGCTCCGTGTCCGATCTCACGACGTCCGGGGCTTCTGACGGGCTTGGTCTCACCTACAGAATATGCAGGGAAATTGTACTGGTGCATATATCTCTTTGATGTCTGGCTGAGGTTGATACCATCCAGTCTCTGCGCATCTGAGAGCGGCCCCAGTGTGGTAGCTGTCATGATCTGAGTCTGTCCACGTGTGAACATACCGCTTCCGTGTGCTCTGGGCAGGAAGTCAATCTCGGCAGCCAGAGGTCTGATCTGGTCGATAGCTCTTCCGTCGGGTCTCTTGTGATCCTTGAGGATCATCTTGCGGACGGTCTTCTTCTGATAGTTGTATACAGCCTCATCAACATAAGGAAGCCAGTCCTCATGCTCCTCAGCGAATCTTTCGTTTACCAGCTCGGTAACAGCTGCGATGTTGGCATCACGTGTCTGCTTGTCATCAGAGAACACTGCTTCTTCCATCTTGTCAGAAGGAACGATCTCCATGATGGCAGCAGTAACTTCCTCAGGAACGATGTGACGCTCATACTCATGTTTGGGTTTGCCGCACTCAGCGATGATAGTATCAAAGAACTTGATGATCTCACCGTTCAGATCATGTGCTGCATAGATAGCCTCTACCATCTTTGCCTCAGGTACTTCATTTGCGCCTGCCTCGATCATGATGACCTTTTCTCTGGTTGAAGCAACTGTAAGCTTCAGATCACTTTCGATCATCTGAGTCTCTGTAGGGTTAAAGATAAACTCACCGCCGATCATGCCGACCTGAGTCATGGCCACAGGGCCGTCAAAAGGAATGTCAGAAATGCATGTTGCGATAGCACTTCCGAGCATAGCTGTCAGCTCAGGTGAGCAGTCAGGGTCAACACCCATTACCAGGTTGTTGATAGTTACGTCATTTCTGTAATCCTTGGGAAACAGAGGGCGCATGGGTCTGTCGATAACACGGTCTGTCAGGATAGCGTTCTCTGAAGGTGCAGACTCACGTCTCTTGTATCCTCCGGGAATCTTGCCTACTGAATACATCTTCTCTTCAAAGTCAACGTTCAGAGGGAAGAAATCGATTCCCTCACGGGGCTTTGCAGATGCTGTGACAGTTGTAAGTACAACTGTATCTCCATAATGCATAAGTGCTGCGGCATTTGCCTGTGCAGCAACGCGGCCGATATCTATTCTAAGAGTTCTGCCGGCCAGTTCCATACTGAATGTCTTGTACATATTCTCTCCTTCTTTTTAAGCAGAAGCATCCGAAACAACTGAAAAACCAGCAACAGGCCTTGCTTGCTTTTCAGTAGCTTCGGGCCGTCTTCTGCTTAAAATATTTAATATTTTCTCTCCGGTGAAAAGTTTCTTAAAAACCATTATAGACTTAGGGCAGCTGATACCCTAAGTCTATAATAAACTTTTGAATTATTTTCTGATTCCGAGTCTCTCGATCAGAGTACGATAAGCCTCGATGTCTTTATCCTTAAGATAATCAAGAAGTCCTCTTCTTCTACCAACCATCTTAAGAAGTCCTCTTCTTGAATGATGGTCTTTCTGATGTGTCTTCAGATGCTCAGTGAGCTCCTTGATCCTGTATGTCAGA
This sequence comes from Lachnospiraceae bacterium, assembly GCA_045604025.1. Classification (GTDB taxonomy): domain Bacteria; phylum Bacillota; class Clostridia; order Lachnospirales; family Lachnospiraceae; genus RGIG5612. The sequence continues at coordinate 5,780 of JAZUNG010000032.1, read as the reverse complement.
ATAGCGATCTGAACCTCAGGTGATCCGGTGTCTTCCGGTGTCTTTCCGTAGTCAGCGATAAGCTGAGCCTTAATCTCTTTTGTGATCATAGTTAAAAAACCTCCTAATTATTAATAACCGCCTGTGACTAAGTGCTGGCCGGAGATTCCGAGCGCCGAGTCACGGCTGGCAAAACAGCTCTAGTAGTTTATCATCTATTCAACATGGCTGTCAAGCATATATTTACGCTGATATCAGTATATCCAGAAGTGCGTCATGCTCCTCACATTCCAGCGAATCAAATACCTGGAAATCATAGCAGAGAGCCGCCTTTGTGAATGAATAACCTGCCTGCCACAGACGCTGCACGTATCTGTCATAATACCCGCCGCCATATCCTATCCTGTTCATATCCCGTCCAAATGCCAGACCTGGCATCAGTATCAGGATACGGCTGTCTGCAGGCATGACCTCGTTTTCGAATCCAGGGCAGCCTCCCAGGGGATCATTAACAATCTGAAGTACAGTCCCGTCTATGGGCTCCTGTATACCCATTCTGGTCCTGAATGAGCTGACAGAAGAAGCAGAGACGAATTCCATTCTTCCGCCGTTGTATGTGACCGGAACTGCTGCCTTCTTATGGTCGGCAAGCGCCTTCCTGATGATCTCTTCTGTCCTGACCTCCTGATTGGCCGACATATAAACCAGTACTATGTCAGCATTCTTATAAGCCTCGCTGGCGATCAGTTTACCACAAAGAACAGATGACCTGGAAGCAATATCTTCTTCGCTCATCCGCGCTTTGATCTCTGTTATCTGTTTTCTGATAACTGTCTTATCTGTCATATATTTACCTGGAGAAATCGACCAGCAGCATTTCCACACCTATCTGCTCATCGATATCACCGTTCTTTATCCTCTTATCTGTATCCGAGATCATATCCAGGATCTGCTCGATACGTGAAGGCGGAAAATACCTGACGCTCCGCAGAGACTTGTCTACAACAAAGTCCCTCTTCTTCAGCCTGGATGCGATCTCATATCTGGACATACCTTCCATGTCCAGTTCTGCAACCTGAAGCATGGTCCTGAACTGGATCCTGATCATGGCAAGAAGATACAGCGGATGCTCTTTATTTGCTATCAGACCATAATAGTGTTCCAGCACCCTGGCAGTATTTCTGGCACTCATGGCATCCAGCATATCGAATATCCTGGATTCTATATCCTCACTGGTAACAGCCAGCACATCATCGTCTGTGATTTCTTCTCTGTCACCAGCATACGCTACGATCTTCTCATACTCTTTCCTGAGTCGGTCATAATCGCAGCCTATCCTGTCAATGATCAGCTCAGCTGTGCTCTTTCTGATCTTCTTGTTGTCTCCGGCAAATCCTCTGGCCAGCCATCTGATAACGGTCTCTTTGTCATCCGGTGCGCATTCAATGACCTTTCCCCTGGAGGCTATGGTCTTGTATATCTTTCTGGTCTTGTTGACTTCCTCTTCAAAAAACGCCAGACAAGTGGTTTCCGGAAGATCTGCCAGGATCTTATCCAGCATGGCATCAGCTCCGGCACTCTTTCTGGCTACTGCGGTAACAGACGCCATATCCTCACCGTCCGGATTCTCCTCCTGGTCAGATGCCGCGCTTTTTTTGGCTGCTTTGAACTTGCCGGAATTTTCAACCACTACCAGTCTTCTGTCAGCGAAAAACGGCATGGTGACAACACTGTCATAGACAGCAGAAAAGTCTATGTCCTTTCCCTCAAAAAAGGCATAGTTGATATTGCCGTCTCCGGCAATCTGTTTTTTCAGTTTTTCTTTGTAATTTCTTCTTTTATATGCTTCCTCTCCGTAGAAGAGGTATACATTTGCGGTCGCTTCTTTACTCAACGGTTACACTCTTTGCAAGGTTGCGCGGCTTGTCAACATCCAGACCGCGGTTTACTGACAGATAATAGCTGAGCAGCTGCAGCGGGATCACCGCCAGTGTATCAGCGAAATGCATATCTGTCCTTGGTATATATGTTACGAAATCGGCACTGTCTTCCAATGAATAATTGCCGTTAAATGTTACGGTGCACAGGTAAGCTCCGCGGCTCCTTGTCTCAACCATATTCGACAGAGTCTTTTCCAGGATATCGGACTGGGTTACTATGCCTATGACCAGAGTTCCGGGCTCAACCAGGCTGATAGTTCCGTGTTTCAGCTCACCTGCTGCATATGCCTCTGAATGAATATATGAGATCTCTTTCATCTTGAGGCTGCCTTCCAGCGCTATAGCATAGTCCAGTTCTCTGCCTATCAGGAAGGCGTCCTGTATATTGGCGAATTTGCTGGCGAACCATTGCAGACGTTCCTTGTCGTCCAGTATCTTCTGGATCTTCTCAGGCAATGTCTTCATCTCCGCAAACAGTTTCTGGGCATCTTCATTGCTGATGCGTCCCAGTGCCAGGGCAAATCCTATCGCCAGAAGATCTGTCGCAATGATCTGACACGAATATGCCTTGGTCGTAGCAACAGCGATCTCAGGACCTGCCAGCGTATAGAACACATGGTCCGCTTCTCTGGCAATGCTGGATCCTACTACATTTACTATTGCCAACGTCTTAATGCCGTGATCCTTTGCCTTGCGCAGCGCTGCCAATGTATCTGCAGTCTCACCCGACTGGCTGATCAGCACGACCAGGTCATTGGAGCCCGGAATGAGTTTTCTGTATCTGAACTCAGACGCCAGTTCTACCCTGACAGGAATACCTGCCAGATCTTCAATGGTATACTGTCCGCATACACCTGCATGATAGGCAGAACCACAACCTACGATCCAGATATTGGAAACCGCGCGCATCTCATCTTCTGACAGTCCGCATGCAGTCAGATCCAGAGTAAACTGACCGTTATCTTCTTTTACGACTGAATTGATAGTGTCTTTGATCACCTGAGGCTGTTCATGGATCTCCTTGATCATGAAATGCTCATAGCCGCCCTTTTCTGCTGCCTCTGCATCCCATGTGATCTCTGTTATGGACTTGGCAACCACGTCACCGTTCAGGTCATATATTTCTACCGTATCCGGGGTAAGTCTTGCCATCTCCAGATTGTCAATATATATTACCTTGCGGGAATACTTGAGTATGGCAGGAACGTCAGAAGCCAGATAATTCTCACCATCTCCCAGACCCAGTATCATAGGACTGTCTTTCCTGGCAGCATATATCTCTCCGGGATAGTCCTTGAACATGACAGCCAGTGCATAGGAACCGCGTACTCGTACCAGCGTCTTTGCAATGGCATCGATCGGACCGACCTTATATTTCTTGTAATAATAATCGACCAGCTTGACCGCAACTTCCGTATCAGTCTCTGACTGAAACGTATATCCGTTATTGATCAGCTTGTCCTTCAGCTCCATGTAGTTTTCAATGATGCCGTTATGGACAGCAACAACATTGATGTCATCCGATGCATGGGGATGAGCATTGTTCTCTGAAGGTTCTCCATGAGTTGCCCAGCGGGTATGACCTATGCCTGTCGTTCCCCTGATAGCTCTTCCGTCATCGGTTTTATCTGCAAGGATCTTAAGTCTGCCCTTCGCCTTGACGACTACAGGGTCTTTATCTCCGTTACGGACTGCCAGACCTGCAGAATCATATCCTCTGTACTCCAGCTTTTCCAGACCATCCAGAAGGATGGGAGCTGCCTGATGATTTCCTACATATCCAACTATTCCACACATGATATTACCTCTGAATAATTCAAACTAAAACAACCTTCAGATACTTAATACAATAAATCTCGGATATTATACCACGGCATGTATTATTTTAATACTTATTTTTGACCGAAAATTCATTACCTCATGGAAACATTGTTGTTATTTTTATACTCCCATTATGATCTGCATGGATCTCGATCTCTCCTTTTTCAGCCGTACATAGTATATCAGCACCCACACCATCCAGTCTCTCAAGTGTTTCAGGGGCCGGATGCCCGTAGATATTGTTCCTTCCGGCTGAAACAACCGCAATACGCGGATTTACCATGGCAAGGAACTCCTCTGATGAGGAATACTTTGAGCCGTGATGCGCAACGTCTAAGAGGGTGCATTCCGGAATGACCAGATTCTTTTCAATATCTGAACTGATATCTCCTGTAAATACTGCACTCAACTCTCCTGATTCCATGATCATCACAGCCGACATGTTGTTCGTATCATCTGTAATATAGTCTTTGTCCGGGTGGATACATAAAAGCCTCACTCTGCCTGATAACAGTTCCATTCCGGTGTAAATTGAGACAACGTCCACATTTTGTTTCTGTGCCAGAGTTGTCAGTTTATCATAGTTGCTGTTTCCCGTAACATCAGGTATCAGGAGCCTGCCCAGTCCTATATGACCCGGCTTCTCAAGTTCTTCCAGCATCTCTGTAACTCCTGACATATGATCCAGATCCGGATGTGTTACGATCACGCAGTCTATTTTGCTGATACCTGAATACTTCAGATTGCTCCTGATCCTGTTTCTGTATACGGATGAGGTCCCTGTCGTTCCCGCATCTATCATGTATACCGTGCCGCTTTCATCTCTTATCACAATGCACTCTCCCTGACCCACATCAATAAATCTGACATATAAACCATTAATATGAGCTTTCAGACTTACTGTAAGTACGAGGATTACCCCGGTGATACACAATGAAGCAGCATATATGATCCTGTACCTGGACCATTGGCCAGCCGTAATCCTCTTCTTCAGGTTTTTCCAGTTCCGGTTCAGCCATATGATCACGAAAGACGCGGCAGCAAGCACAACGTAATATATGATGATCTGAAAATCAGATGGTCTTCCGGTTACGATACTGGCTCCTGGCAGTCTGTTTATCAGATTGCATATCCCTGAAAACATATTCAGGAAGAAAACCGCCGCGCTGAAACACAGCCCTGAAAAGACCGGACTTATCAGTGAAAAAAACGCACCTGCAAATGCCCCCGACAGAACAAATGACATAAGTGGCAGAACACATACATTTACCAGAGGCGCATACAGAGGAAATTCAAAATACATGGATAGAATGACAGGAAGTACTGTAATGGTCACACAAAAGCTCGAAATGAACGCCTGCGTAACCCTTTTAACGATGCCATTTTTCAGTTTAAAGATCTGCTCTGTCAACCCGGCAGCAGGATCTGCTATAACAGCCAGTCCTCCAATTGCTGCAAATGACAGGATAAAAGCGCTGTTTGTTAAATAAAACGGATTCTTCAGAAGAAGCAGTATTCCCGCCAGACACAGTGAAGATATCATATCATATCTTCTCCCCATACTGACTGCTCCCAGTCTGACAACCAGCATGATCAGGGCTCTGATGGCAGATGAAGAGCCACCGCACATGATACAGAACAGGAGAGTCAGGCCCATTGATATGATACTGGCTGAAGTGTGTCTGAACAGTTTTCTGAGCATTCTGTATATGCTCATTCCGATAAATGAGATATGCAGACCTGATATTGCCAGTATATGGGCGATACCACTGGTCTGATACAGTTCATATGTATCATCATCCACCTCGGATCGGTCGCCTGTCAGGAGCGCTGTGATTACACCCGCACCGGGGATTCCATCTGTCAGCTCAGATGAGATCTGCTTTTTGATATATCTTCTGATCTCCCGAAGCAATCCTGACAATGCATTAGTTTTTCCATCATTATACTGTATCTTTTTCAGTTTCAGTTTTTGATAAACTCCCAGCGATCTGAAGTATGTCTCTTCATCAAAGTTGCCTCTATTCCTGGCTTTGTTAA
>JAZUNG010000031.1:0-28989 GCA_045604025.1 Lachnospiraceae bacterium | reverse complement strand
TCGAATGATCGTAACTATCATAAATCCCTGCACACGTTTGGATAGTAATAGAACTACTATTGGCGGTGAATGTGTCTGAAGTAACTCCCCATCTAATTGTAAATTCAAAATAGCCATTACTATTAATTCTATTATCGTGTTCTAAAAAACTTATATGCTCAATAATATCAGCTGTATCAGATGAATTATTATCTGAAGCAAACGTACTAACAGAGAGTACCCCAGATAATAAGCTTATTATTAGAATCAACGCAAGTATTTTTTTCATATATTCTCCCTACAACTATACACTATTATGTTTGCAATCAACTTTTTTCTCAAACTCTTTTATATGCCTACCTGTCCATTGGTTTTACCTTCCTTCCTCTTTAATATACACTTAATAACATATTTCAGATCTTATTCTCATATATTGGCGAAATTTGACATGTAATCGGCGAAATTTGATCAAAAAAGGTTCAGCCTAATTCTTGGCTGAACCACTAAGAAAGGTATTATTAAATTTTAAAGTATTAATCATTATCTGTTGCTATATTGTCGTTTTCTATCAACAGCACCACCTTTACAGTAAACCTTCCTTCTTCCTCCATGAAAAAAATACTTCCGTCATATCTTTCAATGATATTCCTGACGCTTTTCAATCCCAGGCCATGGTCTTTCCCATTTTTCTTTGTAGACAGGTACTCTCCATCATGATGCTTAATATCTCCATTGAAACTATTGCTAACTTTTATAAAGATACACTGCTTATCATATTTGATTGTTACAGATATCTTCCGGTCCTCACACTTTTCGGCCGCTTCTATTGCGTTCTGCATAATATTACCCAAAAGGATGTTCATATCATAAGAAGACAGTTCAAGCGACTCCGGAATTGTTATATGAGTATCAACCAGAATCCCTTTCTTTTCTGCTTGTTCAATCATATATCCCATAACACCATCTATCGCCGAAACTCCGCTTTTAACCTTAGGCTCTGCCAATTTGATCTGTTCACCCATTCTGGAAACATAATTCTTTATTGCATCATCCTCTCCATGTTCTGCAAGATAGAAAATCTCATGGACATGATGTTTCATGTCATGCCTTAATGTTCTTATAGCTTCATCTCTTTTTATATTTCCCGCAATCTGATTATCATAAATATTCATTTGGGTTTTCAGAGTAATCAACTCTTTTTCGTATTCATGCTTCTCTTCCAGAGATACAAAAAGGTTATAGATCATATAGTTGATCAGGAACAAAACTGCACATATACTTATTATAGTTGTTCTTGTAACAATTCTATCTTGCGCAAGGAAAAACACCACACAGGTACAGCTGATAGTTATAACAAGCACATACCACCATTCTCCGGCAGAAATATCGCCTTTTTTTCTTTTATAGATCTTACCGGCTATAACAGCGCTAAGCAAGAACAGGAAAACAGATATAAAAGAGCTAGCAAGATCATAATTTTCACTGGTCGGGCTCTCCACTAGAATAACAGCTGCCAAAAGATCTAACGCGACACTAATAGCAAGAATTACCGCGGATCCAATTAATCGCCTTATCATGCTGCTGTCATACGCAATAGAAATCAGAATAATCCCTGCAAATGTTGCAACAAGATTAAAAACCATACTGTGCAGTAATAAATAGGTTCCGGTCGTTATTACATATGAGGCAACATAAAATAATATTTTTAGAAACTTGTTATCTCGCTTTGTCCAGAAAATATTAGCATAATTTCGAATGATCACAAGCCTCGCCAGCTCAGCAAATAATGCGACAATCAGGTCAGCAGTTTCATTCATCTATCACACCCCCTCAAAATATTGAGTTATACTCAATCTGAATTCATCTCGATGTGGGGCAGTAATGTTGATTTTCAGGCCATTTTGCAATTCAAGGCTGGAAGAACAAAATGAAGAGATAAACTTCATATTTACGATAAATGATTTTGCCACTGTGATAAACTGGGCTGGTAATTTTTCTTTTTCTTCTGATAATTTCCCTGTATACTCAACAACCGATCCATCGACCAGCTGAACATTTATATGCTTATTATGGCTTTCCAGATACATGATCTTTCCCAGCGGAATTCTCCCTTCAGTTCTTCCATGTCTGTATCTTAACGTTTTTCTGTCATTCTCATCCAGGTTAAGCAGCTTTTCCAGTATTGCTGATATTTCCTGATATGTAACCGGCTTGATCAGGAAATCATACGGATGGATTTGAAACAGTTCCAGTGCATATCCGGTTTTTGACGATATATATACTATCTGAAGCTTGTCATTATCCAACACGTCACGGATATGTTTTCCGATGTTCACACCATTAGCACCCGGAAGCTCTATATCCAGAAAGATAATATCTATATTGTTTTCTTCATTTAATGATCTAATGCAGTCTTCACCAGAAAACCATACCTCTACATCTACATCATATTCGTTGCTTTCAAAAAACCTGTACACAGACTTTTCTATCTCTGCACAGGTCCCTTTTTCATCATCACAAATCCCTATCAGGTATTTTCGCACAATACTAATCCTTCTGTTTTGATAACCGGTTTGATATCATTCCTGCAATAAGCAATAATGCTGTCAATGCGATTGCCATTACCGACAACTGTGAATACTTATTTAATTTTAACAAAAATAAAATTAAAAATGCAATACATTCTACCCCCAGGATAACTAATGCCTTCAGCCTGAATCTGTGGCGAACATCCTCTTCAAGAGGGTTATTCTCATTTTCAACTGGGGCGCTGACAATGATAACAGAAGCACAAGCCAGAAATATTAATACTTGTATCATATCCGGTATAATTATGAATTTTATCAGCAAAGCGATTGATATCAGAATCATCGTAGATACTATTGCACATGCCCAACGGGACCTCAAATGAAACCCTCCGGAATATTGACGTAACGGAATGAGTAGAAGGAGAAATATTACAGTTTCGATTACTGTCCCAGTAATTATTCCAATCATCAGGGAAACAAAGAAGCCTATAATAATTGTTTTAAGCATCTCTAAGCCAAATTCAATTATCCTTTTGTTGTTATTTGAATTATCACTCATCGTTCCACCATAAAATTGCTGATTTATATTGCTTCTCAAAAAAGACTTGATACTTAAGATCATGTATTATGTATGTTAGAAGTCTATGTATTATTTAGGCTTTATCCATGTCTGACCAAAACCATATCCAAACAATCCTAGTATTATGGAATTAAACACTGCATTTGATAAAGAAAGCTGACTGCCTGCTGAGCCGCAAAAAATATAAATCAGATTAAAAACCGGGAATTCCTGCCCGAGAGTTATCTGTATCCCGGTAAATGCTATAACGACTACTGTACCAATAGCGACTTTCTTTGTAACTGCCACTCCCAGAAAAGCCATCCCCATCACCGCAAAACACTGGGCAGTATTCAAAAGAAACACCTTTCCAAAATCCAATTCATCAATAGCTGACATTGCAACTATAACTAATGCATTAATTGCCTGATAGATAACATAAAACCTAAACTGTCGGATCACTCCCCAATACAGTGAAGTATGATGATATGTAAACAGGATTTCTCCGCCTTCAGTATCCAATAGTTCCTGCATAAGCATTACTGCGCCATAGCCACCAATCAACGGCATAACAATCTCAAAAATATTTAACATTGCATCACTTATGCCACTCTTAAAACTCACGACCGCAATTACAAAGGCAGCCAGATACACAAGCGGTCCGATAAATAATATAACAGCATTAAATCCCATCTCTTTGTAATCATAGATGGTCTCTCTCAATATCCTCATATCTGCCTTCCATGAATCAAGTATGAATAACTGTCTTCCAGATTCGTTTCTAAATCTCCCGGTGTTTCACCTTCATTTATAAGATATTTTACTTTATAAAGGTTCCCAATATGATTGAAACTAATTATTGTATGGTCTTTTTGAAGCTCATCAAAGGCATTCTCATCAAGCTTCTTTTCAGCAATATGTCCCTCTGCAAGCTTTCGAATATTATTTATGTTTCCATCGGCAAGTAACTTGCCCTTATGCATGATTGAAATACTCTCACATATACTCTCAAGATCCGAAACAATATGGCTGGATATCAATACTATACGGCTGCCATTTACATATTCACGAATCATCTGCCTGAAATATATCCTTTCTGATGGATCAATCCCTACTGATGGCTCGTCAAGAATAAGCAGCTCGGGTTCTCCCAGAATTGCCTGTGCTATCCCTAACCTTCTCAACATTCCTCCAGAGAGATAGCCAACCTTTCTATCGGACAACTCAGAGAGGTTTGTCCTTTCCATAGCTATCTCTATCTGTTTTTTTTCTTCTGCTTCTGGTATATTTTTCAAAATAGCAACGTTCTGCAATGCCTCTTTTACTTTGAGGTACCGATACATACCAAACTGTTGGGGAAGAAATCCTAATTTTCTTTTTACATTTTGGGGTTTCTTCCAACTATTTCCCGCATTATCAGTTATCTCGCCACTGTCATATGACGTGATTGTTGCCAAAATCCGCATCAGCGTCGTTTTTCCTGCACCATTTGATCCGAGCAGGCCATGAATTCCCGGGTAAAGGTTCAATGTCAGCTGGTCAAGCGCCATTACATTTTTATAAAATTTTGAAAGATCTCTTATAGTTATTTCCATTGTTGTTTTCCTCTGAATTTCCCATCATTCAGTCAGTAATTCCAGCATTTCACGAAGTGTTACATATTTTCCACGAATAAGTATTCTGTAGATTTCCCTGAATGCTTCGTCAAAGTTGTCTTTTCTCTCCATAGCATCTAAAATATCGGACAATTGATCTAATTCTTTATCTTCAAGCGGAGTCTCTTCAATTAACATTTCTCCATACGACTCATAGCTTCCTGCAGATAACATGTTGAGTAATATATCCCTTTCCTGTCTGGTTTTCTCTATATCATTATCATTGTTTTCTACATAGATATAATAGCTATATAGGGCTGCAAAATGCTCTGCTGAAGCTTTCGATACATCCATCGGAAATCCAGTTGCAGGACTTATCAAAGTCGTGACTGCGGCTTTAATCAGCTCATATGACCAAATATTTCCTTCCCTGTCCGTTATCGTCAGTATTGCACTGGATTCGTTACGCGCTCTGATTTCCCATTCATTTCCCCAATAATATAATTCCTGCGGACAGCTATTCACTACAGGTACCCTCATTTGGATCAGTACTATTGATTCCGGGTACAAGGGTTTTTTCTCAGTACTAAGTTTCTCACTCAGACTCTCCACAAGAGAGAATACTCCCCCGACAGCTTTTGCAGGGAGATCTCCTTTTCTGTACTGACTTGCAGGTATATATACATCTATACCATCATACGAATTATGAATCATTCCCGAATATATTGATACGCCGCTGTCCGAAATACCCGTCCAGCTTCCATCTGGCTGTTCTTTAAGATTACAGTATATATTTCCAGGTCCTTCGTATTTAAGACTATATTCCACACTTCCTCCGCGCTGTGAATCTGAAATAAAGAACCATTCCGTTTCATTATATATTTCATTTTCATATATTGACACAGTCCTGAGTCCTGGCCACGGAACCCAGGGAAACGCTCGGTTCAACTGAACCGTTGTCTCATTTGCCGGAAAAGTCGGCAGACTGTATCCATGATAAACAAACTGAAATTCGATATTCTCTCCCGCACTTATTTTATTCGGATATATTACTTCAAATCCTTCATTCAATTTATTAAATTTTGCTTTTTCTCCGTTCACAGTAACATTGTCAATCTCCAGATCAGAATATAATGTAAAATTCTGATCCAAACCATCTTTTATTTGCACGGCTGACATTATTACCACCGCATGAATTCCCGAGGAATCACATCTTAAATTAATATCTGTTTTTCGGATTGTAATATTTATTACATCTGTAATATCCCCAGCATTTTTCCCTTCACCGAAAACAAGCTGCTCACTTTTATCAAGTACATAATTCATCGCATCAACAGGATCAGAAAATCTTGAGAAGAAAACACCATAATTTACATACAGTAACGATAATATTCCAACGGATACTATTACCGGAACTGCATATCCTGCTTTTTTGCATCTGATTTCAGTTTGCCTGGCATTACTGCAAAAAATGATGTATAAAAAGGCCAATATAACCAGTGTACATACGCGCACGATCCATCTGGGCAACTCCACTTCAGCACCTGTATTTATGTTCCTGAACATGTGAAAACTGTTCAATCCCAAATTGAGAAAATTGAATATCGTTTTCCCTCCACTGGTATTGGCAAATGATATCATTTCAGTAATGTATGAGCACATGCTTGATGAAAAGAACCACACCAGAACTGCAGGCAGAAATACACTTTTCCCTTTTATTATTTCACTTATCAGTAGCCCCCACAATCCTGTGATAATACACGGTAAAAGGTAAAGCAGCATTATCATAAGTAAATTTTGGGATATCCATATCCATGGCGCGTTATCCAAAGCCATCACAACAACGCAGCCTGTTCCAATTACTATTGTCACGGCTAAAGAAATAATAATAACAGATATAACATGGACTGCAGGATTTATCACAATGTGCCGCAGATACGCTGTAAATATATCGTCCAGAAATGCTTTCCTTTGCTCGCGGCGTATTTCTACACCGATCATCATTACAACAATTGTAATAACCGCCTGGCCATATGACATCTGATTTATTGAGATAAACGGGTCCTTATCATATACATAAATAAAACAGCCAATTGAAAAAAATGTTCCAAAAGCAAGCAATATCCACCATACCGGTCTTCTAAATACAGATACTAACTGTAATTCTGTAATTCTAATAATTCTTTCCATATTTCTCTCCATACAGCTTTAACTTTGCATTTTCAAATAATTCAGGCAGCGACCATTTGTCACCGCCCGAATTATATCCAATACTATTGCCATACAGAACAATAGCCGTTATGATTTGCTGATGGTGCCTGAGCCTCTGCCCAGAATGTGCCGCTATCTCCATTAGAATTACCCCAGTACAAACTTGCTGAGCAACCTGGTGATACCGATGCACTATCCCTCGTATGAATCCATATTGCGCCTCTGGTTATAATATAACCATTAAGCCGCTGGTCTGCAGTACCGCTAGATGAACTGTAACTTACAACCGTACCATTTAGTGCTTTGGAACTAAGCATCTGATTAACTCCATAGACTCTAGTGGACGATCCTTTATTTACTGTAGCTGTTGAAGTTAATGCATATGCTGAGGTTGTTCCTAGTATCAACACAAATGTTGTTACAATAATAATCCTTGCTATTATACTTTTTTTCATTTTGCTCCTCTCTTATCTTTTTCTTAATTGTTTCACCGCATTAGGCAATTCTGGTTGAAATGTAATCAGTGGACAAGACACATTTGCATAGTGTTTTGCAACCTTTAAGGCAAGAGCCTCTTTTTTGTCCACAATCAACTTCTTAATCTTTTTCATATACTCTGTTCCTCCCTTCTATAAGATATGATGATTATAGAATTTCAAATTCAACTTTGACTGTACTTGGCGAAATTTGGCCTCTAAATGGCGAAATTTTAATAAAGTGGGTACACAGTATTTAGCATCTGTCCAGTCTAGAATATGTCTTTTTTGCCACCATCTATACTTAGCAGCCAATCTTATGCTGTAAAACAGAAAAGAACTTACTGATCAACAAAATCAGTAAGGTCTTATAAATGAAATAATTAAGAAATCATTCTATGATTTAATCAATTTGTTGCTAAAACATAAACAAAATGTTTAAAGCTCTGGCGTGGATCTTTTTCTCGGTTTTTTATTCCAGCTCTATCGTTCCGGGTGGTTTGCTCGTGAGGTCATAAACTACTCTGTTCACTCCTTTGACCTCGTTGATGATCCTGCTGGTCGCCTTGAAGAGCACCTCATATGGTATCTGCGCACAGCTGGCTGTCATGAAATCATCAGTGATCACTGCTCTCAGAGCTACAGCATAATCATATGTACGGAAGTCTCCCATCACGCCAACCGACCGCATATTTGTAAGTGCTGCAAAGAACTGACCCAGTTCCTTGTCTGCGCCTGCTCTGGCCAGCTCCTGGCGGAAGATGAAGTCTGCATCCTGTACGATGCGTACCTTGTCTTCGGTGATCTCTCCGACTATACGTACTCCCAGCCCCGGTCCGGGGAACGGCTGACGGTAAACCAGATATTCGGGCATACCCAGCTCCAGACCCGCACGGCGCACTTCGTCTTTGAACAGCATTCTGAGAGGTTCAATGATCTCCTTGAAATCCACTACATCCGGCAGTCCGCCCACATTGTGGTGGGACTTGATCACTGCAGAGTCACCCAGACCGGATTCGATCACATCCGGATAGATGGTTCCCTGTACCAGGAAGTCTACCGCTCCTATTTTCTTCGCTTCTTCTTCAAATATACGGATGAACTCTTCACCGATGATCTTGCGTTTCGCCTCCGGCTCTGTCACACCCTTCAGTTTGTCATAATATCTCTGGGCAGCGTTTACACGAATGAAATTCAGATCATACGGTCCGTCAGGTCCGAATACTGCCTCAACCTCGTCTCCTTCATTCTTCCTGAGCAGTCCATGGTCTACAAATACACAGGTCAGCTGCTTGCCTACAGCCTTGCTCATCAGGACTGCTGCCACAGATGAATCAACTCCTCCGGACAGCGCGCACAGCACCTTGCCGTCTCCGACCTTTTCTCTGATGGCTTTGATCGTATCATCCACGAATGACCCCATCTGCCAGTCACCAGTGCATCCGCATACATCATATACAAACGCACGGATCATCTTCTGACCCTCTCTGGTGTGGGCAACCTCCGGATGGAACTGAACTGCATACAGCTTTCTGTCAGCATCTTCCATGGCAGCCACCGGGCAGACTTCTGTCCAGGCTGTGACCCTGAATCCTGAAGGCGCCTGGGCTATATAATCCGTATGGCTCATCCAGCAGATGGTAGTATCAAACTCAGTAAACCTGAACAGGAGTGAACTCTTGTCCACGCTCACTTCAGTGTGCCCGTACTCACTGACAGGGGCAGTCTCAACTGTGCCGCCCCCCATCCAGGCCATGAGCTGTGATCCATAGCAGATACCCAGTATGGGGATACCCGCGTTCAGTATCTCCGGATCAAAATGCGGTGAATCCATATCGTATACGCTGTTCGGGCCACCGGTAAAGATGATGCCTCTGTACCCTTCCTCCCTGATATCTTCCAGAGTGGTGTTGTGATATGAACGGATCTCCGCAAATACATTGTTCTCTCTGACTCTTCTGGCGATCAGCTGATTGTACTGTCCACCAAAGTCCAGGACCAGGATCTTCTCCATTTTTATCTCCGATTCTGTAATAAAGAAAAAACCAAAAGCAGCACGGTGCATGCTTTTGGTTCTGTGTCAGTGTTAAATATTGATCTCTGCGCTTCCGGCCTCAACGCCTTCCAGCTGAGGACGGAGTTTGGCAAGGAAGCGGTCTACCTGCTCGGCGCATCTGCCGATGTATGCCTCCGGCTTCATGACCTCCCGGATCTCTTCTTCGGTCATACCGAATGCAGGCTCTGCTGCCAGACGGCTCAGGAGGTCGCATGACTCTCCTTCCTTCATGCGTGCGGTTGCT
Source organism: Lachnospiraceae bacterium (assembly GCA_045604025.1). Lineage (GTDB taxonomy): Bacteria > Bacillota > Clostridia > Lachnospirales > Lachnospiraceae > RGIG5612. The sequence goes on along the minus strand of JAZUNG010000031.1, from coordinate 19,341 downwards.
TCCATGGAGCACCTGCGTATGACCTCGTGGAGTTCCTGGCGGTCTCCGCCTTTCTTTACAGCCTCCATCAGGAGATTCTCAGTAGCAATGAAAGGCAGATACTCATCAACTGTCTTCGCAACCACCTTCTCATTTACATGCAGCCCGTCGGATACATTCTGAACCAGGCGCAGTATAGCGTCGGCACACAGGAATCCTTCGGGAAGGGAGATTCTGCGGTTGGCCGAATCGTCCAGCGTCCTCTCGAGCCACTGAGTTGCAGCCGTGAAAGGAGCATTCAGTGCATCGATGATCAGGTAACGGCTCAAGGAGCAGATACGTTCACAGCGCATGGGATTTCTCTTGTAAGCCATGGCAGATGAACCGATCTGGTTCTTCTCAAAAGGCTCTTCCACCTGGCGGTCATGCTGCAACAGTCTGATATCTCCTGCCATACGATATGCGCTCTGTGCGATGGAACTGAGTACGTCCAGGATCAGGCTGTCAGTCTTCCTTGGGTATGTCTGTCCGCATACATCGAAGCACTCGGCAAATCCAAATGTTCCGGCAATGCGTTTGTTCATCTCATCTATCTTGTCAGTATCTCCCTCGAACAGGTCCAGGAAGCTGGCCTCTGTTCCGGTAGTGCCTCTGCAGCCCAGGAATTTGAGGCGGCTGATCACGAAATCCACCTCAGCCAGATCGTTCATGAAGTCCTGCGCCCACAGGGATGCTCTCTTTCCGATAGTCACAAGCTGTGCAGGCTGATAATGTGTGTAGCCCAGTGTCGGCGTAGCCTTGTATTTCTCAGCGAAATCCGCGATCAGCGTCAGCGCCTTCTTCAGCTCACCCCTGATATAAACAAGCGCGTCCCTGTACAGGATCAGGTCAGTATTATCTGTAACATAGCAGCTGGTTGCTCCCAGATGGATGATACCTGCGGCGCCTGGTGCAGCCTTTCCATAGGTATATACATGAGCCATGACATCGTGACGTACTTCTTTCTCTCTGGCAGCTGCCATCTCGAAGTCAATATCGTCTATATGTGCTTCCAGCTCCGCTACCTGCTCAGCGGTGACGGGAAGCCCCAGCTCATGTTCCGCCCGGGCCAGAGCGACCCAGAGTTTTCTCCATGTCTGGATACGTGTCTCGGCCGAGAACAGATCCAGCATATATGGGGATGCGTATCTTGATGAAAGCGGTGATTCGTATTTATTTGCCATATTTTTGTCCCTCTAAAAAATATATGCGGATGGAATGGCGCATGTCCTTCCCATCCGCAATGTCCTTCAGTTCAGTTATTATCTCTTGATGTAAGCGTCTCTTTCAGCACCTACTGATACATATGTGATGTGGCATCCGATAGATTCCTCAACATACTCAACATACCTTCTGGCATTCTCCGGAAGCTCCTCCCAGGTCCTGGCCTGTGAGATATCCTCCTTCCATCCCGGCATGTACTCAATAACAGCCTCTGCATCATCGAGGAGTGCGGGGAACGGGAAGTCATCAACCAGCTCACCTTCTATCATATAGTGCGCACAGATCGGGATCTCATCCATATAGCTCAGGACATCCAGCTTGGTCAGTGCGATATCTGTTGCTCCCTGCATAGCCACGCCGTAGCGGGTTGCGACCAGGTCGATCGGTCCTACTCTTCTCGGACGTCCGGTCTTGGCGCCATACTCGAATCCGGCTTTTCTGAGTGCTTCAGCTTCATCTCCATCCCACTCACATACGAAAGGACCCTCTCCTACACAGGTGGAGTATGCCTTGACAACACCTACAACTGTATCTATCTTTGCACTGGTAAGTCCAGAGCCAACCGGCGCATATGCAGCGACAGCATTCGAAGACGTGGTGTAAGGATAGATACCGAAATCCAGATCCCTTAATGCTCCGAGCTGTGCCTCGAAGAGGATGTTCTTGCCTTCAGCCTGTGCATCACGTAGGTATGCACTGGTATCACAGATGAACGGTTTCAGTTTCTCACCGTAGTCCTCAATCCATGACAACATGTCTTCCATGGTATAGCCATCAGCTCCATAGACATTCTTAAGGATCAGATTCTTCCACTCCAGAAGATCTGCCAGATGGCTCTTCATCTTCTCAGGGAAGAAGAGTTCGCCTGCCATGATGGTCTTCTTCTGATATTTATCTGAATAGAAAGGTGCAATGCCCTGCTTGGTCGAACCATACTTCTTGTCAGCCAGTCGTGCTTCCTCCAGCCCGTCCAGCTCTCTGTGCCACGGAAGCAGAAGTGATGCCCTGTCACTGATCCTGAAATTGTCAGGAGTCAGCGGAACGCCCTGATCTGTGACAGTGGTCATCTCATCCCAGAGATTCTCCAGATCTACTGCCACTCCATTTCCCAGGATATTCATAACGCCTGGTCTGAATATTCCTGAAGGAAGCAGGTGCAGAGCGAACTTTCCGAATTCGTTGATAACAGTGTGTCCGGCATTTCCTCCGCCCTGGAAACGTACGACTACGTCATACTCCTCAGTCAGCAGATCGACCATACGGCCTTTGCCTTCGTCTCCCCAGTTAATACCTACTATTGCGCAATTAGACATTTATCTCTCCATTCTATGTTAAACAAAATTGGTGTGGCCTCAAAAGACCACACCAAATATACCACATTCAAGGGCTTTGTGTCTACCGCATCTTATCCGTTATACCGGGATCACAGTGGTTTTGTCTGCAAGAGTCGAAGCTGTTACCAATTTGGAAAAACCTCTTTCAAAAAAACGTTATGTCTAATTCACCATTATCCTTAGATACTTGTTCAGCGTCAATGTTTATGATATAGTTGGGCTTCTTATTACTGACAATAATCACTATGACTGTTATCAGTATAATTAATAAAGCAGCTATCAGCAAAGACATTTGCTTTTTTTGCGAACGGCGCATTTTGATTACCGCCTTAATAACTAGCCGTGGCATAAACAAACTGACCATAACCGGTCATTTGATAATCCCTGATATCAGCTCCTCATCGGAATAAATGTAATAATGATCATTGGTTACCATCATACCAAGGAGCTCTTTTTTGTGGCTGCAGTCATCGACCATGGTTACACTGTTATCATCGGGATCCCAACAAAATAGTACCGATTCAAAATCCCTGTCAGTGAATTCGTTCAGTAAAAAGTATACTTTATCCTTATCTGAATCCATAGAAGAGATATGGATCCGGTTTCCAAACCGAGGCTCAATGTCTATGAATATATCTTTTACCGAAATACTTTCAATGGGTCCTCCATTCAGCTTCATCGTATAGATGTACCCGGTACTGCTTCCCCAGTCAGTGAAATACAGTGTCCGGTCTGTTATGCAGCCTGTCCAGTCCGGATACGTTCCGGGATTCATGGATGTATCTATCCAGCCAAGGTCTGTGATCTCTTCATTAACTATATCTACACTTACCAAATGATAATCTGTACCTGACAGGACAGCCATGAACACCTTTCCGTCATCTGATGAAGTGATCAGATAAGAGAAAGCATTCTCAATACTGTTTCCGTTGATACTATGTATCTTTCCTGTTTCTGCATCATATATGATATATTCACCGTCATATATCCCAAGTGTCTCAGATGTATAAACCAGCGCAAACAGGATATATCTGTCATATGCCCCTTTGATGCTGAGCTCATATGACTTGCTGGTGCCTTTCTTCCAGACCTTCTTCAGCCCGCTCCCATCTGTGTTTACAGAATACAGAACGTTTCCGGTTTCAAAATATATCCTCCCATCATGATCGCAAAAGACTGCGTCATCGTATCTAAGGTATTTAGCGCCACGTATATTATTCTCCTCACCACTGTCAAGATCGACAATAGACGCTGAATTATGGGACTTGATGCATATCACAGAATCTCCTGCAGATAGTACCCTCTTATAATATCTGGTTTCATCATCTGATCCATTGGAGCGTCCGCAGCCATAAATAACCATCAGACATATAACCAGTAAAATGGCAAGCAAACCGTCCTTTCTCATCATTTCCCCTCCTAATTTCAAATGATTAACATATAATTGCAAGCTAATACTAAATCATAGTATAAACGCGAATTGTCATTCTTATTATAAATGATATTTGCGTTTATGGTGTTACTTTTTTAGCAAAATAGTTTTGCCGTTTTAGCAAAACTGCATTATGTTTATTGAGCCTTAAACGATGATCGTCTTCTATACTATATAAACGGTTTTTTAAGCTGTTTTTGGACACTTAATAGTGGATTTTTTTATTTTTGTTAATAACTGCTAAAAAGAGATTCAGATAATTATGCATAATTATTTCTATAAACATCTGTGTTGTTTTGCTCTTCCGCATAAAAAACATGGCGCCTGCTGTAAACGCAAAGCGCCATGAAAATCATAAAGAGTTTAATTATCAGTGATATGAGTTAGTGCTTACAGATCCTGTCGATCCACTCTTCAAAAGAGCCTGCTGAAACTGTTCCTTCAGCGCTTGAGTGGGGCTGCATCCATGGCAGACCGTAATCAACAGATTCTACATTCGGATGGGCATTTGCTGCCATCGCCAGCGTATAGGCGATAGAGAAGGATGTGTGTTCATCAGCGGAACCATTCCTGGTGCGCCAGTGCTTTGCGGGAGTGCATTCCTTCTTCAGCATGGTCAGCATGGATGCCATCATCTCAGTCTGCTTAATAACATACGGATCGTTGGCCTGCGCGATATAATCGTCCACATCTTCTGCGTCAAATCCTTCCAGCTGGCTGTATCGTTCGTAATTGTCCTTCAGAACGTCTGCGACTATCTTGCTGAAGTGTGACTTGTCAATATCATCTGCTCCGAAAGCGTCGCTCTCCATCTTATTATAGAATGTATCAAATCCGGGGATATCCTTATTTCTCTTCAGGCGGGTTCCGCGGATAAAACCTGCCAGATCAGTTACTTCATATGTACCGTCTGCATTCTTCACGAGCCAGCTGTTCACATCATCAAAGTCGCTCAGATATTCATCGGCGCTCTCCCTGGGAACGTACTCATACTGAGCAGGATCACCCGGACGGGTTCTGAGTTTCTGTATCTCAACAAATGAACCGTCACTCTGAGTGCAGTCTTTTATAAATATATTCAGGGACTCAGAGATATTGGCCAGTATCTGTCTGTAGAAGCTTCCGCTTCTGGGGTCAGGCTTTCCGTCAGGTCCGATATCAAATGCCAGAGGCTCTCCAGCCTGATTTTTCAGACCCAATGAGTTGATATATTCTGCATATTTCACAGCCAGATCATCCTGCAGTGCCAGCTTGAATGGTGAGAACGGTGTTTCAGGTCTGGGTCCACCGGGGCCACCAGGGCCACCGGGACCTCCCATCGGAGGCTGACCGCCGGGACCTCCCGGGCCTCCGGCCGGTGCAGGGCCTGCCAGATGTCCTCCGGGTGCTCCCTGAGGACCTCCCATAGCGTAGCCTGTATCTCCTGCTCCGAAACGCATCCATGCATATGCAGCGTCGGCATTCGCGATATCGGTGATAGGGCAATAGCACTGAGCGGCAAATATACTGTCAGGGATAGTGCTGACATACTCATCACCATGCTTCTCAATACCTGCTGCGCCGATCTCATACAGATAAGGATAATAATCAGGCATATCACCGGACGCTCCGAGTATGGAACTCATCTGTCCGCCGCCTGAAGTTCCAATGGATACTATTTTGTTCTTGTCGCCGGGGATCACCTCATCGTTCAGACGCAGATATCTCACGCCTGCCTTCAGATCCACTGCAGCACACGGAGACTTGCCCAGATCCCTGCCGGTTTCTTTCTGCTTTCCGGCGCCTCTGCTCCTGGCTCCGCACATGACATATACGCATCCCATTGAACAGAAATCCTTCTCCGGTCTTCCGCTCGGGTTGCTGCTGCGCCAGCCTGCACATCCGTTCTGGAACAATATCGGAGCGGTCTTCGCATCATATCCGTTGATGCTGCCTCCTTCAAATATCTCTTTTGGTACATAGATATACAGAGACTGAAGCAGGCCGTCCGGCTCAGCGCCTTCCGGGGGTCTGTAAAATCCGAATCCGTTCGGATTTATAAAATAAGTTGCATCTTCAAAAGGCTCCGTGCAGTAGACCAGATCCTTCAGGCAGTAATATCTGCCGTCTTCGGATCTCTCCCATGCGCGTGAGCCTTCGTCAAGTAGTTTCTTTAAATTGATCTCGTATGACATTAACAAACTCTCCTCATTATTTTTAAGTTCATTATAGTTTTTTAATGTTAATTAATCAATTGTTTTTTACAGTATTCTCCTCCTATTTCCCACTGTCACCATAGTTTGCCAGTACTCGGGCTGAGGGGTCATTTACGTCACATCCCTCCCACTCTTTATTCGGCATCCAGAAGTCTGCGATCATACCGCTTTGTCCCGGATAGTATTTCTCGAATATTTCCCTGTACAGCAGGGATTCTTTGGTAAATGGCCGGGCATGTGTATATGCCTGCCGCTTCTCCTCGAACTCCTCATCTGTATAGCAGCCTTCCGCATACTCCTTCAGATCGTCCACCATGGAGTGCCCAACTGCGTCCGAAAATGCTGCCTTCTCTCTCCAGAGTATCTCATCCGGCAGATAGTCACCTTCAAATGCGCGCCGCAGCAGATATTTTCCCTTGCCATACCTGTTCATCTTCATCTCAGGGTCTATTGCCATGACATATTTGACGAAATCCAGATCTCCGAACGGTACTCTGGCCTCCAGAGAGTTTACCGAAATGCATCTGTCAGCCCTCAGCACATCGTACATGTAGAGCTCTCTGATCCTTTTTACGGCTTCCTTCTGGAATTCCTCTGCCGATGGAGCAAAGTCTGTATACTTGTATCCGAACAGCTCGTCCGATATCTCACCCGTCAGAATGACCCTGATATCCGTCTGCTCATGTATGGCTTTGCATACCAGATACATGCCTATGGACGCCCTGATGGTAGTGATATCATATGTCCCGAGGAGCGCTACCACCGGCTCCAGAGCTGCGATCACGTCGTCTCTGGATATGATCACCTCAGTGTGATCACTTCCTATATAGTCTGCAACTATCCTGGCATATTTCAGATCGATGGCATCGACATCCATGCCTATGGCAAATGTCCTGACCGGATTCGAGCACTCTCTGGATGCTATGGAACAAACCAGCGATGAATCCAGGCCTCCCGACAGGAGGAACCCCACCTTCGCATCCGCGATCAGACGCTTGTGCACACCTGCCACCAGTTTGTCATGGATATTCTGGCACACTGTATCCAGATCATCACTGCTCACTTCGGATACAGCAGTGATATCGCAATACTGAATGAACTCTCCATCCTTATAATAGTATCCGGGCGGGAATGCGCGTATCTCTTCGCACAGGCCTGTCAGGTTCTTGGCCTCACTGGCAAATATGATACTGCCGTCCGGACCATATCCATAGAACATCGGCCTGATCCCTATCGGATCCCTGGCTGCTATGTACTCTCCTGTCCTTCCATCATAGATAATGCACACATACTCGGCATCGAGCATACCGAACATATCGGTTCCATACTCGAAATACATAGGCAACAGTATCTCACAGTCGGAGTCGCTGGCAAATGTATAGCCTTTTTCCATAAGGGCTGTGCGGAGTGCGGCAAATCCGTAGATCTCACCATTACACACAACATAGCTTCCATCCAGGCTGAAGGGCTGCATTCCTGCGTCTGTTAATCCCATTATGGACAGCCGGTTAAATCCCAGCAATCCGCGTCCGGTATCTACTATTCTGCTGTCATCCGGTCCTCTTGATACAGTCCTTTCCAGCGCTTCTCTGAATAATCCTATGTCTGCGGCCTCTCCGCACCAGCCCAATATAGAGCACATACATGTTCCTCCAAAACCAACTACTTATTACTTAACACTGTACAGCAGATCCGCATATGACGGGAACGGCCAGTATTCTTTGGATGTTACTGTCTCTGCCTCATCGCACATGGCTCTGAGTGAAGCCATCTTCGGAAGCACCTCGTCTCTGATAGCAAATGCTTCTTCAGTTATGTCTGCTGCACTGTCCAGAGCTGCGACCGCCTCTTCCAGAAGGCCTGCCTCTTCTTCGATGGCATCTTCCAGTGCTGTCAGCTTCTCAACCTGCTTCACTTCGTATCTGCATCCCAGTCCCGGAACCGCTTCTCTCTTCTCGATGATGGAAGAAGCCGTATCTGCTGCATATGCTGCTATAGCGGGCAGGATCTCCTTGCGTACCATATCTGTCATGGTGTCAGCTTCGATCTTCAAGGTCTTGCAGTAGCTCTCCAGCATGATCTCATAACGTGAATAGATCTCTGCCTCGGTAAATACCCCGTGACGGATCAGCATATCCATATTATCCTTTTCCAGAAGCATCGGCATGCTGTCCGGAGTGGTCTTGAGGTTCAGCAGGCCTCTCTCCTCGGTAGCCTCTCTGATCCATTCGTCATCGTAACCATTGCCGTTGAAGATGATCCTCTTGTGCTCCTGTATGGTTCTTCTGATCAGATCATGCAGGCTGCCTTCGAAGTCCTCTGCTCCCTCCAGTTCATCCGCGAACTGTCTCAGTTCCTCTGCAACTGCAGCGTTCAGCATGATGTTTGCGCATGCGATGGAATTGGATGAGCCCAGCATACGGAACTCGAATTTATTACCGGTAAATGCGAAAGGCGATGTCCTGTTCCTGTCTGTAGTATCCCTGATGAAGATCGGCAGGGAATGTACTCCCAGTCTCATGACAGTCTTTTCTGTGCCGCTGTACGGTCTGTCCTCGTCGATCGCATCCAGTATGGCCTGCAGCTCATCTCCCAGGAATACAGATACAACAGCAGGGGGTGCCTCGTTGGCTCCCAGTCTGTGGTCATTACCCGCGGTTGCCACGCTCATTCTGAGGAGTCCCTGATAATCATCCACAGCCTTGATGACAGCTACCAGGAATGTCAGGAACTGTGCGTTCTCATAAGGGGTATCTCCGGGTGAGAGCAGGTTTACACCTGTGTCTGTGGAGATGGACCAGTTGTTATGCTTGCCGGATCCGTTTACTCCCGCAAACGGCTTCTCATGAAGGAGACATTCCAGTCCGTGACGGGCTGCGCATCTCTGCATGATCTCCATGGTCAGCTGGTTGTGGTCGGTAGCAATATTGGTAGTTGTATAAATAGGTGCCAGCTCGTGCTGGGCAGGTGCTACCTCGTTGTGCTCGGTCTTGGCCAGGACTCCCAGCTTCCACAGCTCCTGGTTCAGCTCCTCCATAAATGCCTGAACTCTGGGCTCTATGACTCCGAAATAGTGGTCGTCCAGTTCCTGTCCCTTCGGAGGCTTTGCGCCGAACAGTGTCCTGCCTGTAAATACCAGGTCATGTCTCTTTTTGAACATCTCTCTGTCGATCAGGAAGTATTCCTGCTCGGGACCTACTGAAGTGGTCACTCTGGTCACATCTTCATTTCCGAACAGCTTCAGCACTCTGAGGGCCTGCTTGTCAATAGCCTCCATGGAACGCAGAAGCGGTGTCTTCTTGTCCAGTGCTTCTCCGCTGTATGAGCAGAATGCCGTGGGGATGCACAGGGTCTTGCCCTTGATAAACGCGAAGGATGTGGGGTCCCATGCTGTATATCCTCTGGCCTCAAATGTAGCTCTCAGACCTCCTGAAGGAAAGCTGGACGCATCCGGCTCTCCTTTGATCAGTTCCTTGCCGGAGAATTCCATGATGACTCCGCCATCCGGGGACGGACTGATGAAGCTGTCATGCTTCTCGGCAGTCACACCGGTCATCGGCTGGAACCAGTGAGTGAAGTGTGTAGCACCCTTCTCAACTGCCCAATCTCTCATAGCGGCTGCAACCACGTCTGCAACAGAAGGATCGAGCGGCTCGCTCTTTTTTATGGTCTGCTCCAGAGATCTGTAGACCTTCTCGGGGAGTCTTGCCTTCATTACTCTCTCATCAAACACCATACTTCCAAATACTTCAGGTAAAGTTGACATGATCTTTCGTCCTTTCTTTTATTGTTTTGAAGGTCTACGCATGGCTTCGTTGCTAACGCATCACCCGCCATGCTACAGCAACTCGTACTTTCGTGTCATCCTGACACTTCGTACTCGTTTCTGTAGTCCCTCCCGATGGATACACAAGTTTCCATGTAAACATTGACACTTGTGTATCCACCGTTCGGAGACCTTCAATATAAAAACGCGGTCCACGGAAATCTTCCGCAGACCACGTTGTCTCGTTGCGTATACTATATGACTCCTTTTGTTAAAAGTCAAGCATGAAATTACATTTTTCTTGTTCTGCTGACAATATTTTGCTGTTACATATTGGTGTAGTCCATCAGATACATATCTGCCTCCCTGGCACACTCTCTGCCTTCTGCTATGGCATAGACTACCAGTGACTGGCCTCTTCTGGCATCTCCTGCGGCAAATACTCCGGGGACACTGGTTGCATAATGTCCTGCATCGGTTCTGACTGCTCCGGACGCAGACCTTTCAACCGCAAATCCTTCTGCCACATAGTCCTCACATCCTGCAAACCCGGCAGCCAGGATGAGCATATCACACGGGACAGTCTGCTCCGTACCTTCAACCTCAGTGATCTTTCGCCTGCCGTTCTTATCTGTGCTCTTTCTGATCTCTACGGTAATGATCTCTTTGACATGACCGGCTTCATCTTTGATGATCTCTTTCACTGTTGAAGAAAACATACGGGGGTCGCTTCCGAAGAGAGCTATGGCTTCTTCCTGACCGTAATCCGGTTTGTAAACATGAGGCTTTAGCGGCCACATGCTGCCTGTTACATAGGTTTCAGGGGCCTTAGGGTTCCTGTCGAGCTGAACGATGGCGGCTGCGCCTTCCCTGATAGCAGTGGCAACGCAGTCATTTCCTGTGTCTCCGCCTCCCACTATCACTACATGCTTATCCTTCGCATTCAGTGATAGTTCTTCTATCTCTCCGAGAAGCAGCTGAGTTGCCTCTGTCAGGAAATCCACTGCAAAGCAGATCCCGTCTGCATCTCTTCCTGGAACAACCACATCTCTGGGCTTCTTGGCTCCGCAGCACAGGATCACTGCATCATAATCTTCTCTCAGTTCCTCAGGAGATATATCTCCGGGGATATCGGTGTTCAGGACGAACCCGATCCCTTCGGCCTTCATGATCTCTATGCGTCTGTCTATGACGGATTTATCCAGCTTCATATTCGGGATGCCATACATCAGGAGGCCTCCGGGCCTGGATGCGCGTTCAAATACTGTGACCAGATGGCCTCTTTTGTTCAGGCAGTCAGCTGCTGCCAGACCGCTGGGACCGGACCCAACTACCGCCACCTTCTTGCCTGACCTGACCTCAGGTGGCTGCGGCTGAACCCATCCTTTTGCAAATCCTTCTTCGATGATGGCCAGCTCATTATCATGAGTGGTCACGGGATCTCCGTATATGCAGCAGACACAGGCATTTTCACACAGGGCCGGACATACCCTGCCGGTAAACTCAGGGAAGTTGTTGGTCTTAAGCAGCCTTGAGAGTGCCTCCTTCCAGTTCCCCCTGTAGATGTCGTCATTGTATTCCGGGATCAGATTGTGCAGCGGGCACCCGCTCACCTGCCCGCTGTAGCTTACGCCTGACTGGCAGAATGGTATGCCGCAGTCCATGCATCTGGCAGCCTGCCTGATCCTCTCCTGGGCAGGAAGGCTCCGGTGAAATTCTTCGAAGCTCAGCACTCTTTTCTGAGGTGCTGCAGTAGGGACAGCATGTCTTTCAAATTCCAAAAATCCAGTTGGTTTTCCCATAATCCTGCCTCCCTCCTTATGCCTGATGTGTCATATAGAATGCATCCAGCTCCGCCTGCTCGCGGCTGATACCCTTCTCTTCCAGTTTGCCGATGGCTACCATCATCTTCTGGTAATCCAGCGGTATGATCTTCTTGAATCTGCTCAGATAGCTGTCAAATCGGCCCAGTATCTCTCTGGCGAATACCGACCCGGTTACCTCTGCGTGCTTTTCTATGATGGCCTTCAGCTCTTCAATATCATGTTTTTCCGTGACTGAACTCATGGTCACCATATCCTTGTTAAGCCTGAGATACAGATCGTAATTCTCATCCAGCACGTAGGCTATACCGCCGCTCATTCCTGCTGCGAAGTTCTTGCCTGTCCGCCCCAGTATCACGGCCCGTCCTCCGGTCATATACTCCAGTCCGTGGTCTCCGCAGCCTTCACAGACTGCAGTCGCGCCGGAGTTTCTGACACAGAAACGCTCTCCGGCTATGCCATTGATAAATGCCTCTCCGCTTGTTGCTCCATAGAGAGCCACATTTCCGAGAATGATATTGTCCTTTTCGATAAATCCCGCGTTCTTGGGAGTCTTCAGGATCAGTCTTCCTCCGGACAGACCCTTTCCGAAGTAATCATTTGCATCACCTTTGAGGATCATGGTCAGACCTTTGGGAAGGAACGCTCCAAATGACTGGCCTCCGCCGCCCTCGCAGTAGACGGTATACGTGTCATCTTTAAGAGTCTGTCCGAACCTTCTGGTGATCACGGAGCCGCAGATCGTGCCTACAGTACGGTCTGTACTGGACACACTGATGCTGACATTGGCTGCCGTCCCTTTCTCAAATGCCTTTTCGAAAGCAGGCAGGATAATTCTTTCATCCACGGTCTTTTCCAGCTCGAAATCATATACATCCTCCGGGCGAAAATGCTCCGGATAGAGGGTTCCTATGATCGCAGACAGATCTATGGTGTCTGCCCTGCGGGTGATACGCTTCTGTCTGGGCTTGATAAGGTCTGTACGTCCCACCAGCTCATCTATCGTCCTGACTCCCAGCCGCGCCATGATCTGCCTGGTCTCTTCCGCCACAAATGTCATGAAGTTCATGACATATTCCGGTTTCCCGCAGAATCTCTTTCTGAGATCCGGATTCTGGGTAGCTATTCCCATAGGGCAGGTATCCAGATTGCAGACTCTCATCATCACGCAGCCCATCGAAACCAGAGGGGCTGTTGCAAATCCGAATTCCTCCGCGCCCAGAATGCATGCGGTAGCTACGTCACGGCCTGTCATCAGCTTGCCGTCAGTCTCCAGCCTGACCCTGCTTCTCAGACCGTTCCTCACCAGAGTCTGGTGTGTTTCGGCCAGTCCCAGTTCCCAGGGAAGACCTGCATCATGGATGGAGCTCCTCGGAGCGGCTCCTGTGCCTCCGTCAAATCCCGAGATCAGTACCGTCTGCGCGCCTGCCTTGGCCACGCCGCTGGCTATGGTGCCCACACCGGCCTCTGATACCAGTTTGACAGATATGGCAGCGTCCTTATTTGCATTCTTCAGATCATAGATCAGCTGTGCCAGGTCCTCTATGGAATAGATATCATGATGAGGCGGAGGTGAGATCAGTGTTACTCCCGGTGTGGAGTATCTGGTCTTCGCGATCCACGGATATACCTTCTGTCCGGGCAGATGTCCACCTTCACCAGGCTTGGCTCCCTGTGCCAGTTTGATCTGTATCTCTTTTGCGGAGCACAGGTACTCACTGGTCACGCCGAATCTTCCCGAAGCCACCTGCTTGATGGCGCTGTTGTATTCCGTTCCGAACCTGGCAGGGTCTTCTCCTCCCTCACCGGAGTTGGACTTGCCTCCCAGCGCATTCATGGCTGCCGCCATGCATTTGTGAGCTTCCTCAGAGATAGAGCCATAGCTCATGGCACCGGTCTTGAATCTCTTTACTATCTCCGATGCGCTCTCAACCTCCTCCAGAGGTACGCCTCCGTCCTTATCCCAGACGAATTCCAGCAGACCTCTTAATGTGTGCGGTACGTTTTCCCTGTCTACGATCTCCGAAAATTCCCTGAACTTCTCGAAGCTGCCCGTCTGGACTGCCTGTCTGAGCGCAACTACGGTCTGGGGGTTGTACATATGATCTTCCGAACCTGTATTCGAACGCATCTTGTGCCTACCGAAGCTGTCCAGAGTCGTATCCACACCCAGCCCCAGAGGGTCGAAAGCATGGTCATGGAGCCATTCCACTCCTTCTCCGATCTCGGCCAGTCCGATACCTTCCACCGGACTGATGGTGTTGCTGAAATACTTATCTATCACGCTCTTACAGATGCCTACAGCCTCGAATATCTGTGCACTCTGATATGACTGGAGCGTGGAAATGCCCATCTTGGCCGCGATCTTGACTATGCCGTGCAGTAGGGCGTTGTTGTAGGATTCGATCGCCACATGGGCGTCCTTGGCCAGAGTACCGTTCTCCACATATTCCTCGATACATTCGTGTGCCAGATATGGATTGACCGCTCTGGCACCGTAACCCAAAAGAACTGCAAAATGATGCACGTCTCTGGGTTCAGCGCTCTCCAGGATAATGGAAACAGCGGTCCTTTTCTTCGTTCTGATGAGGTACTGCTCCATGGCTGATACTGCCAGAAGCGAAGGAATGGCCACATGATTCTCGTCAACTCCCCGATCTGACAGGATGATGATATTGGCTCCTTCCTTGTATGCCTTGTCGCAGCTGATAAAGAGCCTCTCCAGAGCGTTTTCCAGAGAAGTGTTCTTGTAGTACAGGAGTGATACTGTTTTCACACTGAATCCTTCCCTGTTCATATGTCTGATCTTCATCAGATCCACCGAAGTCAGGATAGGATTGCGTATCTCCAGAACTCTGCAGTTTTCGGGTCTTTCTTCCAGCAGATTGCCGTCAGATCCCACATAGACCGTTGTATCGGTAACTATCTCTTCTCGCAATGAATCTATAGGCGGGTTGGTGACCTGTGCAAACAGCTGTTTGAAATAGCTGAACAGCGGCTGGTGCTTTTCCGACAGCACTGCCAGCGTGGCATCATTGCCCATGGAAGCCGTAGCCTCCACGCCTTTCTCCGCCATCGGAAGGATCGCTTCCTTGATATCTTCGTATGTATATCCAAATGCCTTGTACAGTCTGGTCCTTTCTTCATTTGTGGACTTCGGGACCACCATGTTCGGTACAGGCAGCTCTCTCAGCGTGATCAGATTGGCATCCAGCCATTCTCCATAGGGTTTTCTGGAAGCATAATATGCCTTGCACTCTTCATCCGATATCACTTCCCCGCGAACCGTATCCACCAACAGCATCCTGCCTGGCATAAGGCGCCATTTGCTGACTATGTTCTCAGGATCGATATCCAGAACTCCCACCTCTGATGAGAGGACCACCTTGCGGTCTTTTGTAATATAGTATCTCGATGGCCGCAGACCGTTCCTGTCCAGGACCGCGCCCATGATATCGCCGTCTGAGAACAGGATGGCGGCCGGCCCGTCCCAGGGCTCCATCATGGTGGAATAATATCTGTACATGTCTCTTTTTGCCCTGGAGATCTCGGGGTCATTCTTCCATGGCTCGGGGATAGTGATCATCACAGCCAGCGGCAGGGGCATGCCACCCATGGTCAGGAACTCCAGGGTATTGTCCAGCATGGCCGAATCAGACCCGCTTGCTGCTATGACCGGCATGATCTTGTCCAGGTCCTCTTCCAGATAGTCGCTGTGCAGGGTTTCTTCTCTGGCGATCATCCTGTCTACGTTGCCCCGGATGGTGTTGATCTCACCGTTGTGCAGGATGAAGCGGTTGGGATGAGCCCTCTCCCAGCTGGGAGTCGTATTGGTCGAGAATCTCGAGTGGACCATGGCTATGGCACTCTCATAGAGACTGTTCTGCAGGTCCGGATAGAATCTGCGGAGCTGACCTACCAGGAACATGCCTTTGTATACTATGGTCCTCGATGATAGCGAGCATACATAGGTATCCTCGCGGCTCTGTTCGAACTGTCTTCTGATGATATACAGCCTTCGGTCGAATTCGATGCCTCGGGCCAGATTCTCAGGACGTTTTACGAAACACTGTGAGATATGCGGCATTGATGCCAGGGCTGTCTCCCCCAGGATACCGGGATCAATGTCTACGTCCCTCCACCCGATCAGTTCAACACCTTCCTTGCTGCATATGATCTCGAAGAGCTTCATTGCCTGCCTTCTGGCGAGATTGTTCTGCGGGAAGAAGAACATGCCTATACCATAGTCTCTGGCTTCTCCCAGACCATCCATGATACTGGTGAAGAACCCGTGCGAGATCTGGAGTAGTATTCCTACTCCGTCTCCGGTCTCCCCTCTGGCATCCTTTCCCGCTCTGTGCTCGAGCTTTTCAACGATCGACAGAGCGTCATCCACGATAGAATGTGACGGTATCCCGTCGATGCTGACTATCGCGCCTATACCACAGGCATCATGTTCAAACGCTTCATTGTATAAAGTATTGTGATCTGACATTTCCATAGCTCATCGCTCCCTGAAAATAAAAAAGACAATGGCGACCTTCATAAAAAGGCGCCATTGCCTGTTTGTGAACAAATGTTACCACCATATTTTCAATCCGTCAATCACAAATTTACTGTGTATATAATGTAAAGGTTTTTCTTGACAGATTGTCTCATTCCATTTACACTAACTTGGAAAACCGATGAGAAAGAGGAGTAACTGTTGTTCCTGCCCTAAGAGAGAGTTGCAGGTGGTGAGATTGCAATGGAGCATACAGCAGCGAATGGACTTTCGAGGGCGAACAGAAATGCCTTGCGCAAAGTATGGGAGACGGAGCAGGCCCTCCGTAAACAAGGTCAGCATATGTTGGTATGCGTGAGTGGGTACTATTATTTATGTATCAAGCCGGGTGGCACCGCAGGAAGCAATTTATCCTGTCCCAGCAGCGTTTATTGCTGTTGGGATTTTTTTATTTGATTTGGAGGTTCAGATGTATCCGGATCTGGAAACAGTAAAAAGGATCGCGCAGGAAGGAGACTACAAGCGCATCCCCGTATGCAGGGAGATGCTCTCTGACAGATATACTCCGGTAGAGGTCATGAGATCGATCCGCGAGGCCAGCAGGCACTGCTATCTGCTGGAAAGTGCAGGTCAGAGCGAAAACTGGGGCAGATATACATTTCTGGGCTATGACCCCAGTCTGGAGATCACCTGCCACAACTCTCTGGTGACTGTTAAGAAGACTGTAGACAGCCGCAAGGAGACAGTGGAAGAGCAACTGGTTTCCCATCCCGGTGATGTGATCCGGAGGATCCTGTCGGAATACAGAACTCCCGTCATGGAAGGCATGCCTTCATTTACAGGCGGTCTGGTAGGCTATTTTTCCTATGACTATATAAAATACAGCGAGCCCAAGCTGGTCCTGAAAGACCACGGCGAAGCAGACTTTCTGGATATGGACCTGATGCTCTTTGACGGAGTGATCGCATTTGATAACTATCGTCAGAAGATCTTTCTGATCATCGGTGTGGACACAGCCGACATTGAGCGCTCCTATAAGGACGCAGAGCGTAAGCTGGACGAGATGGCTGCCATCATCAGGTATGGTGACAAAAAACATTTCCAGCCACTGCGACTGCTCTCCGAGATCACTCCCCAGTTTACTGGCGAAGAGTATGCAGACATGGTCAGGCGTGCCCAGCATTATATCCACGAAGGCGATATCTTCCAGGTGGTTCTCTCCAATCCTTTGAGAGCCCGGGCAGAGGGGAGCCTTTTCGATACTTACCGCATGCTGCGTGCTACCAACCCTTCACCATATATGTTTTACTTCTCCAGCAATGACATTGAGATAGCAGGAGCATCTCCAGAAACTCTGATCAAGCTGGAGCATAAAAGACTCAGCACCTTCCCTCTGGCAGGGACCAGACCCAGGGGTGAGACCGCCGAAGAAGATCTGGCACTCGAGCAGGACTTGTTGTCAGATGAGAAAGAACTGGCCGAGCACAACATGCTGGTAGATCTCGGACGAAATGATATAGGCAAGGTCTGTCAGATAGGCACGGTAAATGTAGATAAATATCTGGAGATCGAGAGGTTCTCTCATGTCATGCACATAGGCTCTACTGTGACAGGAGAGATTCGTGATGACAAAGACTGCCTGGACGCTGTCGATGCTATCCTCCCTGCAGGTACTCTCTCCGGTGCGCCTAAATTCCGCGCCTGCGAGATCATCGAAGAGCTCGAACAGAGCAAACGCGGTATCTACGGAGGTGCCATCGGATATATTGACCTCACTGGCAACATGGATATCTGCATAGCCATCCGCCTGGTATATAAAAAGAACGGCAGCATCTGTATCCGCTCCGGTGCTGGCATTGTATATGATTCGGTTCCTGAAAAGGAGGCCATAGAATGTGTCAACAAGGCCCGGGCCGTTGTAAATGCAGTGAAGGCTGCGGAAGGAGGTCTGGAATGATCCTTCTGATCGACAATTACGACAGTTTCTCATATAACGTCTATCAGCTGATAGGCAGCGTAGAGCCTGATATAAAGGTCATCCGAAACGATGACTGCACTATAGAAGAGATAGAGGCCATGAACCCCGAGGCCATTATCATCTCGCCGGGACCTGGCAAACCATCTGAGGCCGGTATCTGCATTGACCTCATCAGGGCATTTGCAGATAAAAAGCCCCTTCTCGGAATATGTCTGGGACATCAGGCCATATGCGAGGCATTTGGCGCGACTGTTTCTTATGCGAAAGAGCTGATGCACGGAAAAAAGAAAAGGATCATACAGGAGCACTCCGGCAGGCTCTTTACAGATATGCCGGATGAGTTTCCGGCAGCCAGATATCATTCCCTGGCAGTTCTTGAAGAGACTCTTCCGGACTGCCTCAGAGTGACAGCCAGATGTGAAGACGGCGAGGTAATGGCTGTTGAACACACGGAACTGCCTGTATTTGGGCTGCAGTTCCATCCTGAGTCAGTCATGACCCCGGATGGCAGACAAATCATAGAAAATTTTGTGAAAACATTCAGATAAACAGCTTTCAGAGCACTATATAAGAAAGTAGAGGAATACAAAATGATCTCAGAAGCGATCAAAAAAGTCGTAGACAAGCAGGACCTGACATATGCTGAAGCATACCAGGTGATGAACGAGATAATGAACGGAGAGACCAGCCAGACGCAGAACGCTGCTCTGCTCGCTGCACTGTCCACCAAGAGTGCCAAGGCGGAGACCAAAGACGAGATTGCGGCCTGCGCCAATGCCATGCGTGAGCATGCCATCCCCATAGACCTGTCAGATGTGGACAATTTCGAGATCGTCGGAACGGGCGGTGATAACGCTCAGACATTCAATATCTCCACCACTTCAGCTATCGTGGCTGCTGCGGGCGGCATGAAGGTCAGCAAGCACGGAAACTGTGCAGCCTCCTCCAACTCGGGAACTGCAGACTGCCAGGAAGCATTGGGTGTCAATATTGACCAGAGCCCCGAAAAATGCAGAGAGCTTCTGGACACTGTAGGCATCTGTTTCTTCTTTGCGCAAAAATACCAT
>JAZUNG010000030.1:0-6516 GCA_045604025.1 Lachnospiraceae bacterium | reverse complement strand
GAGAAATGTCCGTGTAGAGGAGGTGGGCGGATCTACGGACATCGAAAGTGTCCGCAAAATGCCCCGCCCGCCGTACACGGACAAAATCATGGAGATTCGTGGCCTCAAGTGTCCGCACAGAGAAGGCGGGCGGAAATACGGACATCGAAAGTGTCCGCAAAATGCCCCGCCCGCCGTACACGGACAACAACTTGAAACCATAAGAGATATTTAACACTTTGTTGGATTTACCTCTGAGGTAAATTACACCATTGATATATTACAACATCTGTGCTATTATAAATTTACCTCAAAGGTAAATTCACATGAAGAGGTGATCAGTTGCATATTACGTACAAAACAAGAAAATCGAGAAGGATTGTACGGATGCCAAAACAGCAGAGAAGAAATATGGGTTGAATATGGCGATAAAAATACAGCAGCGTATTGAAGAGATAGGAGCCGCAGATTCAGTTGAAGAAATGATAGAGTACCATAATGGACGGTGTCACCCTCTATCTCAGAACAGGAAAGGTCAATTCGCAGTTGATCTGATTCATCCATATAGACTGGTGTTTAGAAAAAATGGTGATGAGATTCAGGTGGCGCTCATTCTGGAAATCGTCGATTATCATTAGTAAAGAGAAGCATGCAAGGAGGGAGCACTATGGTGAGGAGCAGCAGTATTATTGCAGTGCCGCCTGGGGCAACTATCAGAGAACAGTTGAATAACAGAGGAATGAACCAGAAGGAGTTTGCAGCCAGGATGGATATGTCGGAGAAGCATATCAGCAGGCTTATTAATGGAGAGGTCCAGCTGACTCCTGAAACGGCTGTCAGGCTGGAGACGGTTCTGGGCGTACCCGCGCATTTTTGGATCAATCTTGAAGCGGTCTACAGGGAGAAGGTCATCAAAGCTGAGGCAGAGAACGCGATGGATGCAGATGCAGAGATGGCCAAACAATTCCCATACAGTGAGATGGCCAGACTCGGGTGGGTACCGGATACCAGAGACGCCAGAAAAAAGGCTGCCCATCTGAGAAAATATTTTGAAGTGATCAGGCTTTCGCTTTTGGAAAACCGGCAGATAACCAAGATTGCGTGCAGGAGGCTGGGGACAACTGACAAAAGCGATCTCGCCCTGATGGCATGGGCACAGGAAGCCAAGATCATGGCACGCGAGATCCAGACATCGCCCATCAATATCAAAGGTATGATTGACACTTTGCCCGAGATAAGAAAGATGACGGTATTGGAACCACATGAATTCTGTCCTCGGATTAAAAGTGATCTCGCAGATTGTGGTGTGGCGCTGGTGTTTTTGCCGCATCTGAAAGGTTCATTTCTTCAAGGCGCGTCATTCATGAATGGAAGCAAGATTGTTGTAGGACTAACTGCCCGGGGGCGGGATGCTGATAAGTTCTGGCTCAGCCTGTTTCATGAACTGGCGCATATTGCTCTGGGTCATGTAGGACAGCCTGATGGTATTTCCGACGATGATGAGAGAGCAGCTGACAAATGGTCAATTGATACGCTGATCCCAGCAGAGGATTTTGAGCAGTTCAGGACAAATAATGATTATTCGGAGAGCAGCGTCCTGCAGTTCGCAAAGGAACAGGGCATCGCGCCAGGGATTGTAGTAGGTAGAATGCAA
Organism: Lachnospiraceae bacterium; assembly: GCA_045604025.1. GTDB lineage: Bacteria > Bacillota > Clostridia > Lachnospirales > Lachnospiraceae > RGIG5612. Next base: position 4,883 of record JAZUNG010000030.1, on the reverse strand, counting down.
TCGGAAGGTCTGATAAAATACAGCACGCTGAATCATCTTAAAGAAAAGTACGAGATAATGGTTTGATCTATATATGATATCTATGTCAGAGGCACTTGCAGAAATGCGAGTGCCTCTGTTTGTTGGCAGAAAAACCGAGTTATGTGTCCGCGTAGAGGAGGCGGGCGGATTTACGGACATCAAGAGTGTCCGCAAAATGCCCCGCCCCGGGCCGCCCTACAGCACCTTTCAATGCTCCGCATCCCACAGCTCATCCGCTACCGGTGCCCAGGCCTGGGCGGCAGCCACGCATTTATCACTATATTCTCTTGGGCTCTCCTGGTTCAGATAGTCTGTACTGCATGCATGGCTTTCTTCGACCAGCCTGGTCAATGCACCGGGGTTATCCAGCACCGGGCATGGTCTCAGCTTGTTCTCGTTGAAGGGCTGATTCCTGCGGTAGCCCATAAAAAGAGGAGAGCACAGTGCCTCAAGGAGTGTCTTCTCGCCAATATTCGAATCGGAGTAGTGTATAAAAGCACATGGTTCTATGTCGCCTTTGGCATTAATATGCAGGTATCTGCGCCCTCCTGCTATGCAACCGCCCGGATAACCAGGGCCGTTGTTTTCTCTATATTTTGAATACTCACCGTCGTTCCAGAAGTCCATAGTGAAGATAGCTTTTGTCTTCCGGAATTTGCGGATCTGATCATACATGAATCTTCTTTGCTCTGCCGTGACCATGAGCGATGGCACGGCATTCTTCCCGATTGGCATATATGTAAAAAACCAGCAGAATTTGGCTCCCCATTCGATCATTTGATCAAAGTATTCTTCGCTTCCGACATCCGCGGTATTAATGCTGGTATAGCAAGTGGAGATCCCGAACGGCAGATGGTTTTCCCGGAGTATCTCCATCGCACTTGTGACTCTGCGATAGGTTCCCTGACCTCTTCTGAGATCTGTCGACTGTTCAGAGCCCTCCACGCTGATAGCAGGGATGAAGTTTTTCACAAGCAGCATGTCACTGGCGAAAGCCTCGTCGATCAGTGTCCCGTTTGTAAATGCGGAGAAGATACAGTCCGGATGTGTCTTACACAGGTAGATGATATCTCTTTTCCTGACCAGCGGCTCCCCGCCGGAAAACAGGAAAAAGTGACAGCCCAGCTCCTTCCCCTGACAGATGATATCATCCATGTCCACAACTGTGAGATTCAGCTTGTCACCGTATTCGGCCGCCCAGCATCCCAGACAGTGAAGATTGCAGGCTGATGTTGGGTCAAGGAGTATTGCCCAGGGTATATTGCAGTTATATCTGGCAGTCAGTCTGTCATGGATGATGCTCTGTTTGATAGTCCCGTTTATCACCAGGTTCTCAAACACTGCCCGGCGCACTCCGGGGTCGATGTTGGTGAAAATATCCATCAGAAGCCTGTACCAGTTGCCGTCCGGGTCGTTGAGCGCAGACTGGATCGATCTGAGCTGTGGCCTCAGCCTGGAGCTTTTGGATATTGTCCTGTCAATGTGGCAGCCCAGCTGCGGCAAATGTTTTTTCGGGTCCATGTCAACCCAGCGATATAGTTTTCTGAGGGAAGCGATCTCCAGTCTTGTTTTTATGTCCATGATATGCCCTCCTGAATGTGGATGAACTATCTACAGGCATTAATATATTCCCCTCACACAAACACATAACAAACAGCCCGCAAGCCCCGCTCACAGTTCATCTTCAAACAGCATCTCCGCGAGCATGCATTCGCCCCATGAATACTCTGACAGGAACTCTCCGCAAAAACGGTCCCTGCTGTCCATTTTCCGCTCGATCCAATCATAGTAGTCGCAGTCGAAGCAGTCCACGTTTGCTATCTGGCCGTGGCGGGTTGATAGCAGGATGTCCTCGATACCTTCCCGCTGCAGGGCTTTTTTCAGCCGGCGCAGAGCATTGTAGTATACGTTCATATGCACGTTGGAGTATTCCCGGCCTTCCCAGACGGTGCTGTATATCTCTTCGTTGCTGATCTCCTTTCCGCGCCTGCTGACTACCAGCGCCAGGATCTCTTTGGCCTTTCCGACCAGCTGGATAGGCTTATCATCCTTGAACACCACAAATCTGCCGAAGGTCTGGATATAGATGTTTTTGTTCTGGCGTCTGGCTATCAGCCGTATCCGCTCCATGACCATCTCGATGGTATTCAGATCATATGGCTTCAGGATATAGTAATCCCCGCCGATCTTATTGAAATCCCACACGTATTTATCATAGGCTGTGATAAATACTATCAGGATATCCGGGCGGATAGTCCGCAGCTCCTTCGCCAGCTCGATGCCGTCCATGATAGGCATAGCCACATCCAGAAACGCCAGGTCGATCGGGTGACACCTGGCGTACTGGATGGCACTCGCCGCATTATCAAACTGCCCCACTATATTGATATCCGGGATGTTCTCGCTCAGTCTGACGAATCTCCTGATCATCAGGACCTCGTCGTCAACGATGATCGTTCTCATGTATTAGCTCCTTTGTCTTGGGGATTGATACGGTCACGCGCGTCCCCTGTCTTTGGGGCCCGATACGGTCACGCGCATCCTTTGTTTTTGGGGACTGATACGGTCACGCGCGTCCCCTCATCGGGCCTGCTGGCTATGCGGACGCCCGCGTGCAGTATAGCGTTCAGCCTGAATCTGATATTGTGGAGTCCCGTAGAATCAGTCGCGCCCTCCGACATCTCTGCTTCATATCTGTCTACGTCGAATCCCACGCCATCGTCTTCTATGATCACTACCCACGAGGTGTCTTCCTCCCGGCTGCTTATCTTCACTGTGCCGCCCCTGGGTCCGCGTTCGTATATGCCGTGGCGGATCGCATTCTCGACCAGCGGCTGGATACTCAGCTGCAGGATGAGGAAATCCTGTGCCTGTATGTCATATTCCACCTTCAGCTTGTCTCCGAAACGCATCTTCTCTATGCTGACGTAGGCCCGGATATTTTCCAGTTCCTGCGAGAAGGGGACCGGCTTGTCCGCAGTCATGGAGCGGATGCTGCCGCGCAGGTACGTGGTAAAATCGCCCAGCAGCTCCGCCGCGTAATGAGGGTTTTCGATGATCATTTCCTGGATGGAGCCCAGCGTATTGTACAGGAAATGCGGGTGCATCTGGCTGGTGAAGTTCCGAAGCCGCGCCAGCTGCAGCTCCCGCTCGAGATCCAGCAGTTCTTTCTCCTGCATGATGGTTTCGTGCACGTCTCTTACTCCCAGCAGAATGTGCATTTTGCCTTCGATGATCTCGCTGGTCGCCCGTATCCTGTGATATACAGGCTCACCTTCCAGGATCAGCCTGTAAACAAATGAATGGTATTTTTCCTTCGTGAGCCTGTCCAGCAGCACGTCCCTTCGCAGCATGTATAAGACATATTTCTGGTCCTCCGGGTGTATGACTCTGGGCACAAACTCGCCCAGCGCTGCGAAGAAATCGTCGCCCCTTTTGGATATCAGCAGATCCTTGTAGGGTGCGCTCTCGTGGCAGCACTGGTAACGGCCGCTGTCCGGCTCTATGTCGTAGATACTTTCATAGTTCTCGAAAAGCGCTTTTGTGATGGCATTATACATGGGTGTCCCCGGTGAAATATATTCCATTATCTGTCGCCCCTTTCGTGGTTCATGATCGTATTATATCATATGGCGCAGAGTTCTTGGCCCGGGCATGCTATCGATCTTTCAGCCGGACCGGCTATGACTCGCTCGGCCGTGATGCGCCACCGTCCGGCAGGCTATCTCACTTTTGCCTGTTCTGACAGAGCTATGGCTTTGTTCAGGTTCTTTCCGGTTTCCGTCACCAGATCCAGCAATTGCTCCTTCGTCAGGTCGTCCAGCGTTTGTGCCAGAGCATCCTGCAGGAATTCATTTACAGATCCGTCTTCCACCTGCATGGCGCTGGCATGTTTCAGATATGCCGCCATTTCTTTCAGTCCGCAGATGACCATTGCGCGCAGTGCCCGGACGTTTTCGTCACCGGTCTCGAGTTTTGTGATGGCCTTTGCCTTGGATTTATATTCGTAGACAGTGCCGTTCCAGAGCGCGGCGTCGTGGAGGCCATCCTTTTCCGGCATCCGTGAGAGGAGTCCCTGTTTTACCAGGAGCGTCTTTTCTATTCTCTTGAAGAGTCTTTCAACGTCGGGATTGGCATCCGGGATACTCATGAAGAGGTTGTCGTTGATCAGATGATTGATGATGTTATGGTAACAGATGCCGTTCTGTCTGAGCCTGCTTGTCACGACAGCCAGCCCTTTGGTAACGTAGAGCAGGAGCTCACGCATTACCAGGGGTTCAATTGATCTGTTATAGATACCGAAGTAAATGTTTCCTTTGTCCTGAATCATATTGATCTCCTTTCAACATCAGGTTCAGATGTATTTCTTGGTTACGTACATGGAATTGGACAAAAACAGCAATCCCTGGTAGTTCAGCCTGAATGCGATCATATCTCCGACCCTGTACGGGGTGGGGGAGTCTGTGACATCTATGACCATATGATCGCTGCTGGCGCCCAGGATGGTCGTACGTTCATCCAGCGGGATCAGCCCGTCCGGATTGACGTCCTGTTTGCCCAGCGACACTATGGCTCTCTTGCGGACTCCCATATCCGTGAACCGGGGGACGTTTCCGAATGCGTCGAAACCGGCTTCACCGTAGGGCATGGAAGGCTTTTCTTTTAACTCTACTATTTCGCTGTACAGTATAAATGCATCCTGGGCTAGCTGTGGTATGACGGTCTGGCGCGTCGTATCGGTTCCCAGGAGTATGCCTTCGCCGACGCGCAGCTGGTTGATCCCGCTCGGCATAGTGCCTGCAGATACCAGCTCCAGAGATGATGTTCCGCCGCCGGAGACGATCTCTACCTCGATCCCGCAC
>JAZUNG010000029.1:0-2170 GCA_045604025.1 Lachnospiraceae bacterium | reverse complement strand
ATATCACGTATTTTGCAGGGGGACTGTCGGATGGCAGTCTCCCTGAAGACAATACGCAGCAGGCAGGTATAGGCAGGACGTTCATACGTACCTGCGGTTTTATCATTGGATTTACGATAGTCTTCATTGTGCTGGGCGCGGCTTTTGGCACTATGGGCCGCATCCTGACCAGGTATCAGACCTGGGTCAATCTGGTTGCAGGACTGATCATTATATTTTTTGGCCTTACATATACAGGCATCATAAAGTGGAATCCGTTTATGAAAATGAGTGCTCCCGGCAGACATAAAAGAATGCAGGGCGGAGGATTCTTTTCAGCAGTGCTGTTCGGACTGGTTTTTTCTATCAGCTGGACTCCCTGTGTAGGAACTTTCCTGGGGTCGGCTCTGATGATGGCTTCGGGGCAGGGCAGCACACTGGTTGGAATACTCCTTCTCCTGTGCTATTCCGCAGGATTGGGTATACCATTCCTGATCGCTTCGGTCCTGATCGACAGGCTGGCAGGTGCGATCACCTGGATTAAGAAACATTACAGGATCATTAATATCATTTGCGGCATTTTCCTGATCTGTATAGGCATACTGATAGCTACTGGTCTGATGGGAAAATGGATAGGTTTACTGGCATGAGAAAAGTATGGATCATCATTATAGTAGCGCTGGCACTCATAGCTCTGCTGGTCGGGGCGTTCTTCCTGTACAGGCATTTTGAAGAGAAGGTGGAGGTCCCGGATGCAGTCACACTGCCCGGCGCTGATGAAGCAGAAAGCGTACATGCAGACAAGGCACCGGATTTCATGTTCTATGATATGGACGGTGAGTCCCATATGCTGTCGGAGTATTTCGGACAGCCCATAGTAATGAATTTCTGGGCCAGCTGGTGTCCGCCCTGCAGAAATGAGATGCCTATTTTCCAGGATGCATACGAGAAATACGGAGACGAGGTATTGTTCCTGATGATCGATCTGACCGACGGAGGACGGGAACTCGAGGCCAATGGCAGGATGTTTGTAGAAGAGCAGGGATTCACATTCCCGATCTATTTTGATCTGGACGGTGATGGAGTTACGAAGTACTCGCTTTATTATATACCGGATACATATTTTATTGACAGTGACGGAAATATCAGTGCTTATGTGCAGGGTGGGATTCAGCAGAGCCTGTTTGACAGATATCTTGAAGAGATAATGGACTGACAGGGAGCAGGTAACAGATATGACAGATATGGACAGGATACAGAGGATAAAGGAACTGACGAAGCTTCTTAAGGAGGCTTCGAGAGCATATTATGACGAGAATAAAGAGCTCATGAGCAACTATGAGTATGATGCTCTTTACGATGAACTGGGGGAGCTGGAGCGGGAAACAGGCTACTCAGAGCAGGATTCTCCTACGAACAGGGTTGGTTATCAGCCTGCAGAAGAGCTGGTCAAGGAGGCGCATGCATCACCCATGCTGTCTCTGGACAAGACCAAGGAACCGGAAGCTCTGGCTGCATTTATCAGCGGTCAGAAGGGCCTCCTTTCCTGGAAACTGGACGGTCTGACTGTTGTACTGACATATGAGAACGGAAGCCTTATCAAGGCCGTGACCAGAGGCAACGGAGAGATCGGAGAGGTCATCACGGACAATGCGAAGACATTTGTAAACCTGCCGAAGAAGATAGATTTCAAGGGCTCTCTGGTGGTCAGAGGCGAGGCTGTTATCAAGTACTCGGATTTCGAGCGTATCAACGAGGAGATCCCTGATGCTGACGCAAAATACAAGAATCCCCGTAACCTGTGCTCAGGTTCTGTCAGACAGCTGGATGCCCGTGTGACAGCGTCGAGGTCTGTAAATCTGTTTGTTTTTTCATTGGAGAGTGCAGTAAATTCAGACGGCACTCCTGTGGATATCGGAAACTCTCATGAGAAGGGATTTGAGTGGCTTAGAGGACTGGGATTCGATGTTGTAGCCTACAGAGTTGTTTACGAAGATACTATCGTGGATGCGGTAGGCGAGTTTGCGAAAGATATAGTGGATTTTGATGTTCCATCAGACGGTCTGGTGCTCCTGATGGATGATATAACGTATGGAAGGAGCCTGGGACGCACTGCCAAGTTCCCCAGGAATTCCATCGCGTTCAAGTGGAAGGATGAAACTGCTGAGACGGTTCTAAAAGAGATAGAGTG
>JAZUNG010000028.1:0-8934 GCA_045604025.1 Lachnospiraceae bacterium | reverse complement strand
GGTCTGCTGGATGTGATAGGAGACGATTATTTCTGGACTGATCACGGTCTGCTGTTTGAGACTATACCGAAGCATTCATCCAAGGGTGAGGGTATCAGATTCCTGATGGATCATCTGGGTGCATCGATGGAAGATACATATGCGTTCGGTGACAGTTTCAACGACCTCGATATGCTGCAGATGGTAAAACACGGAGTGGTCATGGGTAATGCAAAAGACTCACTGAAGGCACTGATCCCTCTTCATGCTGATCACATGCTGAACAGGGGTGTGTATAAGGCGCTGGAAGAGTTTGGACTGATCTGACAATAAACGCACGATATATTGTGTTTTATGCTTGTTCTCAGATACAAATTATAATATAATTAATCCGTTATTTAGATTGTATACAAGGAGAACCACGATATGAAGTGTCCGTTCTGTGGATGTCTGGATACCAAGGTGTCCGACTCCAGACCTAATGACAATCAGACAGCGATCAGGAGAAGACGTGAATGCATAGCCTGCAAGAAGCGTTTTACTACTTATGAGAAGATCGAGACTATCCCACTGATCGTTATCAAAAAGGATAATAATCGGGAGCCATATGACAGGACCAAGATCCAGAATGGTGTGTTGAGGGCCTGCTATAAGAGACCTGTGTCCGCTGCCAGACTGGAACAGCTGGTCGATGATATTGAAAATGACATCTTCGCTCTTGGCAGCTCGGAGATCAGGAGCACCGTGATCGGAGAGATCGTTATGGACCGTATCAAGGATGTGGACCAGGTGGCGTATGTCAGATTTGCCTCTGTATACAGAGAGTTCAAGGATGTAAATACATTCATTGATGAGATAAAGAAACTGAACAATTAACCGATGTTTAAACAATGGTATCCAGGCGTACACTATGATTCGGTGTACGCCATTGATTTTCTTAAATACTATGAAACCGGCTACAGAGCTGTGCTGTTCGATATTGACAACACCCTGGTCATGCATGATGCTCCGGCAAATGAGCAGGCAGCGGAGTTTTTTGCTTACCTTAAGAGGATAGGATTTCAGACCTGCCTCATTTCCAATAATGATGACGCAAGAGTGGCACCTTTTGCTGAGATAGTAGGGGCAGAGTATATCTGCAATGCTTCCAAACCGAAGGCAGATGGGTTCCTTAAGGCAATGAAACAGCTGGGTGTCACAAAGGAGCAGACCATGATGGTGGGAGATCAGCTCTTCACTGATATATGGGGCGCCAACAACGCAGGTATTCTCGCCGTTCATACTGAGCAGATCGCCAGAGATCCGCTTTTCCACATCAGACTCAAGCGGTCAGGAGAGAAGATCGTCATGATTTTCTACCGCCTGTATCTCAGAAACCATCCACAGCAGCAGTATCTGAAATAATAAATATATTCAGCAGCTCGTCGATCAATACACGCGCGAAAGCTCAGGACTCCGTATTCGTTTTCGCACATATATTGATCGCAGGGCTGTTGTATATTATATATTATATATGAATTATTGATCGTATCAGGCCAAAAGGAAAAGAGGATGCTCAGAATTTGCGCCTGTGTGAAGATTTCGCGGGTAAAATGCCCATAATCTTCGTCTATGTAAGATTTTTATGCCAAAATCCTCGCACGACTGCAATTATTGGTCAAATGACCAACAAGCGGTTTGGGTTTTCGCTGACAATAATATATGTTTAGCATATGGCAGAATAAATGGTGTACAAAAGCGAATACGGAGTCCTGAATTTATATAGTTTAGTTGATAACAGAATAAATGGTGCGCAAAAGCGAATACGTTAGTCCTGAGTCTTTTGTGCACCATTTATTCTGTTATATTAAATATATGTAAATTCAGTGACACATGATTTTTTTCTTGTATGCATATAGCATCTGCTGTAAAATAAACTTCTAAGTGTCAGGAGATTAGTTTATGTTTAGGTTACTTAGAAGATTAGAAAAACGAGATGTCCTGTACATAGCCATCGTTGTTATCGTCATGTTCGTGTCGGTCTGGCTCACTCTGACCATTCCGGACTATATGAACAGGGTAACATCTATCGTCAAGAGAGGCGGCGAGACCAGAGAGGTGCTCGATGCAGGACTTATCATGCTCCTCTGCGCAGTCGGAGATGCAATCTGTGTTATTGTCGTGGGATTTTTCACATCCAGAGTTGCTGCGGATTTTTCACGCAAATTAAGAAGCGAGCTGTATAACAAGATCGTTGATTTCTCTATGGAGGAGATCGGCGGCTTTTCAACTGCGTCCCTGGTTACCAGGACCGGTAATGACGTTACTCAGATCCGTTTCATCATGGCGATGGGTCTGCAGGTGATCCTCAGAGCTCCTATCATAGGCGTCTGGGCTATCGTGAAGATCCTGGGAAAAGGAAGTACGTGGCTGCTGATCACAGGAATAGCGGTTGTACTGGTACTGATCCTGATCGTGTCCCACATCAGTTTGCTGATGCCGAAGTTCAGGATCATTCAGAAGCTGAATGATGCCCTGAACAGGATCACTTCAGAAAACCTCACCGGTGTCAGGGTCGTCAGAGCTTATAACGCCGAGGACTATCAGAGAGAGAAGTTTGAAGAGGCCAATACAAATGTGACCAGGGTACATCTCTTTACCGGCAAAGTCATGGCGTATCTGATGCCTGGTATGCAGATGGTCATGAACGGGACAACACTGGCCATATATATTGCAGGCGCATTTATCATCAACAGTTCACCTGTTGCTGACCGTATAGATATCTACAGCAATCTGGTCGTATTCATGGCATACGCGATGCAGATACTCATGGCATTCATGATGATGTCCATGATATTTATCATGTTCCCGAGAGCTGAGGTCAGCGCCGGACGTATCAATGAGATCCTGGATACAGAGGCTGTGATCACGGATGGCCCGTTGGTACAGGCACCGGAGAATCTCGGAACAATAGAGTTCAGGGATGTTTCATTCAGCTATCCCGATGCAGAAGAAAATGTCCTCGAGCATATCACATTCTCTGCTGAGAAGGGACAGACCATCGCATTTATAGGTTCGACCGGCTGCGGTAAGAGTACACTCATCAATCTGATCCCCAGATTCTATGATGTCACTTCCGGTCAGGTACTGGTCGACGGTGTGGACGTGCGTGAATACAAACAGAGCGATCTGCATGCGAAGATAGGTTATGTGTCTCAGAAGGCTATCCTCTTCAAGGGCACTATTGCATCAAATGTAGATTACGGAGCCAATGCTGGCCAGAGCTCTGATGAGGAGATCATCCACGCACTGGAGGTTGCTCAGGGTGGTGATATCATCCGTAAGTCCGAAAAAGGCATTTACGCTGATGTTGCTCAGGCCGGTCAGAACTTTTCAGGAGGCCAGAAGCAGAGGATCTCTATCGCAAGAGCTATCCATAAGCATCCGGAGATATTCATATTTGATGACTCGTTTTCAGCACTTGACTATAAGACTGACAGGAAACTGCGGGCTCAGCTGAAGACTGAAACAGACGGAGCCACTGTACTGATAGTGGCTCAGAGAATAGGTACTGTTAAGGACGCTGACAAGATCATAGTCCTTGACGAAGGCAAGATCGTAGGCATGGGCACTCACAGCGAGCTGCTCTCTGGCTGTGATATCTACAGGCAGATCGCTTATTCACAGCTGTCGGAGGAGGAACTGAAAAATGCGTAGAAGTGTTGAAAGAGCATCTCTCAGATTCCTTAAGCCTCTGCTGAAGTATCTGAGAAAATATATCGTATTGCTGATACTGGCTGTCCTGTTTGCTGTGGGCGGAACTGTCATGTCCATCCTCGGACCTACATATATCAGCCGTATCGCGGACATAATCGGAGAAGCGCTGTATGGTGAACCTGTGAATATGCAGGGTATATTCAGTCTGATGATCCTGCTGATCATCCTATATGCGCTCGCTGCTGCGTTCTCATTCCTGCAGGCATTCCTGATGACCATCATCACGCAGAATACTGCATATGGTCTGAGAAGAGATATCAACCGCAAGATCAACGTGTTGCCCTTAAAGTACTTCGATACGACCATGATCGGAGACCTGCTCTCCAGAGTGACCAATGATGTAGATACTATAGGTATGACTCTGACTCAGAGCGTGGGAACTCTGTTCCAGGCAGGTACACAGTTCATCGGATCGTTCGTTCTGATGCTGGTAACCAATCCGCTGCTGACTCTGGTTGCAGTAGGAGCTGCACTGCTGGGATTTGTCTTCCTGATGATCATCATGAAGTACTCCCAGAAATTCTTCGTGGCACAGCAGCACGAGCTGGGCAATCTGACCGGCCAGGCAGAGGAGGTTTACTCCAATCACAATGTTGTCAGGATCTATAACAGCGAAGAACTTGAGCGCAGGAAGTTCGATACGATCAATGAGCGGCTTTATAATGCTACATTCAAAGCTCAGTTCCTGTCAGGCATCATGGTGCCGATCATGGGATTTGCGGGCAATCTGGGATATGTTGCGGTAAGTATCATCGGATCTATCATGGCTGCACGCGGAACCATCACATTCGGCGTGGTCATCGCGTTTATGATCTATGTCAGGTTCTTTACCAATCCCATGGAGCAGCTGGGCAGAGTATTTACACAGCTTCAGTCTACAGCGGCTGCCAGCAAGAGAGTATTTGAGTTCCTGGAGGAGGAAGAACTCGAGGATGATTCATACAAGGAAAGGATCCTGGATCCGGCAACTGTTCAGGGAAATATCGAATTCAACCATGTCAGATTTGGTTACAATCCTGACAAGGTCATTATAAAGGACTTTACTGCTAGGGCTACAAAGGGTCAGAAGATAGCTATCGTAGGTCCCACAGGCGCAGGAAAGACCACACTGGTCAACCTTCTCATGAGATTCTATGAGGTGGATTCGGGCAGTATCACTGTCGATGGTGTCAATACGAAGGATATGAGCAGGGCAGAGGTGCATGATCTGTTCGGTATGGTCCTTCAGGACACCTGGCTGTTCGAGGGGTCCTTCAGGGACAATATCCGTTACAGCAAGACTGAAGCGACCGATGAGCAGATAGAAACAGCTGCAAAAATGGCGGGTATCGATCATTTTATCAGGACAATGCCTGCCGGATATGATACAATACTGAACGAAGAGGCCAATGTTTCTCAGGGCCAGAAGCAGCTCATTACCATAGCCAGAGCCATGGTTGAGCGTGCACCTTTCCTGATCCTTGATGAAGCTACCAGTTCTGTTGATACCAGGACCGAGGAGCTGATCCAGGAAGCCATGGACAAGCTGATGGAAGGGCGCACGTCATTCGTTATCGCACACAGACTTTCAACTATAAAGAACGCCGATCTGATACTGGTCATGAACGAGGGAGATATCATCGAACATGGCAATCATGATCAGCTTATGGAACTGGGCGGTTTTTATGCAGATCTTTACAACAGTCAGTTTGATTCTATAGAATAAGCGAGGTGCTGATATGGGTAAGGTCATAAGAGTAAGGAATATTTCTATTGGAAGAGGCAGACCGAAGCTCTGTGTTTCTGTTATGGGAGAAACCGCAGATGAGGTCCTGGAGCGCGCGCAGCTGGCACAGGATGCTGAGTGCGATCTGGTAGAGTTCCGCGCGGATTTCTTTAAGGAATCCACAGATCTGGCCAAAGTCAAGTCTCTGATGAGAAAGCTTCGCAGAACTGTGTCCAAACCACTGATCTTCACACTCAGGACGAAGTCCGAGGGCGGTAAGGTAGATGTATCTGCCGATTACTATTTGAAGGTTGTTAGGATGGTGGCAGATAATAGTCTGGCTGATCTGGTGGATGTGGAAGCATGTCACGTTGAGGGACAGGAAGATTTCATCGACAGTCTGAAGGATGCAGGTTCATTTGTGATCATTTCCAGACATGATTTCGGAAGCACACCGTCTGAGGAAGAGATTCTGGAGGATTTCAGGCGCATGGAGCAGATGGGGGCTGATGTAGTCAAGGCTGCCTATATGCCCAATTCCAGAAGGGATGTGCTGAACCTGATCAGTGCGACAGAGGAGATGACAGGAAGCCTCACATCACCTCCTGTTATCGCCATATCCATGGGACGCATGGGTATTGTTACCAGGATCATGGGTGAGTTTCTGGAAAACGCCATCACATTTGCAGCGCTCAAATCCTCATCTGCACCCGGACAGATCAATGTTCATGACATGGCTACCATCCTGGATATCATTCACAATAATTACAGGAAGGTCATCCTGGTAGGTGTACTGGGCGCAGGCAAGACCAAGGTCGCCAATATCCTGTCCAATACATATGGGCTGAACCGTATCGATCTGAATGCGTATATCGAGAGCAAGGAGCAGACTTCCGTCTCGGATCTGGCAGAGAGCGATATGGAGCTGTTCCTGGACAAGCAGACCAAGTACCTGAGACAGGTGCTGAGCAAGGATTATCAGGTCATTTCCGCCGGATGGGGCATAGCCCTCAGGCAGGAAAATATCGACATGATCAAAGAGAACGGTATCATAGTCTATCTGAAGGCAGAGCCTGAGACTATCGCAGCGCGTATCAAGAGAGACAAGACAAGGGGAATGCTGGCAGATGTTCTGAATGCTGACTATCTGGCAGATCTGATGCGTAATACAGCGGAAACCTATGAGAATGTCGCAGATGTCAAGATCATTACTGACAATAAAACAGCTGCGGAAACAAGCAAGGAAATTGTTGAAACTTTGGGATTTACCATGTAGAATATGAATTATAAACAGTGATTATATATTTTAGGAGGATTATTTATGATTTCAGCTTCTGATTTCAGAAACGGACGTACAGTCATTATAGATGGTGACGCATGCCAGATCATTGAATTCCAGCATGTTAAGCCCGGCAAGGGAGCAGCATTTGTAAGAACCAAATACAGAAAGATCATTTCCGGTTCTGTTATTGAGACATCTTTCAAGCCTGAGGACAAGTTCGATGAGGCAGTTATCGAAAGAAGCAACGCACAGTATCTTTATAATGACGGAGATTCTTATATCTTCATGGATAATGAGACTTATGAGCAGACAGCCATCCCCAACGAAGAGGCTGCAGATGCCATGAAGTTTGTAAAGGAGAATGAAGAGGTCAAGCTCCTGGCATTCCAGGGCAAGGTATTTTCTATCGAGCCTCCTATTTCTGTAGTGCTTGAAGTTACCCAGACCGATCCCGGATTCAAGGGCAACACCGCTACCAACGCAACCAAGCCTGCTACCGTAGAAACCGGTGCTCAGGTTATGGTTCCGCTCTTTATTGAAGAAGGTGAGAAGATCAAGATCGACACCAGAACAGGCGAGTATTCTTCAAGAGCATAATTTCCAACATTGAATTATTATTGACTTTTAAAGATCTGTAGGGTAATATGACCCTACAGATCTTTCTATATCTGTGCATCCCGGTTCCGGGATGATATTCCAATCATTTTTATTTTGCGCAGCCTGTACGGGCAGTGATCTTTTCGTCTTATTTTTCTGATACCGGATCTCTGTTCAGTTCAGGCGGAAAGGAGAAGTATGAATTACGAAACATTCAGGACCAGAGCTATGGAAAGGATCAGTAGAAAACTCCCTGAAGGGAAGGAACTGAAGAGCTCACATGTAACCAAGCTGAACGGAAGAGAACTGGAAAGTCTCACGGCATTTTATCATGGCAGTGGGGATGAACTTGTTGCCCCGACCATCTATATGGAAGACCTGTACGATATGTATAATTCGGGATATACCATGGATTATGTATGCGACAGGGCGGTAGATGGACTATTGTATGAGTGCAGTGAAATAGCGGATCAGACCAGGAGACTGATGGATTTTGATGAGATATCAGATCAGATCTGCTGCAGGCTGGTCAATTCAGAGACCAACAGGGAAATGCTGGAAGGCAGTCCACATCTGTCGTTTCTGGATCTGTCAGTCGTATACTATGTGCTGATGATCCACGGCAACAACTGCTACAGAGTGAACATCTCGAACGAGCTGATGGAAACCTGGGGAAAGAGCACTTCTGATCTGTCAAGGATAGCCGCGGAGAATACCAGGAGGCTGAACCCGCCTGTGCTGGAGAGTCTGAATGAGTTCTTTGAGGCGATCGCAGGTATTGATGAGGATGAAAGAATGGAGGATGAAGTACATCTGATCAGCTGCAGGACCAGAAGCAATGGTGCTGTGTATATGCTGGATAAGAGTCTGCTGTCTGAACTGGCTGACAGGGCAGAAGATGACCTGATCATCATCCCGTCCAGCATCCATGAGATCATAGCCGCTCCTATGTCCAGTGTGACACGAGAATATATTGACCATATCATACGCAGCGTGAACAGAGCGGAGGTCAGTCCGACCGACTTTCTGTCTGATCATTCATATGTTTTCTCAAGAGAACTGAACAGGGTGATACTGTAGATATTCAGTGCATCCGGCGGGAATCGAACCCGCATTTCCGGCTCCGGAGGCCGACGCTCTATCCATTGGGCTACGGATGCAGATGAACGTATATATTTTTTCTTTTTCTTTCTGATTTGTCAAGGACATTTTCTTTAGGCTTCCTGAATATGCACCAAAAAGACAATGTAAAAAACAGTCATTATTTCGAATAATATGGTGACAATGGGTGATACGGCATAGTATAATATATAGCAGTTTTGTGTAGAAGAAATACACATTATGGGTGTTAATCATAATTTTTAGGAGGTTTCAGTATGTCCAGAAAAATGAAAACAATGGATGGTAATACTGCAGCTGCACATGTATCTTACGCATACTCAGATGTTGCTGCGATTTACCCGATCACACCTTCATCTGTCATGGCTGAGCTGGCTGACAAGTGGGCAGCATCAGGTCAGAAAAACATCTTTGGCAGAGAGGTTGCAGTAACAGAGATGCAGTCCGAGGCAGGCGCAGCAGGAGCAGTTCATGGCTCACTTGCAGCAGGTGCTCT